>BJHT01000339.1 GCA_014193395.1 Verrucomicrobiota bacterium
ATCAGCATTCTCCGCGACCAGCGCGCGACCTATAACGAAGGCTTCAGCGGTTTCACCTTCACCCGCTTCGATGGCACGCGGGTGACGGTCTGAAGCGGAGGCAGCGGCGATTAGTGCAGCGCCCGGCGCGCGACCGGGGACCGGTCGCACGCCGCGGCGGGAGCGCGGGCGGTCCCCGCCCGCTGCAGCACCGAAAACACGCGGAGGCCACGCAGGTTCCAAACGCCCCTCGCAGCGGCGAGGAAACGCGCGGAGGCTGTGCATTTTCCGAGCACCGCCGCATTTGCGGTGCCGCTGGTCTGTTCCGTCTCCATCTTCCCGGGGTGGCGACAGCTTGTCGCCATTCAGCTTGTGGCGACGGGCCGTCGCCACCCCAATTTCCCGCGCGTTTTGTAATGGCTGAAATTTTTCGGCCTCGTACACTCCGCCCCGTTCCGTGCGACTTCGGTCAGCGTCGGCACCGGGTGCCGCGATGGCGGCGGCGAAGGCAACTGCGATCCAACAAACCAAACAAGGCGACCTATGTCCGACGACAATTTCAGTGAAGTCTCCACCCAGTCCTGGTTCAGCCGCATCGCGGATTCGATCAAGGGCATGCTCTTCGGCGGCATCCTCGCCGCGGTCGCGGTCGTGGTGCTCTTTTGGAACGAGGGGCGCGCGGTCAATCGCGCCCAGGCATTGAAGGAAGGCGCGGGCGCAGTCGTGGCAGCGAGTGCTGAGCGCGTCGATCCGGCGAATGACGGGAAATTGGTTCATCTCAGCAGCTTGGCGACGACGACGGAGACGCTGGCGGACACCGAGTTTGGCATCGCGACCAACGCACTGAAACTGCGCCGCAACGCCGAGATGTATCAGTGGAAGGAAACCAAGAGCCAGTCGAAGGAGAAGAATCTCGGCGGCAGCGAGACGACCAAGACGACCTTCAACTACACCAAGCAGTGGAGCGAATCGCTGATCGACTCGGCGCAGTTCAAGCAGCGCGAGGGGCACACCAATCCGGCGGCGATGCCCTACTCGGCACGGACGAGCACGGCGGAAAAGATCACGGTCGGTGCATACACGCTGTCGGGTGCGCTGTCCGGGATGATCAACAATTTCACCGAACTGCCGCTCGAGCAGACCGAGAATTTACCAGCGCCGGTGAAGGCGAAGGCGAAGCTGCAGGACCGCCGCGTCTTCCTCGGCGCGGACCCGGGGTCGCCGCAGATTGGCGATCAGCGCATCGGATTCCAGATCGCCCGCCCGGCCGTGGTCAGCCTGGTGGCGCGCCAGGTCAAGGGCACCTTCGAGCCGTACACCACGAAGAACGGCGGAAAGATCCTGCTGTTGCAGGTCGGCGAATTTTCGGCGACCGCGATGTTCCAACGCGCCGAGGCGGAAAACGCGTGGCTGACGTGGGCGCTGCGGTTGGGCGGGTTCATCGCGATGTGGATCGGCTTTGCGCTCATCGCCAAGCCGCTCGCGGTGCTGGGCGACATCGTGCCGTTCATCGGAACGGTGATCGAGTTCGGGATCGGCCTGATCGCCATGTTGTTCGCGGGCGTGATCTCGCTGGTGACCGTGGCGGTGGCGTGGATCGTGTATCGGCCCGTGCTCGGGGTGACGCTGCTGGTGGCGGCGATTGCGCTGCCGTTTCTGGTGAAGCGAATGCGCGGGGCGGCGAAGCCGGCGGGGCAGCGGTGAGCCGGCGAGTGTTGCGTAGCCGCCGACGTGAGGAGAACCCGAGCGCCGCACCGGCGCAGCATGGGGCCAACGTACTCGGTTGGCCGGGGCAACGCATCGGCCGGGAGCGGGGCAATGCCGACGGGCAGCGGAATTATTGGCAAAGGAATGGAGGCAAAGGAATGGGGACGGCAATTTTTTTTTGTCTTCATTCCTTTGCCTCCATTCCTTTGCCCAATCCGTTTCGGGGAAGGGCGGCAGATTCAGGTTGGCTACGAAGCAGGTGACAGCCCGCCGCCGCCATTGACCGGCAAGAACCCGGGCCGGAAAGCGGGGCAGAACCGGGACCGTCGTGCTCAGCAGGCGGAAGGGGGTACGTTGGCAGGCTGAGGGCAGTCAAAGTGCCAGACCGTGTCGCGCGGTGTTCGATCCGCCCGCCAACGTACCCCCCCTCCCTTTATCGGGTACGATGGCCCCATGCTGCGCCGTTTCGGCGCTCGGGTTCTCCTCACGTCGGCGGCTACGCCGGCGAGCTCAGGCGTCGATGATCGGGCCGCGCACCGCCATGCGCTTGAGGACGATCCCGGTCGCCGCCAGATCACGCCATACGGCGTAATGCGGGGTTTCGGTATGCGCCTTGATCGCGGCCTGGTCGTGGTAGGCCTCGCTGAGGCCGAAGAGATTGGGCTGGTCAAAGGCGCGGCTGATTTCAAAGCGGGTGCAGCCCGGTTCCTTCCGCGACGCCGCGGCGTTGGTCTGCATGACGGTGAGGAATTCGTCCACGCGCGCGGGATCGATTTCGAGGACAACAGTTATTGAAACCATAGAAAAAGCAGGGATGGGCAAATCTATCGGTGGAATCCGCCCCGCCTCGCGGGTCGTGGCTCGCCGACAATTTTCACGTGCGGACTTTGGGAGCGGGTGCTGGTGCTGTCAAACTGTTGCGCGGGCGGGTTCGCAGCCGGGGCTTTTCGAGGTTGAATCTGAAGGCGGTGGTTGAACCACGGATGGACGCGGATCAACCCGGATGAGAACGGGAATTTCAAAAGTCCTGAATTCACTCAGCCGGTGAGGCGGCGGGAGAGAATGTCTGCGTCGCCGGACCCGCTGCCCGTCCGGCAATCACGCGGTTTTGTCCGCCACGAGCGGCGCCACGAGCGCCCAGATTTGTTCGCTGACGGCGGGGATGGGAGCGGTGGCGGTGATGAGCTTGACGCGGTGCGGTTCGGCGGCGGCGATGGCGAGGAAGCCCGCTTCGACGCGCTCGAAAAAGGCTTGGTCGGATTCCTCGAATCGGTCGCGCATCGGCCCCGTGGCGGCGTTGCGGGCGGCGCGGCGCTGTTCGCTGACGGCCTGCGGCACATGCAGAAACATGGTCAGGTCAGGGCGCGTCGGGCCGACGGCAAACTCAATGATTTCGCGGACTTTCTGCGGATCAAGGCCGCGGCCGTAACCTTGATAGGCGGTGGTGGAATCGTAGAAGCGGTCGCACAGGACGATCTCGCCGGCGGCCAGCGCGGGGCGGATGACCTCGCGCACGAGCTGCGCGCGGCTGGCGTTCATCAACAACAGCTCCGCCTCGGCGGTCATCGCGTGGTTGTGCGGGCTGTGCTTGAGGGTGTGGCGGATTTCCTCGCCGATGGGCGTGCCGCCGGGTTCGCGGAGTTGGCGGATGATCCGCCCGCCGGCCCGGAGCCGCGCGGCGAGCAGTTCGATCTGCGTGGATTTGCCGCCCCCCTCGGTGCCTTCGAATGTGATGAACCAACCCTTCATCGGCCGGAAGTTTCCGGCTAGTTCTTGCCTTGGGGAGGCAGGGGCGGCGATTGCGGCGCGGGCGGCAGCGGTGGCACGGCACCGGGGTTTTGCGCCACCGGCAGATTGCGCGTGCCGAGGAAGGCCGCCGGCCGCGACGGAATGGTCTTGGTGAGATAATCGGCGAGCGACTCGATCTGTTCGGCTGACAGCGGGCCACCGAGATTTTTGGCGAAGGCCGGCATCAGCGAGTTGGGTTTGCCGCTGGTGGTCCAGAATTTCCAATACTCGTAATTGGTGGGGTGCTTGAGCGTGTGCAGGTCGGGCACCATTCCGGCGCGGTGCGGGCCTTCGTGGCAGATGGCGCAGGCTGCGGTGTACAATTCCTTCCCCATCTTGCCGCGCGCGGGTTCGACATGGCACCGGGCGCAATCGCCTTTGAAGACGGCCTGCCGGTCATTCATTGCCACCAGCATGTTGCGCTGGCGGTTCATGTCCACGCCGGAGGGGGCTTGGGCGGCGGCGGGAGGTTCCGGGATGTTGACGCGGATGATCAGCGGTTTGTAGCCCGCCGAGGTGTCGAGTGTGATGCTCTTGGTGAGCATGCCCCATTTGTTCCGCAGGTCCACGTTCACCTTGACTTCACCGTGTTCGCCGGGTGCCAGATTCCACGGCTTGCTGGGCAGGCTCGCCACGGTGCAGCCACAGGAACTGTTGACGGCCTTGATGACCACCGGGGCGGCGGAAGTATTGGTCAGGGCGAAGGCGAATACGCTGGTCTCCTGCCCCGCTTTCGCATCCTGGGTTTTCATCGTCGCGTCGAACGCCAACGGGAACGGCGGTTCGGCGGGCGGCGGCGGGATGACTTGTGTCTGACCGGGAGCCTGCGCCCGCAGCGCCGGAGCGCCGATGGGACCAAGCTGAACCAACAGGACCGTAATTATCACAAGCAATTGCCTCATGGTCGGGCACCGTACCACGCGAAAGTCGGAATGAAAGATGGATTTTGGCCGGGGGGACTTTTTTGCGGGTGAACTGCGAGTCAGCGTGGATGGCAGGGTAGTCGGGAGTCGCGAAGGGATGGGATCAAGCGCCTGGCCGGAGCGTTCGGGATGGGCGGTCTGCGGCATCGGCTTCACCCGCCGGTGGAACGCGGCGACACCGGGGATTTCGCGCTTTCGTGCGAATTGAACCCGGCCGTTGACAAGCCCCGCGCGTTCGGTACCGTGGCGGCCCTTTATTTGATACCGCACTAACTTATGCCGAATACGAAGTCAGCCGAACGCCGCACGCGCAGCAATGCTCGCAAGGAAGTCGTCAACCATACCCGCAAGGCCAATCTCAAAACCATTGAGCGCACGTATCTGTCGCTGGTGAAGGAAGGCAAAAAGCCCGAGGCCGCGACCTCGCTGCGCGAAGTTTCCTCGCTGCTCGACAAGGCCGCCAAGACCGGCGTGATGCACAAGGGCACAACCGACCGCAAGAAATCGCGGCTGACCCTCCTGCTCAACACGCTGAAGTAACCCCACCGCCAACTTTTCCCCGCCTGACGCACGGAGCGATCCGTGCGTCAGCTTTTTTCCGGTCCGACGTCAGCGGCTGCGGGCGCAGTCCCGGACGCCGCGATGCCCAGCCGCTGTTCGAGGGCGCGCGTGCGGCGGAGCAGTTCCGGCAGTTGGGCCAGCGCGAGGAGCTGCCGCTTCATCTGGCGGTCGGGCAGGGCAGGGGAGCCAAACCATTTTTCTCCGGGCGGCATGTCGTGCATGACGCCGGACTGCGCCGTCACGGTCGCGCCGTCGCCGATCTTGCGATGCCCCGCGATGCCCGCCTGCCCGGCGAGCGTGACGTAATTCCCGAGCTGCGTGCTGCCGGCGACGCCTACCTGCGCGACCAGCAGGCAGTGCTCGCCGATCACGACGTTGTGGCCGAGTTGCACGAGGTTGTCGATTTTCGTGCCCCGACCGATCACCGTTGGCCCGAGCGCGCCGCGGTCGATGGTCACGTTCGCGCCAATTTCCACGTCGTCGCCGATGATCACATTTCCCACCTGCGGCACTTTGCGATGCACGCCGGCGTCGAGCACATAGCCGTAGCCATCGGAGCCGATCACGCTGCCGGCGTGGATGCGCACGCGTCGGCCAATCTCAGTGCGCGGATAAAGTGTCACCTGCGGGAACAACCGCACGTCCTCGGCGAGCCGGCAGTCCGGGCCGACGTGATTGTTGCCCACCAGCACACAGCGCGGGCCGATCACGCAGTTCGCGCCGACCACGGAGTGCGGCCCCACCGTCGCCGTCGCGTCGATCTGCGCCGTCGCATCCACCACCGCGAGCGGATGAATGCCGGCGGCGTAACTCGGCTCGGGAAAGAACAGCGGCAGCGCCTGCGCAAAGGCCACCCGCGCCTGCGGCACGCGGATCACAGTCTTGTGCTCCGAACGCCGGTCGCCATCCACCAAGATGGCCGTGGCCGCACTGCGCTCCGCGTGGGCGAAATACACGTCGTTCTCCGCAAACGTCAGGTCGCCAGCCTTCGCGCTGGTTGCGGGCGCAAACCCCGTGAGCGACAGCGCGCCGTCGCCCACCACGGTCCCGCCCAGTTTTTCCGCAATTTCTGCAACGGTGAATGGCATGAAGAAGTTCGTTCGCTAACTTTTTGACGGCCTCAATTCAGCTTCGGCGGCGGAGATCGTGATTCACCAAGGGTTTCTGGGCGGCGTTCGCGGCGCGGGCTGTTGCCCGTGTTCGTCAAATTCCCCGCGTATTGATCACCGCGTTTTTCTCCCCCAGCACGATCACGCGCGGCTGCCAGCCCTCCGCCTGCTTGGCCGCGACCTCGGTGAAGCTCATGATCGTCAGCCGATCCCCCACCTTGCCCAGATGCGCGGTCGCGCCATTCAAAATGATCGCGCCGGAGCCGCTTTCGCCGGGGATCACGTAGGTCTCGAACCGCTGACCGTTCGCCAGATTGCTGCACAGAATCCGTTCGTAGGACACGAAACCCACCTGCTCCATCAGGTCGCGCGCGATGGTCAGGCTACCCTCATAGTCCAGGCTCGAAGCCGTGACTTGGGCACGATGAACTTTCGACTTCAACAAATGAACCTGCATAAACAAACGACCGCTGGGCGACTTTCTGCCGGGGATCCCGCACAAGTGCTGCCCCGCCCTCGGGAATGGGCTGACAGGGGCGTTTCAAGTCGTCAGTTGACTTGAAAAACGCTCGTCACTATAAAAACCGCGCGACCTAATTCAACACCTACTTTCGCCCTGTGCCGAGGACTTCCCGCAACCGCCCCCACCAACGAGAAAGCGTGTCATTGGCCCGCGCCGACGGGGTGAATCACCCGGCTGATTTCCGCTCGGCACCCCTCGCTTAACCAGGACCAGGCAGGTTATTTTTCCCCACTTTCCCTTCCCAACAATAATCCAGAACCAATCAAAACTCCCAACCCATCCTTCAAAAACCTATGAGCAGAAAAATTCGTTACGGCATGGTCGGCGGCGGTCGTGGTGCGTTCATCGGCGCGGTGCATCGCATCGCGGCGGCGATGGACCAGCAGGTGGATCTCGTTTGCGGCGCGTTCTCCAGCGACCCCGAGCGCTCCAAAGCCAGCGGCGGCGACCTCTTCCTCCCCGCCAACCGCTGCTACGGCACCTTCGAGGAAATGATCCTCGCCGAGAAAGTCCTGCCCGCCGACCAGCGCATGGACTTCATCGCCATCGTCACGCCAAACCACATGCACTTTCCACCGGCGAAAATGGCGCTCGAAAACGGCTTCCACGTCCTGAGCGACAAGCCCGCCACCTTCGACCTCGCCGAGGCCAAGGCTCTCGCCGCGCTCGTCAAGAAAACCGGCCTCCTCTACGGCCTCACGCACAACTACACCGGCTATCCGCTCGTGAAGCAGGCCCGCGACATGGTCGCCACCGGCAAGCTCGGGAAGATTCGCAAAGTCGTCGTCGAGTATCCGCAAGGCTGGCTCGCCACGCGTCTCGAGGCCAGTGGCCAGAAACAGGCCGGCTGGCGCACCGACCCCAAGCGCAGCGGCGCAGGCGGCTGCGTCGGCGACATCGGCACGCACGCCGAGAACCTCGCCGAGTACATCACCGGCCTCCAGATTTCCGAACTCGCCGCCGACCTCACCAGCTTCGTGAAAGGCCGCCAGCTTGACGACGACGCCAATGTCCTGCTCCGGTTCAAAGGCGGCGCGAAGGGCGTGCTAC
>BJHT01000340.1 GCA_014193395.1 Verrucomicrobiota bacterium
GTTCGAGGGTAAATCTACCGACTTGAGTGGCCTCGGCGAGAAGGCGACTCTCCAAGTACCTCACATGCGCCTTGGTCAAGTTTTCGTCTTTGCTCACGAAGACAACGGCAGAAACCCAGAACTCCTTGCTTTTGTGTTGTTTGAGGCGGTCGCGAATTATCTCGGCTTCCCCGATATAGGCATACGGCGAGCCTGATAGCGGGTCTGTGCCAGACAGAATGTAAACTCCCGCCTTTTCGAGTTCGTCGCGTTGGAGAAGATCGTCCAGTTCCGTCCGCGGCGCGGCGATCGCCTTGCCGGTCCAATTCGAGATTTCAGCAGTGCGTAAACTCTTCGCGTCGCCGCGAGGTAAGAAAAGTTTTATGGTTGCAGAGTTCATATTTTGAAACTGTCGAATAGGCAAAGTTCAACTCAACTGGCTAGTCAGATGCCGACGCAATTGCGGCATTAATGGCTCCCAATATCGAAAAGATGGCGGTGCCGATTAGGAACCATGTAGTCCATGCGCCTATATTGCCCCACGCGGCCTGAGCCAAGGCCCACACGGATGACACGGAGATTACGCCCACTCCGTTCCAGAGAAAAAGTTCACTGTTTAGCCGACGAAGTCGCCGCTTTTCAAATAGCATCAGGAGGCTGTCGATGAGGTCTGTGATTGTGAATGCCACGCAGCAAGACATGACGACATTCCAAAATGGAAAAGGTTTCCAGCCGCCTAAACGACCGGTGGTCCAAGCAAAAGCCCAGAATACCGCTCCGAACAACATTCCTATTACTGCTCGTCCAACCAAAGACTCGAGTAAGTTTGTAAAACGGCGATTTTCTTTCCCCGCATGAGCGATTCCCAATAGGGCACCAAAGGCGGCGCAAATTGCCCCTCCGCCGAAAATCCATGAAACCCAAGTGCCTGGGTACCAGTCTGAAAATGCGGTAACCATGCACAAAAGCGTACGAATCCCCGCGGATGTAAGCATTCCGATCAGAAAGCCAACGAAAACACCTGTAAGCACTGTTCCGAAACAGTGATTCTGAAAACTCCTCACCAATGACCTGCGCAACGCGTGAAGGAGTTGCGTCAAACTGCTTGAGGAGATCATGGGCTGCCTTACCTGGATTTCCAAGGAAATCGAAATATTGTACGTTGAGCAATGGAAGGTGGAGTTTTGGAATATCGCAATGGTACAAATGAATTGGGAATATTCTTCCATTGTCGAGATTCTCAAACGCCCATTTCACTTCTGCCCTGACCCACTTCGACTCAACTGCGTCCGGGGTAAGGACCACGATAAAGTGGGTCGCTTCCTTAAGTCCGCTCATTATTGCATTGTGCCATTCTTCCGAACCCACAATGGACTCTGGAGCAAAGAAGTAGTCGATTTCGTGGCGTCGGAGAAGGCGAAGGATGAGTTGTTCGACTCGCTCTCGATCTTTTGTAGCGTGGCTAACGAATATTTTACGAGGTTTAGGCGGAATCACCTCAACGGCTTTGGTGCCGGCTTGATCGTGATTGGTTTCGCCACTCGTGGGCGGTATAGTATTTGAGTCCATATTCGGCCTACTTCCTCGGCTCATGACTCAATGCTAGGTATTCTAGGATGGCGGCTAAGTCGGCGGGGGGGAGTTGCTCGAAGCCGGTGGGCATGAGGGAGAGGAGGGAGGCGTCGAGCTTGGTGATGTCTTTGCGCTGGACGACGTGTTTGGCACCGGTGAGGTCGAGGATTTCCACGGTGGTCTGGGTCTCGGCTTCGAGGCGGCCGGTGTAGGTCTCGCCGTCCTTGGTGGTGACGCTCCAGGAGCGGTAGTTGGCTTCGACGGACCGGTTGGGGTCGATGATGTCCACGAGGATGTCGGCGCGGGGGCGGATGCCGATGCCGGTGAGTTCGGGGCCGATCTTGCCGCCTTTGCCGTCGAGGGTGTGGCAGTTGATGCAGACCATCTCGAAGATTTCCTTGCCGCGTTTCGCGTCGCCTTTCTGGCTGGCGATGGGGAGGAGTTTGGCGGTGAGGGCGGCCATTTCGGCGCTGGAGGGGGCGGGCTTGGCGCCTTCGAGTTTGCGGGCGCGGGCGGGGAGGTCGCGGTTGGCGTTGCTCTTGAGCTGTTGCCAGTATTCGGCGGCGATGTCGGTGCGTTTGAGGGGGCCGCGTTCCACGGCGTCGAGGAGGGAGGTGATCCATTCGGGACGGCGGAGGAGGGCGGAGATGGTGGCGCGGCGGGTGGTGGGGGTGAGTCGGTTCCAGCTTTCAACGAGGGCGACGCCGGTCTGGGGGTGGCGGCTCTCGGAGACGGCGCTGATGAGGCCGCTGGCGAGGGCGGGCGGGGCGGTGAGGGCGAGTTGCGCGAGGACGAGCTGGGTGGAGGCGGGCTGGTCGTCGAGGAAGACAAGTTGGCGCGCGGCATCGACGCGGTCGGCGACGGCGGCCTGGGCGTCGGCGACGAGGGTCTTGAAGCCTTTGGTGAGGGCGGCGACTTCGGAGGCGAAGAGGTCGCGGCGTCCCCAGCGGTCGGCGAGGCTGACGAGGCGGCCGCGGGAGTCGTTGGGGAGGGATTTGAGGAGGGCGACGAGTTTGGGTTCGTCGGCGGGGGTGAGTTTGGGCGCGGTGCCGGCGGGCCAGCCGGTGGCGAGGCCGTCGAGGATGGGGAGGGCGAGGGCGGGGGAGGCGTCGTTTAACGCGAGCAGGGTGGGCACGACGGATTCGACGGGGACGCGCGCGGCGTAGTGGCCGGTGACGATGCGGAGGGCCTGGCCGACGCCCGCGGAGACGCCAGCCACGGGTCCGCCGCCGCCGGCGATGGGGATGAGTTCGATGTCATCGAACCACGCGGTGCCGGTGGAGAGACCCCATCCGCCGAAGAGGCAGTTGATGGTGAGGTCGGTGTGGCCCGCGCTGTTGAAGATGGTTTCGACGCGGGTCCAGTCTTTGGTGCCGGTGATGGCGGGGGTTTTGGAGCCTTCGATGCCCTGGGCCTCGTGGAGGTTCAGCTGGGCGCCGCGCGCGCCTTTGAGGTTCTCGGTTTTGATCCAGACGGAGAGGCGGTAGGTGGTGTTGGGTTCGAGCTTCACCTTGGTGAACCAACTGGTGTCCGCGCCTTCCTTGGAATCAATGCGGAGGCTGCGCGCGCCGGTGTGGGCGAGGTCGGAGAGGGTGTGTTCGCCTTTGCCGCGGTAGGTGCGCGGGGTCCAGTCGAGGGGTTTGCCGGCGGTTTCATTCTCGAAGCCGGGGTTGCGCAGGATGTTGACGGGCTTGGGCGCGGCAGGCGCGGGGGCGTGCGGGACGCTGACGAGCGCGGCTTTGAGGAAGCCGGCGTCGTGCTTGGCGGCGGCGGCGGTGGCGGCGTGTTGGAGCCATTTGTCACCGGAGTTTTTGTCATCTTTCAAAGCGGCGAAAACGGCCTGGCCCGCGGCGGTGTCGGCGGGCAGATCGGCGAGCGCGAGGAAGGCGGCGAGGCGGACCTGGGCGTCGGCGTCGGCGAGGAGCGGGGTGACGAGGGCGGGCGCGAAATCTTTGCGCAAGGCCATGAGCGCGGCGCGGCGGACGCTAGCGGCGGGATGCTTCAGGGCTTCGCGGGTGGCGACGTGCGCGAGCTTGTAGCCGGAGTCGAGTTCGCCGAGGCCCTGCAAGGTCCAGATGGCGTGGAGCGCGCCGGGGTTGAGGCCGAGTTCATCGACGGTGGTGTCGCGGACGAGTTTGACGAGGGCGTCCGCGGCGGCGGTGAGCTTGCGCTCGACGAGGAGGCGCTGGGCGTGCATGCGCCAAAGGAGGTTCTCGTGCTTGAGCGTGGCGACGAGTTCGGCGGGCGAGGCTTTGGAGAGGTTGAGCGAGGGCGTGAGTTTTCCATCCTGATGCGTGACGCGGTAGATGCGGCCGTGGGTTTTGTCGCGCAGGGGGATTTCGTAGGCGTTGCCTTTGCCGCTCTTGAAGCCGGCGGGCGTGGGGTTGTGCTGCACGATGTAGTTGTACCAATCGATCACCCAGAGTGCGCCGTCGGGGCCGACCTCGGCCATGATGGGCGCGGTCCATTCGTCGTCGCTGGCGAGGAAGGTGCGGCTGTTTTGCGAGATGAAATCCGCGCCGTTGGGCTGGAGGACGAATTTGCCGACGAGATGGCCGGTGGGTTCGGTGACGAAGGCGACGCGGTTCCAGTAGGATTTCGGGAAGCTGCGCGCGGTGTAGAGGGCGTGGCCGGCGGCCGCGGTGTAGCCGCCGTGGACATCGACCTGGCGGATTTTTTCCGTGATCGGGAAGAAGCGCGAGCTGGTCGCGATGGAATCGACACGGCTCGCGGACCAGCCGCTGACGGCTTCGTAGTAGCGGTTCGGGATGGGCATGTACATCGAGGGATTTCCGTTGGCGGTGGAACCGAAGACGATGGCGTCCTCGCTCCAGCCGAAGCCCCAGGTGTTGTTGTTGCTCGAGCGGACGAACTCGAGTTTCGAACCGTCGGGCTTGAAGCGGAAGAAGCCCATGCCGAAGCGGTGTTGCTGGCCGCCGACTTCGCCGTTGAAGCCGGAGTAGCCGACGGTGCCCCAGATCCAGTTGTCGAAACCCCAGCGGATGCTGCTCGGTCCCGCGTGGGTGTCGCCGGTGCCCCAGCCGGTGAACAGCGTGCGCCGCACGTCGGCCTTGTCGTCGCCATCGGTGTCTTGGAGAAAGAGCGTGTCGGGCGCTTGCACGACGACCACGCCGCCGTTGGCGAAGACGAAGCCGGTGGGGATGCTCAGCTTGTCGGCGAACACGGTGAACTTGTCGGCGCGGCCGGTGCCCTTGGTGTCTTCGCAAATCACGATGCGATCGCGACCCGAACCGGGCGGCTGCATTTCATTCGGATAATCCACGGTCTCGGCGATCCAGAGGCGGCCGCGTTCGTCGAAGGCCATGGTGATGGGCTTCTTGATTTGCGGATCGGCGGCCCAGAGTTGCGACGCGAAACCGGGGAGCGTGACGAGGTGCTTGGCGGATTCCTCGGCGGGCAGCGGCTTCTGCATTTGATTCCATTTGGTATCGCCTTTGCGCGCGCCGCCGGGGGCGTAGAAGGGGACGTTGGCCTCCTCGTACTCGAAGGGTTTGAGGCCGGTCTTGGCGTGCAATTCTTCGAGGCCGTTGGCGGCGGCCCAGCGGAGGCCGTTCTCGATCAACGCGTGGAAACCGGCGTGCGACCAGGTGCGTTGGTCGTGGCCCCAGGCGGTGTAAAACATGCGGCCCTGGCCGTGCGTGCGGACCCAGGTGTAAGGCTCGGCGCCTTTGTCATCGCGGCGTTCGGCGAGGACGATGCGGTTGGTGGGGTTGTGCGCGGAGTGGACGTAGGTTTCGTCCCAGCTCTCGATGGCGGTGAGGCCCTGCATGATCGGGTGCTCGGCGTTGACGATGGTTTCCTTGAAGACGCCGGTGCCGTGGCTTTTGAACTTGCCGCCGACGAGCGCGATGAACGCGGGGGAATTGCCGAAGCACGCGGAGGCGCAGTGGATGGGCACGAGGCCCTTGCCGCCGGCGACGAAATCGAGGAGGGCCTTCTCCTGCTCGGGCGCGAGCTTGGTGTGGTTGGCGAAGATCGCGAGGGCGTCGTAGCGGGCGAGCGTGGCGGGGTTCAGGTCTTCGAGCTTCTCGGTGTAGGTGAAGGTGATGCCGCGCGGGCTGAGCGCGGCGTCGAGTTGTTTGAAGCGCTCGGCGGGCTGGTGGTGGCCTTTGTCGCCGAGGAAGAGGACGTTCAGGCCGTTGGTTTTTGTGAGCGGGGCCTTGGCGGCGGCGAGGGCGGAGAGCGTGGCGAAGAGCGCCAGCGCGAAGGCGGCGGGGCGAAGGGCGGAAGCGATTGTGTTTTTCATGACGATGGTTTTGGCCCGCTGCGTGCGGCAGGGAGCGGCGAGAGATTAGGGAGAAATGGGGCGGCGACAATGAGGTTTCGCGGGATTGTTGAGGTAGGAAATTTTTGGGGAAGCAGACGCGGAGACGGCAGAAAAATGGGGAGGGGGGAGGGCTTTCGGAGTGGTTGGGGCAGGGTGGTTCAACTGTGAAGAAGCAGATGGAACCACGAAAGGCACGAATGACACGAAAAGGGAAAGCCCACGAAATCGGAAACGGTCACGAGGGGGAAAACACTCGACGCCGCCAAACCACGATTCGTCCCTTTGTTTTCGTGTCTTCGGTGTCTTTCGTAGTTCATCTCGGCGTCCGTTTCCCGCTGGTGCAGCTCACGACCTTTTACGCAGAGTGGTCCACGGGGCTTCGGTCGAGACATCGACGATGGCGGGGCCGGAGGCGTTGGCGGGGGAGAGGATGGCGAGGAAGACGAGGGGTTCGGGGTGGGGATTGTAGGTGCCGTGGACTTCGCCTTTTGGGATCAGGACCATTTCGCCGGGACCGAGGACGCGGTGGTTCTGGCCGCACCATTGTTCGGCGCGGCCGGCGAGGATGTAGATGATTTCTTCGCGGGTGGGATGGGTGTGGAATGGATGCGAGCCGCCGGCCGGCATGTTCGCGCGGACGAGGAGGAGTTCCTGATTGGGCACGATGTCCGCGCGGCACAGCCATTCTTCGTAGGCCCATTGGGACGTGAAATCGATTTTCTCGGCGGCGGTGACGAAGCGGCGGAGGGAAAGGTCGGCGGGCGTGGCATTCATGGTTGGTGGGCGCATTGTTCGCCTATTTCCCTGTCCGTCAATTCGAAGCAACCCCGAAGTGTCCACTGCTTCTCCGATGCTGCCCGGGGTAAGACTCCTCTCGCTCAACTCACCGGGGGTACCCGCCCGCAGCGGGCTTGCCCTCGGCTGATTTCCGTTGCGGTTCCTCCGGGACTGAAGCTAGGACAACAACTGGCACGTGCCCAGCGCCTGCGGCACTGAACCCATCCTCCGCATCTACGCCAAAGCCCGCTCGGACGCCGACGCGCAGAAGCTCCTCAAAGCCGGCGTCGCGTTGACCAAGCAGGTGTGACCGCCGGCTCGCGTCCCGGAGGGACACCAACGGAAATTAGCCGGGGGCAAGTTCGCCCCTGCGAACGCCGCCCCCGGCCACCGCACCGATCACTCCCTGCCCCAGCGGGGCATCGCAGAAGCACCCGTAGCCGCCGAGGCTAGAAGAACCCCACCGACACAGCGTCCGCGACCTCTGACCACAATCCAACAGCCTTTGGGCATGTCGATATACGTACTCGTCTATGGTCTCTCAAAACGAGGACTGTTTCAGGAATCCGCCATCAGAAGCTGATTGAAGTCAAATGGCTGATATCCTGGGCAGAAGACGCCTTTCAATCCATCGCTGAACCGTTCACAGGCATCCACGCACCATACTTTGGCCGCAAACCTTTGCTTCGCCTCGGCCAAGAAACGGCATCCTCTTTCTGAAATTCGCCAACAACCCCGATGAATTTTTGGGCAAAGCAGCCCAAGATTGATTGCATCTTGTCTGGCCCACGCAATTCTGTTTTCCCACGCAACTTCCCCAGCGTTTCCGACGGGGTCAAAACCAGCAGCATCGATTGCGTACCAGTTGCTTGATCTAATACATCTAAGAGCGTGTTTTAAAAGTCATGAAATTGGTCTTAAGCCAGCCGGCGGAGCATGACGCCAATCATGGTGACATAGATCATCGCCTCGGCGTGTTCGGTCTTCGTCTCGTAATCGCGCACCAAGCGCCG
>BJHT01000341.1 GCA_014193395.1 Verrucomicrobiota bacterium
CTTTGATCATCCGGCGCACCTGCGCCTCCAGCCCGGCGGGATCGTGCAGACGCGGGGCCGCCGCGCGGAGTTCGTCGTCGGGAATCGAATCCCAGACGAGGAAGCTCAGCCGCGTCGCCAATTCCACGCCCGTCACTGGCTGCCAGCGCGGTCCGCTCGCCGGCTCCTCGACGCGGTAGAGAAACCACGGCGACGAGAGCACGCGGGCGAGCGCGGCGCGGAAGGCTGGATCGTGATTCATGCCGTTGGCGCGGTCGGCGCGGTAGCCGGCGAGAATCGCCCCACGCTCGTCCGCAGCGAGCGGTCGGCGCCAAGCCTTGGCCGCAAAGGCGAGGAGTTGATCGAGGTGCCGCGGCTCGGCCAGCGCCCGCGCGGCGATGAGGGCGGCCTTTTCTCCCCGCACACGATCACCGACCGTCTCGATGTAGAAGAACATCATCGGCGGCTCGGAGGGCTGGTGATAGTAGTGGAGCAGTCCGTCATACATGAGTTCGTTGGCGAAGGCGTCGTCGCTCACGAAATGCAGCTCGTTCCACACCCGCTCGAGTTCGGTCCGGCCAGCGTCATCGAGCAGCAGCCGCCGCAACGGCTCGTCCTCGCGGTGGAACATGAAAAGGCTGCCCTGGGCGTCGCGCGGGATGACGTGCCCAAAGAACACCTCCGGAGGAAAGAGCCCGCGAAACTCAGCGGCCGGCCGGGCTCGCTCGGCGGCCACCCGCGGATGCACGAGCTGCGGGACCCGCGGCTCCGGCTCCTGTAGAACGAGCGACTCCCCACTACGCCACTTGGCCGGGCGGCACCGGGCCGCGTCCCGCATGTTGGAACCGTCGGCCTGCCCCAGCAGGAAGGGCTGCACCGTGACAGTTTCCGGGCTGTCCGCATCGAGGCTTACGTCGGCCCGGAGGAATCGCGGCAGCACGAGCGATTGCAGCGTCGCGGCGGGGAGTTTCGTGAGGTCGATGGTCACCTCCGACGGTGCCTCCGTGACGAGGGCCGTCGGCGGGACGGGCCGCCCGAGCGGATGGTGGCCGAACCGGTGTCCCCCAGCCTCGATCGCCGCCCGCAGTTCGGGGTGCTCCGCCAGCACGATCGTCCGGGCGTCGCCGCCCCCTTCCAACCGGAGGCGGTCCCAGACCACGAACGTGCCGGGCTGCGCCGGGGCCACCTGCAGGGCGACCAAGCGGAATCGGGGCTCGCGAGCGGCGGTCTCCACGCGCTCGCGAGCGACCACCCGCAACATCTCCTCCCACACGGGAAACCCGTTCCCAACCGCGAGCACCTTGAACTTCTGGTAGGCGTTCCAAAACAGCTTGTCTTGCAGGACCTTGATCGCCTGCATGACCGGCTTGGGATCGGTGGTGGCCTCCCGCCACATTTTCCGCACGAGGGCGAGCGTGGCCGGCGGGGGACCGGCGCCCGGCAGATTGAGATCGGTGCCCAGATCGGCCAGCGCTTGCCCCATTTCAGGTTCCGCGACCTGCGACAGCTCGAACGAAACCCCGTCGCCAGATGCGGGATGCACGTCGGCGACGCGGCCCGCGACAACCAGTTCGCCATCGACCGGGCTTGTCCAAGCGATCGCCACGGGACGGTTGTTGCCCGGATGCACGAAGACCGACCGCGCGGGCAGCTTTGTCCAGACCTGCAGCGGCTCGGCCGAGGAATTCACGAACACCGAGGGTTCGGAACCGAGGCTCCACGATTTCACCTCGGCCCGCCCGGCGTTCATGTCGCGCTTCTCGGTGAGGAACACCGGGCCCTTCGTCGCTTCCAAGAAGCTCCAGCGGGCTCCGTGCTTGTCCTGCCAGGGGTTGCCCTTCAGGAGATCGGGAACCAGATCGGCGACGCTCCACACCCGCTGCCCGCCGGTCGTCTCGCGGATTGTCCATTCGACCAAGGTGCTGTCGGCCCCGTGGTTTTTGTTCGGAAGCACCGACAGGATCAGCACTTCGCCCCGGCGAACTGTGACCTTCTGCTCAAACGGAACCGACCCGCCTTCGTCAACGTTGGACTCCACCAACACGCGTTTCGCCTTCGCCCAGCCGGCATCAATCTTCTTCTTGCCCGCTTGGGAAGCCGCCTGTCGCCGTTGCCTCTCGGCTTCCAGTTGGACCAATCCCTCCAGCCATTGCACCGCTTGGGGAGCATCTTCCGTTGGCGAAGCCGACGTGCCGCTGAGCCCGGTCCAGAGCGCGGTCAGATAGGGCAGATTCAGCTTCTCCTCGGCCGCGACTGCCGCGAGGGCGGCGGCGCCACCGCTCGCGAGCCGGTCGCGGTGACGGAGCGTGGCCACGAGGTGCCGCTCCAGCGGCGGCTCGCCGTAGGCGCCTGCATGGCGGGAATGGAAGGCGCGAAGGGCCTTCTCCGCCTCGGCCACCCAGTCCGGACGATCCGCTGACTTCGAGAAACGGAAACCCGTGGGCAGCAGCACCGCCCGCGCCGCGACGTAACGCGCAGCTTGATGGTAGCGCTCGACCAAGCCGGGCGTCATCGGCATCGCCTCGCCCACGTTGGCAAAACCTTCGCCGCCGACGCTGTCCGGAGCGAACTCGCCGACAATCGTCGGGCGCATGTCCACGCCCGTGAGATCGCGCACCGCGTTGTCATAGGCGGCCTGGGTCAGCCGGCGCAGCGTCACCGGCCCGGGATCGCCAGCCCGCGCCGCCGCCGTCACCTCCAGCGCCGAATTAAACCAGCCGATCAAAAGCTCCCGCTCGGCCTCGCTCGGCTGCGGCGACTGCTTCGGGGGCATGTCATGCTCGCTTAACCGCTCGAAGACCTCGGCGAGCACTACCGGCTTGGCGAGAATCGCCTCCGCAGTGCCGAGGCTCATCAGATCGAGATCATTATTCTTAGGCTCCTTCCCGTGGCATTTCCCGCAGGTCTTCACCAGCAGCGGGTGAATCCGCTCCCCATACGCCTTCGCCCGGTCAGCCGCACCATCGGCAGCAGCAGCCGTGAGCCTGAGGCACACAACCGCAGAGAGGATGAGGCATCGGATCATCGGACTCATGGTTGGAGCAGTGAGTGGTCGTTCGTGGTGCAGACAGAATTATTCGTTCACCGTCAGCACCGGCAGCCACTCGCGCCAGCCGAGAATGTGCTCGCGCATCTTCCGCTCGCAGACCGTCGGCGATTGCGTGCGAAGGCACTTCAGCAGGTCCCCATGGGTGGCAACCGTCTCTTCGCGGGTGCCGCGCGTCTGTATCTGCTTGGAGCGATGCAGCCGGCCCAGCCAAAGCTCCAACTCATTGCGCAACGACCGCCATAGCTTCAGCAACCGCGCATTCCCGCTCGCCTCCAGGATGATCTCATGAAAATCCAGGTCCAGACGGGTCACTTTGACAAGCGACGCTGCCCGCCCCGTGGCCTCGATGTTCTTCTCCAATGCCGACGCGTCCTCCCGCAGGGCCGGGGCCGCCAGACGCGCCGCCGTCGGTTCCAAAGCCAGCCGCAGCACCAGCAACTCCTCGAAATCATGGGGCGACAACTGCTTCACATAAGCCCGGCCGGTCTCGCTGAACACGACCAACCCGTCCCGCTCCAGCGCGAACAGCGCCTCGCGCACCGGCACCCGGCTCACGCCCAGCTCCCGTGCCATCGCCGACTCCGCAATCAGCGCGCCGGGCTCGATCACGCCATCCACGATGCGCTCGCGAAGGATGTCTGCG
The DNA here is from genome assembly GCA_014193395.1 of Verrucomicrobiota bacterium. Lineage (GTDB taxonomy): Bacteria > Verrucomicrobiota > Verrucomicrobiia > Limisphaerales > BJHT01 > BJHT01. The sequence continues at coordinate 3,672 of BJHT01000341.1, forward strand.
GCATGGTCGGTGCGGGGTTTGGCAGCGGAGGGCAAATTCATGGGGCTCATGGCAGGCTGTGGATTAAACGGTATACCGAACGGGACTATTCAAGTGGTTTCAAAAATCGCGGCTATAGCCGGCAAGCCAGCCGCCATCCACGGGAATGATGGCGCCGTTGAAGTAGGAACTCTCGGGGGCGGCGAGGAAGAGGACGGCGTGGGCGATTTCCTCAGGGTGCCCGGGGCGGCCGAGCGGGACGTGGGCGAGCATGGCCTGGACGCGGTCGTTGAACTTGCCGTTCTCGCCGTAGAAGAGCTGCTTCGTGCCTTCGCTGAGGATCGAGCCGGGCGCGATACAATTCGTGAGGATGCCCTGCGAGCCAAGTTCGATGGCCATGGTGCGCGTGAGGTTGACGACGCCTGCCTTCGCTGCGGTCTAGGCGCACTGAAGCCGCGCGGGGACGAGGCCCATGACCGAGGCAATATTGATGATGCGGCCGGATTTGCGCAGGAGCATGCGGCGCGAGGCGGCCTTGCTGACGAGGAAGAGGCCAGTGAGATCGACGCGCAGGATGCGGTCCCATTCCTCGGTGGGAAAGGAGTCGATGTTCACGCGGTGGGCCATGGTGTTGATGCCGGCGTTGTTGACGAGGATGTTGAGGCGTCCGTGCGCCGCGGGCAGATCATCGGCGCGACCGACCCGGTCGGCTACGCGACCATCGAACACCCGGTGCATCCGACCGATCTGCACGCCACGCTGCTCCACCCGTTCGGCATCGACCAGCGGCGGCTGCATTATCTCCCCAACAACCGCCCGGAACTCGTCGCGGTGAATGGCGGGAAGGTGATCGAGGAAGTGTTCGGGTGAGCGCGGCGGGATTTCGCGGTTGCGATGGCGGTCTTCCGCCGCGGGTTCCAGCGGCCGCCCGCCGTGCTCACCAAAAATGCCAAGCGCCGCGGCCCGCGACGTAGAGGCCGAGGAGGAAGTTGGTCACCGCGTGGGCGGTCAGTGCTTCGCCGAGATTCTTCCGCCAGCAGACCAGGCCCTGATAGGCAGCGGCGCAGAGCAGGCCGGCGAGCCATTCCCGGTGGGCGAAGCCGAAGGCGGCCGTCGTGGCGACGAACGGCAACCACGCAAACTGGCCCAACGGCAGGGCCTGAAAATCCGCGCGGGCGATGCTGCGATAAAGAAACGACCGGTAGAAAACCTCCTCGAGGCACGGCACCACGAGCGTGGAACCCAGCACGCGGACGGCGACGAAGAACCACGCCAGCGGTGCGCCGTCGCCGAACGCGTGGTGCGGATTCCACGGTTCGCCAGCGGCCACCAGTTTCGGATAGAACGGGTCGAGGCCGACCCAGACGGCGAAGACCGCCACGCCGGTCAGCACGGCTGCGGGCGTGATCCGCCAGCGCAGTTCCGCGACGGCCGGGAGGGTTGCCCACACGAGGGCGACCCCCACCAGGGTTTTCACCAGATACATCCAGTAATGCGACGCCGTCCCCAACTGCCCTTGCAGCGCGGTCAGCGCCACGAACACGACAAACGGCAACACGCGCGCACCCGTCGGGGAATTGAGCAGTCGCGCGCGGAGAGGGTTCATCACAGTTCCGGCGATGGAAAAGAAGCGGGGCGCGGGTGGCAACGGGAATCTCGCCGACGCCGGGACGGTTCGCGGACGAAGGAGGTCGGAAGGAGGAAAGAACTGACAGGGCACGGCTGAACTCCGTTTCCATTTTCTCCGTATCGGCACCCGCGCGGGAATGCTCCGGCTCTCGTGGAACCCACGCGCCAGCACCTGTTGTGCAAAACCAACCCAGTCTGCCGTGGCCGCCCCGCGTTGACCCGTTGCCCCGCCCGCATTGAATCTTGGCCCTCGCTGCTGCCCTTGAGCATTGAGCTTTCTCCTTGGAGCTTCGCCTTCCGCCCGTATCTTCGCGCCCCTGTGACTGAGTTGAAGAAAACACGAGTGGTGGTGGGCATGAGCGGAGGAGTCGATTCCTCCGCGACGGCCGCGTTGCTGCTCGAGCAGGGCTACGATGTCGTCGGCATCACGCTCAAGCTCTGGCCGCAGGACTGCGTGTCCCGCGCCGAGGACAAATGCTGCGGCCCGCAGGCCGTCATGGACGCCCGCTCCGTCTGCCACAAGCTCGGCATACCGTATTACCTCATCGACGAGGCGGCGGAATTTCAGAAACAGGTCATCGGCTATTTCGCGGAGGAATACAAAGCCGGCCGCACGCCCAATCCGTGCGTGATGTGCAACGAGCGGCTGAAGTTCGGCAACCTCATCACGCGCGCCCGCCAGCTCGGCGCGGACTTCATCGCCACCGGGCATTTCGCGCGCGTCGAGCCGAGCGCCGACGGCACGCGCACGCTGCTCAAGCGCGGCCGCGACCCGCGCAAAGACCAGAGCTACTTCCTTTTTTCCCTGCGCCAGGACCAGCTCGCACGCGCCATCTTCCCGCTCGGCGAGAAGACCAAGGCCGACACCCGCGACATCGCGCGCGAGTGCCAGCTCAAGACCGCCGACAAGGAGGAGAGCATGGAAATCTGCTTCGTCCCGGACAACGACTACGGCCGCTTCCTCCAGCAGGCCAAGCTCGTGGACCAGCATCGCGGCGAGATCGTGGACACGCACGGCCGCGTGCTTGGGCATCACGACGGCATCGAGTTCTACACCATCGGCCAGCGCAAGGGACTTGGCCTCAGTTCGCCCAAGCCGCTCTACGTCATCGCGCTCGACGCCGCGCAAAACCGCGTGATCGTCGGCGATGATTCCCAGCTCGACCGGGACGAATTCATTGTCGAGCGCTGCAACTGGATTCCCTTCGCCGAACCGCCGCCGAGCCTCGAGGTCAGCGCCAAGATTCGTTACAACCATCCCGGCACAGCCGCCACCATCACGCCCCTGCCCAACGGCGCGGCCCGTGTGAAATTGCACGTCCCCCAGCGCGCGATCACGCCCGGCCAGGCGTGTGTTTTCTACCAAGACGACCTCGTCGTCGGCGGCGGCTGGATCGCGCAGTAAGGCGCAGCCCCATACTTGTAGGAGACGACGTGAGGAGACTCTAACCTCCTTCTGCCCAAGCGCGCCGCTCTCGCGAAAAAGGTCAGAGCCTCCCAACGCACCTCCCCCATTCACTGCTCCCCATGATTTTGCCTCTAATGATTCTGAGCACTCCCCGTCCCGTCCCGCCCTGCGAGCGCCGACTGGAAAAAACAGAATGGGGATTGGAACAAAATCATTAGAGGCAGAATCATGGGGAAGATTTTGCGGGTCACTCCGGGTCGCGCGCGGAACTTCCCGCCGACGGACGACGTGATGAGACTCTAACCTCCTTTGCCCCGAGCGCGCGCCTCTCTCGAAAAAGGTCAGAGCCTGCCAACGTACCCCCTTCCGCCTCCTGAGCACGACGGCCCCGGTTCTGCCCCGCTTTCCGGCCCGGGTTTTTGCAGGTCAACGGCGGCGGCGGGCTATCACCTGCTTCGTAGCCAACCTGAATCTGCCGCCCTTCCCCGAAACCTGTTTGGCAAAGGAATGGAGGCAAAGGAATGAAGACAAGAAGTTTTGCCGTCCCCATTCCTTTGCCTCCATTCCTTTGCCAATATTTCCGCTGTCCGTCGGCATCGCCCCGCTCCCGGCCGATGCCTTGCCGCGGCCACCCGAGTACGATGGCCCCATGCTGCACCGCTGCGGCGCTCGGGTTCTCCTCACGTCGGCTCCTACAACGGAAGGCCCGCCGCTGAATACACCAACCCTCCGCCCGTCGGCACAACCGTCGCCGAAACCGTTGAATGTGGAGTTGCCCCGGGCCGCTGCCGATTCACGGGTTTCCCAAGGGTGTACGAGATAAAAGTGGGTTTTGTGGTTTTCCTTTGGTTTTGACCGCAGATTTGTAGTATTATGGCTACAATATGAAAACCAAAATCCCCGCTTACCCAAAACTCGAACAGCAACGCCAGGGC
>BJHT01000342.1 GCA_014193395.1 Verrucomicrobiota bacterium
CGCCGCTGAGCCTATTCCCGCCCCCGCGCTCATCCTCGATTCCTCATTGGCTATTGGCTATTGCCCATTGGCTATTCCCCATTGGCTATCCGCACTCGCCCCTTCCCCATTCGCCATTCGTAATTCGCCATTCAAAATTCCCATTCCCCTTGTCTCCTCCCGCGCCGCGCTTCACGCTCGACGCCATGCCCACCGAATCCGAATTCCTCGCCGATCCCGCCGCGCCGCGCTGGATTCGCGACGCCCTCCGCTTCCTCCCCGTCAAATCGCAGTTCATCCTCGCGGGCAACATCCGCGACCGCTACCCGTTCCTCCTCGAAGCCGCCCAGCCGGCCAAGCCCGCGCAGCCCGCCACCGACACCCAGCCCGCGCAGCCCGCCGTCCCCGCGCAGCCCGCCAAATACGTCCCCCTCGCCCTCACCAGTTACGCCACCGAATCGCTCAAACTCCGCGGCTACCAGTTCTTCCTCGAATACAACGCCGTCGAAGGCTTCGGCGTCGTCACCCCGCGCGGCGAATCCGCCGACACCACGCGCAAGTTTTTTTCCGACACCTTCAAGCTCACCTTCGACCCGACCGGCCGCGCCAAATGCAGCCTCGCCAAGGCCCTCGAAACCCTCGACCGCATCGTCGCGCACAAGGACCATTTCATCGCCGTCTTCCTCGACTTCGCCTCGCGCTATGCCAAACGCGCCGACGTGCTCGACCCCGCCGAGCACGAGTTTTTCAGCAAAGCCCTCGTGCAATGCCACGGCGCGCAACCGCATATCACTCCCACGCATTCCCTCGCGCAGTTCAATCCCGTCTTCTGGCTCTGCGACAAGGAAAACGACCTCCCCGACTGGCTCGTCCTCAACAACCCCCGCCTCCGCGTCGTCACCATCCCGCGCCCCGACCATCTCCTCCGCCGCGCGCTCATCACGCAGATCACGCCCAGCCTGCCGGGCTGCTTCGAGGCCACCGACCAGCGCCGCGAGGATTTGCACGACGTCTTTGTCGAGCAGACCGAGGGCATGGTGCTCACCGACGTCATCGCCATCACGCAGCTCTGCCGGCGCGAACAGCTCCGCTTCGAGGACATCGGCGAGGCCGTGCGCCGCTACAAACTCGGCGTCACCGAAGACCCGTGGAAACGGCTCGACCGCAAAAAAATCGCGAGCGCCGGCGACTTCATCCGCCGCCGTGTCAAAGGACAGCAGGCCGCCATCACCAAGTCCCTCGACATCATCAAACGCGCCGTCACCGGCCTCTCCGGCTCGCAAGGCTCGCGCTCCGGTGGACGCCCCCGCGGCGTCATGTTCCTCGCCGGCCCGACCGGCACCGGCAAAACCGAACTCGCCAAAACCCTCACGGAACTCCTCTTCGGCGACGAACGCGCCTACATCCGTTTTGACATGTCCGAGTTCTCCGCCGAGCACGCCGACCAGCGCCTCATCGGCGCGCCGCCCGGCTACATCGGCTCCGATATGGGCGGCGAACTCACCAACGCCATCCGCGAAAAACCCTTCTCCGTCGTTCTCTTCGATGAAATCGAGAAAGCCCACCCGCGCATCCTCGACAAGTTCCTCCAGATTCTCGACGACGGCGTCCTCACCAGCGGCCGCGGCGAACGCGTGTACTTCAGCGAATCCGTCATCATCTTCACCTCCAACCTCGGCATCTACAAATACGACGACGACGGCCACCGCATCCTCAACGTCCAGCCCGCCGAGCCCTACGAACAGGTCGAGCAAAAGGTCCGCGCCGAGATCGCCAACTACTTCAAGCTCCAGCTCAACCGCCCCGAAATCCTCAACCGCATGGGCGAAAACATCGTCGTCTTCGATTTCATCCGCCCCGATGTCGCCGTGCAAATTTTCGACAAAATGGTCGGCGGCATCCTCGCCCGCCTCGCCGACCAGCAACGCATCACCGTGACCCTCACCGATCCCGTCCGCACGACCCTGCGCGACCACTGCCTGCGCGACCTCGGCAACGGCGGCCGCGGCGTCGGCAACCACCTCGAAGCCTGGCTCATCAACCCCCTCGCCCGCGCCCTCTTCGACGCCGACGTGACCGCCGGCGGCCGTGTCACCATCACCTCCCTCGAACTCACCGACGGCGTCCCCACCGTGCGGCTGCAGGCGGAGTGAAGCTCCCCAACTCGCGTGAGCGATCGCGGATTCCACTCCCCGGGGAGCGCACGCCGCTGGCGTGCAGTTTTCGGCGGCCCGCCGAAAACCTCGTTCCACTAACATTTTCCATTGGCGGCAAGGCAGACCGGGGAACGACGGATTGGGCGGGCCGCCCAATCCGGCACGCGAGCCGCGTGCGCTCCCCAATTCCAACTCGCAACCCGCGCGCTCCGCCGCCACATTCCCCGCCACCAAACCTATGAGTGGACCCAAAGTCGTCGTCTTTTCCCCGCTGGCTCCCGCGCTCATTCCCGTCGCCCTGCTGATCGGTGCCGGCGCCCTCGGAGCCGTGGCGCTGGCGAACCTCACGGCCAACTATCTCGAACAACGCCGCCAAATCGAACGCCTCCGCCAGCAACGCGAGAGCCTCGAAAATCTCCTCGGCCGGATGCGCTCCCTCGGCCTCACCACCGACCATCTCCAGACCAGCATCGACCGCGTCCTCAAGCGCGCCGACGAACTCGTCCTCGCCGGTGACGCCGCCGCCGCCGTCGCCCTCGTCACCGCCGAAATCAACGGCATCGAAGACCAGCGCCGCACCGCCGAGGAACGCCTCGAACACCGCGTCGCCGACCTCCAACGCCGCTTCCACGCCCTGCCCGCGCGCGCCGCTGAATTGCAGCGCAATGCCGCGCGCCTCGAAACCTTCGCCCAGTCCGCCCTCCCCACCGACTGGCCCGCCGAGGAACGCGAGCGCCTCCTCGCCCGCGCCCGCGAAGCTCGCGCGAGCATCACCGCCCCGCCCGCCCTCACCGCCGATCTCAGTGAAGCGGGCGTGGAAAAACTCGCCGCCGCCGAAACCCAGCTCGACACCGCCGAACACACCGTTGCCATCCTCCAACACGCCCTCGAACAGGAAATCAACGCCACGCAAAAACGCCTCCTCACCGAGCGCCTCGGCACCGCCGCGCCCCGCACCGTTTCACTCGCCGAATTCCTCGCGCTCCAGCCCCGACCCGCCGCCGCGCCGGACCCCGCCGAGGAACGCGCCGCGCGCAAACTCGACAGCCTGCTCGCCAAAATGGCCGTGCTTCAGGACACCGCCGGATGGGCTGACCTCATGCGCCGCGTCGCGGGCATTCGCGCCGAGGACGACCCTGCGCGCCGCCGTTCGCTCTACGAAAATCTGGTCCTCGACGCCAGCCGCCGCCTCACCGAACTCCGCGCCATCGAGCAATGGCTCGCCGCCGTGGACTGCCTCCTCGCCGACGCCGCGCCCTACGCCGGCACCGCCGTCGATCAAGTTGTCGCCGAGCTGCGCGACGTCCGCCGCGCCGGCCGCATCGTGCCGCTCGAGCCGTGGCAGCAGCGCCTCGCCGACACGCAGCAGCGCGAACTCGCCCGCCTCGAACACGAGCGCCGCCGCCGCGCGATCCTCGAGTCCCTCACCGAACTCGGCTACGAAACCAGCGTCGGCATGTCCACCGCCCTCGTGCAGGCCGGCAAGCTCGTCGTCCGCAAACCCGGCGAATCCGACTACGCCATCGAAGTCGTCGCCAACCAGGACCTCTCCCAGCTTCAGACCGCGATGGTGCGCTACTCCGACTCGCCCGAACTCACCGAACAACAGGCCCTGCGCGATCGCGAACGCGAAGAAGAATGGTGCGCCGACCACGCGCGCATCCGCGAAAAAATCGCCCAGCACGGCCTCACCGCGAAATTCAAAATGCAGCTCCCCGCCGGTGCCCACCCCGTCCGCGTCGTCCCTCGCGAAACCGCCGCGCCCAGCGTGTCGCCCCTCGCGCGCCCCCAGCAAAACCAAGCCAAACCCCCGGCATGAAATGCCCAGCCTCTTGTAGGAGACGACGTAAGGAGACTCTAACCTCCTTCCCCGCGAGCACGCCCGTCTCGCCGGAAAAGTCAGAGCCTGCCAACGTACCCCCCTCCCTTTATTGGGTACGATGGCCCCATGCTGCGCCGTGTCGGCGCTCGGGTTCTCCTCACGTCGGCTCCTACAACCACGCTCGGCCCGTCTCCGTACAAACTTTTGCAATCACCGACACGGACATTCCAACGCCGCCACCGATCCGAAACCGCCTCCGCCCTACGAGCCGCGCACCGGTTGCCACCGTGAATGTACGAAACTGCGGAACGAGAACCCGAACCTCGCCGAAACCTCCCATCCACACGCACGCTTCGGACCTCCCTCTCCCCTCAATGGGGAGAGGGAATGAGGGTGAGGGGTGGGCCAACCAGCGACTCCCAAACTGGCATTCGCTCGCAAAACGAACGCTCTCAGAAACGGCGCAACGCCTAATCAACCAGAGCCTGCCGTGGGTTTTCCCACCCCTCACCCCAACCCTCTCCCCATTGAGGGGAGAGGGTGTCGGAGGCACCTGTCCCCGCGTGAATCGCTCGACTCGCTCGGCCGCCCTCGCGCCCCAAATACCCCCTTTCCGAGATGCCAACACTCGCGCTGAATCTTGCGCCAGTGCGCACGCCTCGGACCTCCCTCTCCCTTCAACGGGGAGAGGGAATGAGGGTGAGGGGTGCTCCCACCCGCGCCTCCCGACCTCGCGACGGGCCTTGGAAATAGTGCTTACCAAAACCACCACCAGCCTCCGACCCAGCCGCGCATCACAGGCCTTCCCACCCCTCACCCCAACCCTCTCCCCATTGAGGGGAGAGGGTGTCGGAGGCGCAGCCGCCTTCGTGAATCTCCGGCGGTTTCGTAACCTGGTTCCGCTCCTCCGGCGCGGGAAGGCGGGCACCGCTGTGGGGCCGCCCCGCACGTTTACCAAACCGGCTCCTCCTCCGCGGTGAACCCCTCGCTCACCATCCACGATCACGATCGCGACCCGCGCGCGCCCGCGCCCGGCCCCGCCGCGCCGACGATTCTCGAGTCCCCGGCCGCCGCCGCCCGCGCGTCCATCTCCGCTTCCGCCGTCACAATCCTCGAAAGCGCGCGCACCCCCACCGGCTTCCCGCGCCCCCTCACCGCCCACGCGCCGAACGCCGCCACCACCACCGCGGAGCTGGTGCTCACGCCCGGCGCGACCTTCCGCGAATGGAAACTCACGCGCCCCATCCAGGCCGCGTCCGCCGAGGCCGACCTCTGGATTCTCGCGCACCAGCAGACCGGCGAACCCGCCGTCCTCAAACTCTTTCGCTACGGCATCTCGCCCAAGACCGAGATTCAGGAAGCCGTGCGCCGCCTGAAGTTTTCCTCCGTCGTCACCGTGTTCGCGACCGGCGAAGTCGAGGGCCGGCATTTTGAAATTCAGGAATACATCCCCGGCGGTTCGCTCGCGCAGTTGTTCCCCGCCGGCCCCGCGCCCGCCGACGCGCTCCAAACCGTCCTCGCCGAACTCGTGGACTCGCTCGCCGACGTCCACGCCGCCGACATCATCCACCGCGACCTCAAGCCCGCGAACATCCTCATCCGCTCGCGCGACCCGCTCGATCTCGTGCTCGCGGACTTCGGCATCTCGAGCCTCTCCGACCTCTCGCTGCATCTCAGCAACGCCAACCGCACCGCCGCCTATGCCGCGCCCGAGGCCATGACCGGCGTCGTCGCGCGCGCCAGCGACTGGTGGAGCGTGGGCGTGATTTTGTTCGAGCTGCTCACCGGCCGGCATCCCTTCGCCGGCCTCGATGAACGCACCGTCAACTTCGTCCTCGTCACCCGCGGCATCGAAGTCCCCGCGACGCTGCCGCCCGACTGGTCGCTGCTCATCCGTGGCTTGCTCACGCGCGATCATCAGAAACGCTGGGGCCTCGCCCAGGTCCGCGCCTGGCTCGCGGGCGAACGCGACCTCGCGGTCTATTACGGTCTCGAAGCCGGCGTCGAAGTCACGCCGCCGCGCGAGCCGTACAAATTTGCGGGCCGCGAATTCCGCGATCCCGCCTCGCTCGCCATCGCGCTCGTGGATCACTGGGACGACGCCGTCCGCCGCCTCACCCGCGGCTCGCTCACCGACTGGGCGCGGCAATCCCTGCGCGACACCAACCTCACCGCGCGCCTCGAAGCCATCACCGCCGACCCGCAGCTCGACAGCGACCAGCAGCTCGCCGCCGCGCTGCTCGCGCTCGACCCCGCGCTGCCGCTCGTCCTACGCGGCACCGTCATCACCCCCGAATGGCTCGGGGCCAACGCCACCGTGCAGCACGCGCCCGTGATCCCGCCGCCTTCCCCCGGCCCCGCTCCAGCCGCCCCAGCGGGCGGCCCGGATTTCGACATCGAATTGCTCCGTCGCGTCATCGCCGTCGCCCGCACGGAAAAGCAAACCAGCCCGACCCATCTCGAACGGCGGCTCGGCCTCGCACCGGAACGCGCCGAAAAAATCCTCGATGAACTCGCCCGCCGCCATCTCGTCACCCCGCGCGGCAAGGTCCTCGCGCGCGACGTCCTCATCGGCCCCGACGAAGGATTGTCCGTCGCCGTCGGCGTGCTGGAGAGTTCGCTGCCGCGCTGGCTTGAGGAACTGCGCGGCGACCACTGGCTCACGCAGGCCGCCGCGCGGCATCGCGACACCTGGGCGTTCTTTTATTCCACGAAGCTCCCGGTGAACCGGAACCTCGCCGACCAGCTCATCCTCAGCCCCCACGAAGGCGCGGTCTGGCCGCTGGTCGGCGAGCGCCGCCGCCAGTTCGCCCGCTCGCGCCACGCCGGCCTGCACGCGCTGCTCACCGCCAGCGAACCCATTACCTGGCCCGGAGCCGTCGCGCTCGTCGCCGCCGATCCCGCCGAATTTCAAACCCACGACCAGGTGATGCTCGCCGACGCACACGCGTGGCTCGAGCGCCTGCAAATTCGCTACGACCGCGCCCTCGCCGAACGCCTCATGCTGGCGCGCGATTGGAATGCGCTGCTCGACGACTGGCGGGCGCGCCGCGAACGCTTCGTCAGCGCCACGCCGTCCGCGCTCGCCGCGATTCTGAAGAAGGACGAGCCGGAATATCTCGAAGCCATCGCGCTCGTCACCGCCGAGCCGGGACACTTCGAGAGCGCACGCCAGCAATGGCTCGCCGAAGCCGCCCGCTGGTCCATCCGCCTCGCCCGCGTGCGCCGCGAACTCCTCGAACCGCCCCCGCCGTGGGCCACGGTCAACCTCCCCGGCCTCAGCGCCACGCAAGCTCGCGGCGCCGCCCGCCTCCGCGACGTGCGCGCCGAGTTCGATGCCTTCATGGCCGGCGCGCACGCCCTCTTCCACCGCGCCGAACCCAACGCCGAAGACCTGGCCGACGCCCACACCGCCGACCGTCGCGAAAGCGAACTGCTCGTCGCCATGCTGAAACTCGAGGAAGACTTCACCGCCGCCTTTACCCGCACCCGCCGCCGCACCCAACTGCTTCTCGCCTTGCTCCTGCTCCCCGCCACCGCCGCCACCCTTCTCGCGTGGCAAACATTCGCACACTGATCCAGGAGCGCGGGCGGCCCGCTCGCGAGTACCGCCCACCGCCGAAGAACTCCCGCAGATTCAAAGCGACCGCAGATTGT
>BJHT01000343.1 GCA_014193395.1 Verrucomicrobiota bacterium
CGCCGGTTACGCGCGCTTCGACCATCGCGACATAGGCGCGGGGAAAGGTCTCGGGCGAGGCGGCCATGGCGTTGGCGAGGGTCATGCCGTCCACGACGCGGTCGTGGATTTCGCGCCATTTGGCGGCGGCGACGGGCGTGGAGGCTTCTTTGCAGAGAATGACAAGCGCGCGGCTGAGGGGCACGCCAGCGGCGAGCAGGCTGGCAAGGAGACGGGTGAAATTTTCGAGGGCGCGCGCGGTGACTTTTTCGGTGCGGGCGAAGGAGAGGTTGAAGGGGGCGGCGGGAGTGGCGGCGGACGGCGTGGTGGGTTTGGCGGAAGCAGGGGCGGGGGCGCACCGCCGTTGGTGCGTTCGGCGAGGTTCAACGGACGCAGGCCGCGGGCGGCAACCTGGCGCAAGGCGTCCTGACGTCCGCCGGCGTCGATCACGCCTTCGGCGATGGTGCCGTCGGTCTGGAGCGCGCGATATTGGAAGGTGGCCATTTGGGCTTAGGTCGGGCCGGCGGCTTCGGCGTGGTTCTGCGTGGCGACGATTTCGGCGGCGGTGTCGGGGGCGCTGTCGCCGAGGGATTGGTCTTTGGTGACGCGCAGCACTTCTTCGGGCGTGGTGATGCCTTCGCGGACGAGGCGCCAGCCGTCTTCGGAAAGGGTGCGCATTCCGGCACGGCGGGCGGCGTCGCGGATTTTGTCGGAGGAGGAATTCTTCAGGATGAGCTGGCGGATTTCGTTGTTGGAGTCCATCCACTCGAAGATGCCGCGGCGGCCGTGGTAGCCGGTGTTGCGACATTCGCGGCAACCGACGGCGCGGAAGATTTGCGTGTCGGCGGGGAAGTTGAGTTGGGCTTTGAGCGCGGCGGTGGTGGGCGAGGGATCGACCTGGCGGCAGTGCGTGCAGAGGACGCGGACGAGGCGCTGGGCGAGGACGGCTTCGAGCGAGGAGGCGACGAGGTAGGGTTCGACGCCCATATCGACGAGGCGGGTGAGCGCGCCCGGGGCGTCGTTGGTGTGGAGCGTGGAGAAAACGAGGTGGCCGGTGAGCGAGGCCTGCACAGCGATGCGTGCGGTTTCCTGGTCGCGGATTTCACCGATGAGCAGCACGTCGGGGTCGTGGCGGAGAATCGCGCGGAGGCCGCGGGCGAAGGTGAGGCCGGATTTTTCGGAGACCTGAATCTGATTGATGCCGCGGAGCTGGTACTCGATGGGGTCTTCGATGGTGATGATTTTGCGGACGTCGTCGTTGATCTCGTTGAGCGCGGTGTAGAGCGTGGAGGTTTTGCCGCTGCCGGTGGGGCCGGTGACGAGAATGATGCCGTGAGGCAGCGCGAGGACGCGGCGGAAAGATTTGAGTTCTCTGCCATCGAAACCGAGCTGGGCCATTCCGCGCAGCGTGGAGTTCTGGCGGAGAAGGCGCATGACGACGGCCTCGCCGTGGAGCATCGGGATGACGGAGACGCGGATGTCCACCTCGGCGTCGTCGAGGCGGATCTTGATGCGACCGTCCTGCGGGAGGCGTTTCTCGGCGATGTTGAGGTGGCTGAGAATTTTTACGCGCGAGACGATGGCGGGCTGGAAGCGCTTGATTTGCGCGGGCACGGGCACGTCCTGCAGCACGCCGTCGATGCGGTAGCGGATGCGTAGTTCGTGCTCGAAGGGTTCGAGATGAATGTCGGAGGCGCGGAGTTCGATGGCGTCGCGGAGGACCTGGTTGACGAAGCGGATGATCGAGGCGTCTTCGGCGGCGCTGTCGAGGTCGGTGTTCTCCTCGTTGTCATCGGAGACGACCTGGAGCGGGGCTTCCTCGCCGAGGGTGTCGATGGTGTCCGCGCCGACGCCGAGGCGTTTTTTCATCTCGCGCTGGATGGCCTCGGTGGGCGCGAGGACGGGGCGGAGACGCAGACCGGTGATGGTCTTGAGGGAATCGAGCGCGTGCGTGGCGAAGAGGCGCGCGGTGGCGACTTCGACGGTGTCGCCGACGCGGCGGAGCGGGAGGAGTTCGTCCTTCAGCAGCAGGCGCGCGGGGAAGAGGGAGAGGACTTGCTTGTCAGGCTCGACGTCGTCGAGCGCGGTGAAGGGCACGTCGTATTCTTTCGCGAGCCAGCGGAGGATTTCCTCCTCGGTGGGCAGCGCGGCGTTGGGCGCGAGCGAACGCGTGGCGGCGAAGGCTTCGGCATCCACGGCGGCGAGTTGCCGGGCGGAGGTCATCCGCGCCAGCAACTCCCGCAGCGGTGAAGTTTCGGTGGCAACCGAAGTCATGCGGTAAAAAGGGCTGCGACTATTTGAGGAGACCCATCAGGACGGCCTGGGCTTCCTGGCGCGCGGAGAGGAGCTGGCGGAGATCTTCCTGGGCCTTCTCGAGCTTGGCGTCGCGCTCTTTGCGGGAGTCGCGGAATTTCGCGAGCTTGGTCTTGATTTCAGCGGCGGGGGCCTTGCCTTCGATGGCTTTCTGGAGGGCTTCGGCGTCGGGGTTGGGTTCGCCGCGGAAGATACTGGGCGTGTTGTTGTCGCCGCCGCGCGGGGGACGGCCGCCGAAGCCGAAGCCGGAGCGGGCGTCGCGCTGGGCGGCGTAAACCTTCTCGAGGCGCTCGGAGATCAGTTTCCATTCGGCGTCATCCTTGACTTCGAATTGCTCGCGCGCGCGTTCCAACATGCGGGTGCGGAATTCGGCGGGGTCGAAGTTGCCGCGGGTGCGGCCACCGCCAGCGGGGGGAGCGCCAGGCGCGGCGGGGGTGTTCTGGGCGGGGAGCTGGGACGCGGTGGCGACGAGGGCCAGGGCGACGCCGGCGACGAGGGACGATAGGTGTTTCATAGCGGTGGGCTGATTGATACTGCGGTTGGTGCTGCGGTTTGTTTCACACACGAACGCCCGATGGGCACGGCCTACCGGGTTGTGGACGAGAGGATGCACGCGTCGTGCCAGCGGGGATTTGCGCGGGTTTTTGCAGATGGGATGGCGCGATGCGCAACGGTTGCGCGGTGCGGGGAAGGGCGGGCGCGCAAGGATTGCGCAGGGGCGGGGGGGTGGCGTGGAGATGTAGCGCAGACTTCCAAGTCTGCTGTATCGCGGGTTTCCAAACCCGCGCCGCGTCCGGCTGGGCGAAACGCCCTGGCTTGTCGTACGCGCCCGAAACACCGCGGCCGCCGCCGATTTAGAAATCGGCGACACAGCAGACTTGGAAGTCTGCGCTACGGGGAGCCGGGCGCGGATGCGCCCAGTTCAGCTCGATTTCGCTCCGCCCGCTTGCTTCCGCACTCTCCCTTCCTAAACTCCACCGCATGACCATCACGAGATTTGCGGCGGCTGCGTGCCTCCTGCTGTGGCCCGGCGCGTTGTTCGCGACCCGCGCAGCGGTGGACTTCAATCGCGACATCCGCCCCGTCCTCTCCGACAATTGCTACCACTGCCACGGCCCCGACGTGAAAGCCCGCAAGGCTGATCTCCGCCTCGACACCAGGGAAGGCGCATTCCGCATCAAGAATGGCAAGACCGTGATCCTGCCCGGCAAGGCGTCGCAAAGTGATCTCTACCGTCGGCTCGTCGCCACCGATCCCGACGACCTCATGCCGCCGCCCAAGTCGCATCGCAAACTCACGCCCGAGCAAATCGACCTGGTTCGCCGCTGGATCGACGAGGGCGCGAACTGGAGCCAGCACTGGGCGTTCATTTCATCCGTTCGGCCCGCGCTGCCGAAAATCAAAAACACCGCGTGGCCGCGCAATGCCATTGATCATTTCGTCCTCGCCGAACTCGAAAAACAGGGCCTCTCCCCCGCCCCGGCCGCCGCCAAGGAAACGCTCCTCCGCCGCGTCACGCTTGACCTCACCGGCCTGCCGCCCACGCCCGCCGAGGTGGACGCTTTCCTCGCCGACGCGGCTCCCGACGCGTACGAGAAGGTCGTGGATCGCCTGCTGCGTTCGCCTCGCTACGGCGAGCGCATGGTCTGGGAGTGGCTCGACGCCGCGCGCTACGCCGATTCCAACGGCTATCAGGGCGATCAGGAACGCACCATGTGGCCGTGGCGCGATTGGGCCGTGCGCGCGCTGAATGAAAATCTGCCGTTCGATCAATTCACCCTCTGGCAGCTCGCCGGCGACCTCCTCCCCAACGCCACGCTCGAACAAAAACTCGCCACCGGTTTCAACCGCAACCACATGATCAACGGCGAGGGCGGCCGCATCGCCGAGGAAAACCGCATCGACTATCTCTTCGACCAGACCGAGACCGTCGGCACCGTCTGGCTCGGCGCGACGCTCAATTGCACGCGCTGCCACGACCACAAGTTCGATCCCTTCACGATGCGCGACTACTTCGGCCTGCTCGCGTTCTTCAACAACACGCCCGTCAACGGCGGGGGCGGCAGCGGCCAGACCGCGCCCGTCATCGAAGTCGGCACGCCGGAACAAAACGCGAAACTCGCGACCGCGCGCCAAGAGGTCGCCGACCTTGCCGGGAAAATCAGCGAGCGCGAAAAGGAGCTATTTCCGCGCCCCGCCGCCAAAACCGCCGCCGATTCCACCAATGCCACGAGCCTCGCCGCGAACATTCTCAAGGACCTCAAGCGAGTGCCTGGCGAACGCACCCTCGACGGCCTCCGCGACCTCGCCGCCGCGTTCAAGAAAAAGGACGCCGCCTACAGCGAACTCGCCACCAACCTCCGCAGCGCCATCGAGCGCCGCGACGCCGCCAACAAATCCTTCCCCCGCGTGATGGTGATGGAAGAAATGGCCAAGCCGCGTGACACGTTCCTGCTCATCCGCGGCGACTACACGAAGCTCGGCGACAAAGCCGCGCTCGCCGTTCCCGCCAGCCTCGGGCCGCTGCCCAAGACCGCGCCGCCCAACCGCCTCGGCCTCGCCCAGTGGCTCGTTTCGCCCGAGCACCCGCTCACCGCGCGCGTCACCGTGAACCGCTACTGGTCGCTCTTCTTCGGCACCGGCCTTGTCAAAACCGCCGAAGACTTCGGCGTCCAAGGCGAGAAACCGTCACACCCCGAACTGCTCGACTGGCTCGCGACGGAATTTATAGGGTCTGGGGTCTTGGGTCTGGGGTCTGGGGCGAAACCGCCGACGCCGGATGCCTCCCCCCAGACCCCAGACCCTAGACCCGAGACCCTCCCCGCTCCCTCCGCGTGGAACGTCAAGCGCCTCCACAAGCTCATCGTCATGAGCGCGACCTACCAGCAGTCCTCCAAACTCACGCCCGCCCAATACGAGCGCGACCCGGAGAACCGCCTCCTCGCGCGCGGCCCGCGCCATCGCCTGCCCTCGTGGATGCTGCGCGATGTCGCCCTCGCCGCCAGCGGCCTGCTCGTCGAGCGCGTCGGCGGCCCGCCCGTCAAACCCTACCAACCCGCCGGCATCTGGGAGGAAGCAACCTTCGGCAACAAGAAGTACGTCCAGGACCACGGCGACGCGCTCTACCGCCGCAGCCTCTACATTTTCTGGCGCCGCATCATCGGCCCCACGCTCTTCTTCGATGTCTCCAGCCGCCAGAACTGCACCGTCAAAACTCCGCGCACCAACACGCCCCTCCACGCTCTCGCCACGCTCAACGACCTCACCTACGTCGAGGCCGCCCGCGCCCTCGGCGAACGCATCCTCCTCGCCGCGCCGCAGTCCGACGCGCGTCTCGAACACGCCTTCCGCCTCGTCCTCGCACGTCCACCCGCCGCTGCCGAAAAGCAAATCCTCCTCGCCCGCCTCGCCACCCTGAAACAGCAATACACCGCCGATTCCGCCGCCGCCCTCAAACTCCTCGCCCTCGGCGAATCGAAACGAAACGAAAAACTCGACCCCGTCGAACACGCCGCGTGGACGGGCCTTTGCTCGCTGGTGCTGAATCTCGACGAGGCGATCTCAAAGGAATAGCGCGGCAACAAGCACAGCCCCGGCCATGATCAAGAAACCCACCTTCGTAACAGTCTCGCCAGCCCCAGCGCTGCCAGCGAAGTCGAGGAGCGTACATTGTCGCCGCGCTGCGGCGACAATTGAGCGTGGGTGGGTGCCAAGTGCCACACCGTAAAGCACAACAACCATGAAACAGGTGAAGCGCCTCCCACTCGCCAAAGCATCCACCCAGACCGGGAACCTTCTAGCCGATGTCCGCAAGCTCATCCTCGCCGCCCGCGAAAGCGTGGCGCGGGCGGTGGACTCCGGGTTAGTCGCGCTCTACTGGCATGTCGGTCGCCGCATCCACAAGGACATCCTCGAAGAGAAGCGGGCGGAGTATGGGAAACGAATAGTGCACGCATTGAGTGCACAATTGATCCATGAATTTGGCAGCGGTTTCACTGTGCGAAATCTCTTCAACATGGTGCGGTTTGCGGAGGCCTTCCCCGATTGGAAGATTGTGCACGCGCTGAGTGCACAATTGGGCTGGACCCATTTCCGGCACATCATCTATCTCGCCGACGAGCTCAAACGCGACTTCTACGCCGAGATGTGCCGCATCGAGAAATGGAACACGCGCACGCTGGAGAAGAAGATTGGCGGGATGCTTTACGAGCGCACGGCGTTGTCGAAGAAGCCGGACAAGCTCATCCGCCGGGAGCTGGCCGCACTGCGCGACGAAGACAAGCTCACGCCCGACCTCGTGTTCCGCGATCCGTACGTGCTGGATTTTCTCGGCCTCAAAGACACCTACGCGGAGAAGGATTTGGAGGCCGCCATCCTGCGCGAAATCGAGGCGTTCATTCTCGAACTCGGCGCGGGCTTCTGTTTCGTGGCGCGCCAGAAACGGATGCAGATCGACACGCGCGACTACCATCTCGACCTGCTGTTTTATCAGCGCAAGCTCCGGCGGCTGGTGGCGATTGACCTCAAGCTCCGCGACTTTGAGGCCGGCGACAAAGGTCAGATGGAGCTTTATCTGAGCTGGCTCAAGCGCCACGAATGCGAGCCGGGCGAAGCTCCGCCGGTGGGACTGATCCTTTGCGCCGGACGCAGTCAGGAGCATGTCGAGATGCTCGAACTCGCGAAGAGCGACATCCACGTCGCCAGCTATTGGACCAAGGTGCTGCCGAAGAAACGATTGGAACAAAAACTTCACGATGCCGTGCGCCTCGCGCGGGCGAGGCTCCGAAGAACTGGAGCCCAGCGGTCAATCAAACCCATCGCGCCAGCACCTTAAAACCACCACCCCGCGGGCGAGCCGCCCGCGCTCCTGTCACACCATGAACCCCTTCCTCGCCCACCACGCCGCTCTTTCCCGCCGCCACTTCTTCCGTCGCAGCGCCACGGGCCTCGGCACGGCCGCGCTCGCGTCACTACTCCACCGCGATCTGCGCGCCGCGCCCGACGCTTCCGCGGCCGCGCCGAGTGCCGCGCAGATGCCCCGTCTGCCGGGGTTGCCGCACCATGCGCCGAAGGCCAAGCGCGTGATCTACCTCTTTCAGAATGGCGCGCCGACGCATGCCGATCTTTTCGATTACAAACCCAAGCTTGCCGCGCTTCACGGCAAACCCGTGCCCGACGAATACGTCGCGGGCAAACGCTTCAGCACCATGACCGGCGTCGCGACCGGCAAGCTGCTGCTCGCGCCGGTCGAGCCGTTTCAGCAGCACGGCAAAAGCGGTGCGTGGGTGAGCACGTTCCTGCCGTTCACGGCGTCC
>BJHT01000344.1 GCA_014193395.1 Verrucomicrobiota bacterium
CCCCGCCAGCCCCCCCGTCTGCAGCACCGCCGTGAAAAAACTTTCCGCAAACGCCTTCGACCCCAGCGCCACCGCCATCAGCGTCGCCTCGCGCCACCAGCTCTTCCCAAACGCCGCCACCAGTTCCTTCACCCGCATCTCGCGCGCCGCGTGCGCGCCCGCCAGATACTCCTGAAACGTGAGATGCAAAAATCCGGTCTGCCCGTCCCCATACGGCGCGAGAATCCCGCTCTCGTCCCGCATCCGCGCGATGAACACCTTCCCGTCGCGCCCCAGCCCCGCGCCCTCGGCGATGTCCCCCAGCGCCTTCGTCGCCTCCGCGCCCAGCGCCGCCACGGTCTCCGTCGTGCGATTCTCCGCGCCGTGCAACCACCACGCCACCGACCCCAGCACACTCTCCGCCGCCTCGGGATCAAACGGCAGCAGCCCCGCCGCCTCGCGCACCGCCTGCCGCCAGTGCTCCACCAGCACCCGCACGCACCGCGCATACAAATCCGCCCGGCGCCGCGGCAGATTGTGATTCTCGTGATGCACCACGCACAGAATCGTCAGCATCAGCGGATTGGCCGGCAGCTCCCGCAACCGCCCGATGCGGTAGTCCGGCTGGGCCAGAATCTCGAGCAGCGACTTGATCTCCGCCGCCGCCTTTTCCGCCACCTCCGCCCCCTCGCCATGCAGCCGCCGGAACACCGCGCGATACCAGTGCTCCACAAACTCCCGCACCTGCGGCTCCGTCAACGGCTTCACCTGAAACTGACAGAACGACGCGCCCAGATTCACCTTCCCCTGATAGCCCTGATACCGGCTGGTCACGAGAAAGTAGTCCCCCGTCCGCTGCTCCCGCGCCGCGTCAATCCACTGGCAGACGCGGATGCGCGCCGCCTCGTCCACCACTTCATCCAGCCCGTCGAACACCCACAGCACGCCCTCGCGCGCGAGCAGGTCCGGCCCCGGATTCGCCCTGTCCGCCGGCAGCGCGGGAGCCGCGACCGCGGCGCAGATGAAGTCGTTGAGCGTCGTGTGCTCGCGCCGAAAATCCCGCAGCCGCAGGAACACCGGCACCACGTCGCGCGGCAGCCCGAGCGCGGCGGAAACATCCGGCGTCGTGAGCACGCGCCAGCAAAACTGCCGCGCCCCCGTGGTCTTCCCCGCGCCCGGATCGCCGAGCAAAATCACGCCGCGATGCCCGTGCGCGAGCGCGTGCTGGAAGATCGCACTCAATTCCACCGGCGCGTCGCTGCGGCCCTCCGCCTCCAGACTCAGCTTGTCAAAATGCTCCGGCTGGCCCGCGTGAAGCTGGCGCTGCGCCAACACGTTGAGCGGAATGTACGCCTGCTCGATGGGCAGCTCGATCTGCACGCCCTTGCCGATGCCGACGAGCTGGAGCTTCGCCGTCGCCTCGCGCAGCCGGCGCGTGTAGGCGACGATGGCGGGGGAGAGCGGCGGCGGCGGCGGGAGAGTTTTCTTGCCGGTGGTTTTTTTGCCGGGGCGGGCCCCGGTGATCGTAGGCGGCGCGCCCGGCGCATCCGGCGCGAGGCTGCGGAGAAAGCCCGCGAGGTCGGCGTGTTTCGTGCCGTAGGGCAGCGGGAAAATGCGCTGCTCGGTGGGATGTGTTTTTTGCAGTTCCTTTTCCTCGCTCTGCAAACACAAGCGATAATTGCCGGCCGCCTTGTGCCGACACACCTCGCCCAGCCACGAGAGGAAGGGCTTGAAATTCGGGTCCGCCAGTCCGTCCCCGCAGCCGACAAACAGCAGGCTCTTGGTCATCGCCAGCGCCTGGATCACGGCCTGCGCATGAGCGTCCTGCCGGACATGCTCGTAGGAGCGGATGCCGAGCACGACCGAGGCGGACTTCTTCCAGTGGCCGTGCAGATGGAGGATGCCCGTGCGATCGCGCGCTTGCAGGAGACCGGCTACGTCGCGTTTGTCCTGCCACGTCAACTCGTCCCAGCCGGTCGCCTCCGCGAGCAACCCGTCGTAGTTGGTGGTCGCCAGCGGCACCCCTAAATCCCGTAACGCCGCCATGATTTTTGGGTCCTCGATTTTGAGCGAACCGACCGTGGCCGTCAGCCAGTTCTGGAATTCCGCCCCGTCATTTCCTCCCAATTTCCGCGAAACCTTCTCCGCCGCCGACAGCAGGTCATCGGGGTCGCCCGAATCGATTTCTTCGAGCACGCGGTTCTGCCACTTGTCATCGAGTTGGGAGTTTATCTTCCGGCACCACTTCACCCCCAGCTTCAGCAATCCACTCCACGACGCGGCCGGCGCGTTGTTCGTCGCGGCGATGGAAACCCCCGAGCCAACGACCACCAGCACCTGCTGCTCGGCGATTAATTTGCGCAAATCCTCTCTCAACGTGTCGGGCATGATGCGGCGACGCTAGAACGCGCCCGCGGAAAACGGAACGCCTTTTTGTGCACGCCCGGCCGGAGCAGCGCGCGGGGACAAGCTGTCCCCGCCCCGTGAACGTTTGGGGAGGCGACAGCTTGTCGCCTCTTCCACAGCTACTCCAAAGTGGGAGCGCCTGATCGCAACAGACCTGCGCGGGGACAAGCTGTCCCCGCCCCGCGCACGTTTGGGGAGGCGACAGCTTGTCGCCTCCTCCACAGCAACTGCAAAGTGGGAGCACCTGATCGCAACAGACCTGCGACGGGTCAAGCTGTCCCCGCCCCGCGCACGTTTGGGAAGGCGACAGCTTGTCGCCTCCTCCACAGCAACTGCAAAGTGGGAGCGCCTGATCGCAGCAGACCTGCGCGGGGACAATCTGTCCCCGCCCCGTGAACTTTTGGGGAGGCGACAGCTTGTCGCCTCCTCTACAGCAACTCCAAAGTGGGAGCGCCTGATCGCAACAGACTTGCGCGGGGACAATCTGTCCCCGCCCCGCGCACGTTTGGGGAGGCGACAGCTTGTCGCCTCCTCCACAGCAACTGCAAAGTGGGAGCGCCTGATCGCAACAGACCTGCGACGGGACAGGCTGTCCCCTCGCCGGCGCCGCACAAAAAACCCGTTCCCACCCGCACCGGTCCGTGCTAATTCATCGCCGTGAACCATCCCGCCAGATAGCGACTCCGCACTCCGCACATTTCAACCCTTCAACCCATCAAACCCTCAACCCACCCGCTCCCATGCAATCCGACCCGCCTCCCATTCTCCCCGCCACCCGCACCGCCCACGTCGTCGATTACGAGATTCACGGTGACGACATGCAGCTCGTCGAGGTCGAGCTGGACCCCGGCGAGACCGTCATCGCCGAGGCCGGCGGCATGTGTTACCTGGAGGAAGACATCACCTTCGAGGCGAAGATGGGCGACGGCTCGGCCCCGAGCGGCGGCTTCTTCGGCGCGCTCGTGAGCGTCGGCAAACGCGTGCTCACGGGCGAGTCGCTCTTCATGACGCACTTCACGCACACCGGCAGCAACGGCAAGCGCCGCGTCGCCTTCGCCGCGCCTTATCCCGGCAAGATCGTCCCGCTCGACCTCGCGCAGCTCGGCGGCGAAATCCTCTGCGAAAAAGGCGCGTTCCTGTGCGCGGCCAAGGGCATCTCCGTCGGCATCGCCTTCACGAAACGCCTCGGCGCCGGGTTCTTTGGCGGTGAGGGCTTCATCCTCCAGCGCCTGCGCGGTGACGGCCTCGCGTTCATCCATGCCGGCGGGACCATCATCAAGCGCGAGCTGCGCGGCGAAACCCTCCGCGTCGATACCGGCTGCCTCGTCGCGATGACCACCGGCATCGACTACGACATCCAGCGCGCCGGCAATCTCAAGTCCATGATCTTCGGTGGCGAAGGCCTCTTCCTCGCGACCCTGCGCGGCCAGGGCACCGTGTGGCTGCAAAGCCTGCCCTTCTCGCGCATGGCCGACCGCATCCTCGCCAACGCCCCCAGCGCCGGCGGACGCGCCACCGGCGAAGGCTCCGTCCTCGGCGGCCTTGGTCGCATCCTCGACGGCGACAACCACTGACGGCCATGGGGGAAAAGCTCCAAGTCTCAAAGCTCAAAGCTCCAGGGAAGCACCAAGGTGAAAGCTTCAGAATTCACACGACGCGATGCGATGCACGCCCGACCAACCGATTCATTGCTGTGGCCATGATGATTTCTGTAGGTCGTTCGCAACCGCACCTGTCGCCCGGCATTTGGCGCGTGGTCCTTGGTGCTTCCCTTGAGCTTTGAGCTTTAACCTTGGAGCTTTTTTTCGCCCCTCTCCCCTCGCAACCACCCGCACCCAAACCCCGCCCATGAAACCCTCCCTCTTCTCCGTCAGCTACGCCGGCTTCTGGGGCCAGGCAGCCCTGAGTCTGCCCGACTTCATCACCCGCGCCGGACGCCTCGGCTTTCCCTCCGTGATGCTCGCAGGCAAACGCCCGCACCTCTCGCCGCTCGACACCCCGCCCGCCGCGGTGACGGCGCTCCAGCAACTGCTGCGCGACACCGGCGTCCGCTGCGACATTGTCGCCGCCTACACGCATCTCGCCCCGAGCACCGCTGCCGAGGTGCCCGTCCTCGAAATGCAAATCGCCTATGTCGAGACGCTTGCCCGGATCGCCTCCGCGCTCGGCGCGGGCGTGGTGCGCGTTTTCACCGCTTACGAAACCGAAGGCCAGGACCCGCAAATCCACTGGCGACGGGTCGTGACCACGTTGCGTGAAATGTGCGACCGCGCCGCCGCGCACGGCGTCACCATCGCGATCCAAAACCACCACGACCTCGCGCTCGACACCGACGCCCTGCTCGATTTGCTCGCCGAAATCAACCGCCCCAACTGCAAACTCGGCTTCGACGCGTGGTCGCCCGCGCTGCGTGGCGAAGACCTCTACGCCGCCGCTCGCAAGGCCGCACCGCACACCATCATCACGACCAACGCCGACTACATCCGCGTGCCCCGCTACCGCTATCGGCCCGAGTTGGTGAACTACGAAAAGCTCGCGCCCGACTGGGTGCGCGCCGTGCCCTTCGGCACCGGTTTCATTGACTACGCTGCGTTTTTCAAAGGCCTGCGCGACGGCGGATTCAATGGCCTCGCCGTGTACGAAATGTGCTCGCCCGTGCGCGGCGGCGGCGAACTCGGCAACCTCGATGCCTGCGCCACCACGTATCTGAACTGGATGCGCACCCACGGCCTGATCGACGCGCCAAAAGCGGCGTGACCCACTCGGAGTGCGGCCGTCCCGGCCGCAGCGACGTCCGAACGCACGCGGCCCCGCGGAACTTTCCCATGCCTCACTGCGCTCCGTTTCGCTGCGCTTGAGGACGCTGCTTTTCATCCGAATCGCAGCAGCAACAAGTGAATTGCCGCGGAGTGTCGCGGAACGACGGTCAAAGGTAACCGTGGGCTTCGACCCACGGTTGCCGAGGACGGAGAGCCCCAATCGAAGGAGCGCGAATGTGGAGTGCGGTGACTTGTCACCGCTTTCTCCAGGCGACTTGTCGCCGTCAATCGGCAGGACGCGTGAAGATGGAATGGAGCGTTCACGGCTCGCGCCAGCGGTGGCGTGCCCGCGTGACCGGAGCCGCGCGTGAGTTCGACGGCGACAAGTCGCCTGCGCAAAAGCGGCGACAAGTCACCGCACTCCAAAACTGTCGCTCCGCGACGAACACGTCAGCGGCTCGTCACGTGTCGTATGAAGAGCAGCATCCCCGGCCGCAGCGACGTCCGCACGCACACAGGTCATCGGAATTCTTCCACGCCCCACCGCGCTCCACCTCGCTGCGCCCGGGGACGGGCGCACTCCGTCCGGTACCGCAGGCGTCCCCGCCTGCGAGTTCCGGCGGCGTCTCGCCGCCAGAACCAATCCCCGCATCACCGACACGCCAGCTCACATTCCGCGCTGGAGATTCGATTTGTAAAACCCACCCGCCCACCAGAAGCTTCACCCCATGCTCACCATTCAAGGCCAACCCGCACGAGTATGCTCTGGCGCGATCAACCGTCGGCAACTATTGCAAATCGGCGGCGCGGGTTTGCTGGGACTGTCCCTGCCGAAAGTGTTCGCCGCCGAGGAGTCCGCGCACTTGCTTCCAAAGGCCCGCGCCAAGTCCGTCATCTTCCTCTTTCTCTTCGGTGGCCCGAGCCAGTTGGAGACGTTCGATCTGAAGCCCGAAGCCCCCGCCGAAATTCGCGGTCCGTATCGACCCATCCGCTCGCGCACGCCCGAGCTGCGCATCTCCGAGATGCTCCCGAAGCTCGCCGCCATCTCGGACAAATACAGCGTCATCCGCACCATGACGCACACCTTCAACGACCACAGCGGTGGCGGGCACTACCTTCAGACCGGCAAGCGCTGGCAGATTCCCGTCGGCGGCGGCTTCACGGCGACGCCGCAGGACTGGCCGTCGATGGGCAGCGTCGTGGAATATCTCGCGCAACAAGCGCCCGGTGGCCTCGACCGCGACCTGCCCGCCTACGCCACGCTGCCCAACTGGCTCGGCCGCCTGCAAGAGAGCGGACAATATCGTCGGCCCGGCGAATACGCGGGCTGGCTTGGCGCAGGCTTCAATCCCCTCACCACCAAGGTCGATAAACGCGACCTCAACGACAACCCCTACTGGCGCGACTGCTCCGACACCGAACTCTCTTTTCAAATCGAAGGCCTTGCTCCCGAGGTTTCCGTCTCGACCCTGCGCGACCGCGCGACGCTGCGCGATCAATTCGAGCAAATCCAACGCCGCCTCGACCACGGCGCCGGCTCGGCCCTGGACCGCCATCGCCGCCGCGCCCTCGCGCTCGTGACCTCCGACAAAACCCGTGCCGGCCTCGACATCCGCCGCGAACCCGCGCACCTGCGCGACGCCTACGGACGCCACCTCTTCGGCCAGTCCTGCCTGCTCGCGCGCCGCCTCGTCGAAAGCGGCGTGCGCTTCGTCACCGTGCATTACGACTGCGTGGACGGCTACAGTTGGGACTCGCACCGCAACAACGAGGACGTGCAAAAACACCTGCTCCCCACCTTCGACCAGGCCACCGCCGCGCTGCTCGCCGACCTTGATTCCCGCGGCCTGCTCGAGGAAACCCTCGTCGTCGCCGTCGGCGAAATGGGCCGCACGCCCAAGGCCAACAAAGGCTGGGGCCGCGACCATTGGAGCACCTGTTTCCCCTGCCTGCTGGCCGGCGGCGGCATCCGCGGCGGCACCGTGTACGGCACGAGCGATGCCACCGCGGCCTATCCAAAAGAACACGCCGTCACGCCCGAAGACCTCGCCAAAACCCTCTACTGGGCGCTCGGCATCAATCCCGAAATGCTCCTGCTCAACCGCGAAAACCGCCCCGTCCCCCTCGTCGAAAGCGGCTCCCCGCTCACGCGCCTGTTCAGTTGAACGCCCACCACGCGCCAGTCGTGTGAGGCAGCCTTCCAGCCTGCCGGTTGGGCGGCATCCTGCCGCCCGTTCCCAAGACGAACGTGCGGCGCTGCGGAACCGGGAACACGGGGCAAGGATGCCCCGCGAACCGGCAGGCACGGATGCCTGCCCCACACACGAAGCGCGGTTAACCCGATACGCAAACTGCGGTGACTCATCCCGTCCCCCCTCTTTCTGCCCCCATTTTTCTGCCGGCAAAA
>BJHT01000345.1 GCA_014193395.1 Verrucomicrobiota bacterium
CGCATGCCCACTGCTCTACTCGGTGCAAGGTTTCCAGTTTTGTGCTCTACTCCTCACAGTGCCAGAGCGCGTTGCGTGGCAAACTATCATCGGTCGGATCCGAGGTGAGCAGTTTCAATTTTTGCGCTCAGAAAGTCAGCCCCTCCCATCATCGTCTCCCACCGTTACCGAATCCTGCCGCGCCAGCGCACGGCGTGCGGCTCAGATACTCAATTGGGAAGAAGGGTTGCACGACGCGCCGATCCTCGATTTCGCGCTCCATCATCTCACTCTGGGCCGAGCCGCTCTCTTCGAGGCGATCCAGGGAAATATGGAACATGGAATTAGGAGTGCGGAATGGGAGTCGGTGAGATGCGAACTGGACACCGCAGTTCTCGGCCTGCGTCGCGCTGGACAGCAGAACTTTCTTCCACTCGGCCTTCTCACCCGCGCCTGGCTGCGGTTTCTGACCGGCGCGCTTACCGGCCCCGAGAGCGCCCAGGCCGACCTCGACGAAGCCTGGGAAATCGCCGCGCGCGGCCCCATGAAACTCTTCCTCGCCGACATCCACCTCCACCGCGCCCGCCTCTTCGGATTGGCGATTGCCGATTGCCGATTGCCAATCGAAGGCGCGAAGTATCCGTGGCAATCGCCCGCCGCCGATCTCGCCGCCGCCGCGAAACTCATCAACGCCTGCGGCTACCACCGCCGCAACGTGGAACTCGCCGACGCCCAGCGCGCCCTCCTCCCCCGCCCCTGACCACACCCGAAAACGCGACCCGGCCGTTTCTCACTCGCCGCATTCCCCCGTCCCGCCGCCCGCTTCGGTGCTCTGCCGCCTCACCGCCCAAACGGCGACGGCGGAATCCGCTTCACCAACTCCCGCGCCTGCTGATGCGTGCTGATCTCGTCGCCCAGTTCGACCAGCGTCCACTTCTCGGGAAAATCGTACCGCTCTGTCGGCTTGAGCGTGACCTCGGGACTGAGCGGCTCCAGTTCCGCCACCTTGTTGTAGAAATACAGCTCCACCGAATTCCCGCCGTCCGTGTAATTGCCCTTGGGAAAATACGGAAAATATTTCACCAGCATCAGCGTTCCCTTCACATACGCGATCCAGCCTGCGTCGCTGTCCGCGCCCAGCTTCGTCGCCACCGGACCGTCCGCCTTGGCCACCAACACGCCGCCCAGCACCTGCACGTTCGGCGACGCCGGCTTGTCGCCATCGTAGCTGTCCTTGCCATCCACCGTCGTGTACAGCGACCAGCCGGCCTTGAAGCGGCTCTTTTTGTTCAGCGGAATCAGCGCAAAACCGCCGCCCACACACAGCGTGCGGTCCCACAGACAAAACGAAATCTCCTTCCCGCCCTCATTGCTCAGCCGCTGCGTGATGCCCAGGTCGCCGTTGTCCGGCGCGATGAAAATTTCCTTCTCCATCCGCACCCCGAGCGCCGCATCCAGCGGACTCGTCACCTTCACCGCATTACGCCGCGCCGCCCATTCATGCTGCCCCTTCCACAATCCCGGATGCGCCGGAATGCCGCGCAACTCCGGCCCCAGATCGCACTGATAACCTCCCATCCAAAAATCCTCGCTCGTGCCCGCCAGCGTCTTGCCGAAGCTCGCCGGATTCTCGAACAACATGTTCTCGCCATTGAAACCGTAGAAAACAATCCGCCCGCCCACCGCTGGCACGACCACCGCCTTGATCCGGCCCGCATTGAGGATGAGGCTCTCCTGCCAGCCCCGATACGTCTTGATCTCCAGCGGACGGATGATTTCGCTGCCCGACTCCTCGGCAGAAACTGGAGTCAACATCGACCACCCGATCACAACCGCGAGACACCCGGCGAATTTACGAATCATAATGCGGCGGACGCTAGCAGGGCCGACTTGGCCATTCCAGATGCAAGTTGGGCCGTGTGAGGAAGCCGGGACGCGACGGTGCTTCGCGAAAAGTCGGCGGGGAATCAAAAGCTCCCGGAAAAACCGGAGATCAGCGTGGTGTCCGCCGCGCTCACGGCGTGGCCACCCGGTAGAAACGCGTGCCCACCGCGGTGCGATCCGGATCGGTGAAGGTCAGTTTGCCGTCGATCACGAAGCCGTGCGTGAGGTAGCTCCATTCGTGCAGATCGTTGGCGACCTCAATGACGATCATCTGGTCGTTCTCGCCGTTCACCGTAAGCGAGCCGTTGTTCCGGTCCGCCCGCGGATGATCCAGCCGCCAGCCCGGCTGCGCCACGTCGCCGCGCACCGTGCCGCCGGGGACCGGCGGCGGTCGCTGCGGCTCCGGCTGATGGTCGAAGATGAACACCGTCGCGCAGAGGTGCGGCCCACCCTGATAGCGCGCGTTTTCACGCACCACGCCGTTGACGCCATCGGGCGGCAGCAACGACAGCGTCACGGTCTCGATGCCTTCGGTGAGATCGTCGTCGAGCGGAATGATCTCAATGTCCGCGGTGTCGGCTCCGGCGGGAATCGTCACCGCGCCCGGCAGCGCCGCGTAGTCCTCTCCGTTGCTGGCGCTGCCGCTGATGGCGTAGCGCACGACCAGATCGGCGGACGTGTCGCCGCGGCGGAACACGCGGAACATGCCGTAATTGGTGGTCTTCTCCACGGCGTAACGGTCGATGGCCTCGAGCCGGATGGTGGGCGCCGCATTGGTGGCCAGCACCGTGACCCGCACGGGCCGCGACTCGGCGACGGCGCCGCGGTCATCCGTGGCCCGGACAGCGAGCGCGTAGGTGCCCGGCACGACATTGCTCCACACCAGACTGAACGGATGCACGGGCGCGAGGACGAGCGGCTGATTCGTCACGACGCCCAGGCTGTTCGTGCCCGCGAAAAACTCGACCGTGTTGACCAGACCATCCTCGTCGTGGGCATCCGCGATCAGCGTGATCGACGCGCCTGCGGAAAGCACCGAGCCTTCCGTCGGGTTTATCAGGCGGACGTTGGGCGGCCGATTCGTGACGATGAAGTCATTGTCATAAATGTGAACGACCGCGCGGGCGTTGCGCCCGATGAGGTAGTAGCAGCCTTCCGGGGGCGGGAACACCTGGATGCACGCCGGCGGTTCCAAGGTCAGGATCACGGATTCGGTCGGTTCCACGAGATTGTCGTCCAGTGGTACCACCGGCACCGTGGCGGTCCATTGCCCCGCGGGAATTGTCACCGCGCCGGGCAGTGCCGCGTAGTCCACGCCGTTGCTGGCGGTGCCGCTGAGCGAGTAATAAACCGTGAGCGGCAGATTCGTTCCACCCGTGCGGCGGAAGGTGAAGGCCGCCGGATACGGCGGTTCAATCGGGGGTAATACCCCGCCCGGGCCGGGAACCGTCGATCGCTGTCCGGTGGCGGAGCCGCCGGTTGGATCTCCCGTCGTTCCCGCGCGCGGTCCCTCGGCGGTCTCCTGCCGC
Source organism: Verrucomicrobiota bacterium (assembly GCA_014193395.1). GTDB lineage: Bacteria > Verrucomicrobiota > Verrucomicrobiia > Limisphaerales > BJHT01 > BJHT01. The sequence continues at coordinate 3,393 of BJHT01000345.1, forward strand.
GTCGCCATCACTACGACCATTGGCTGAATGTTTTCCCCCGCGACGCGGACCCGCCGCGGCGCAGAAACGCCGACCACTCCTTCGTTGTCCGTGGCGCGTGCCGTCAGCGTGTACTCGCCGCGCGGGACATTAGTCCAGACCAGGGAAAACGGACTCAACGGCAGGGCGGAACCCGCCGCGGCGTTGGGCGACATGACCAGCGGATTATTGGTGGCGAATCCCAGCGAGTTGGTTCCGGCGAAGAACTCGACGGTGGCAACCGTGCCGTCCACGTCCCACGCCGCCGCCATGAGGAGGATGTTAGCGGGCGCGACAAACACCGCGTCAGCCGCCGGGCTGTGGAGCACGACGGACGGAGGATGATTCGTCGGTGGCGCGACGTCGTGGTCCGCGATGGTCACGAGTGCCCGCGCGGGTTCACCGATGAAATACGGCGCGCGAAACGGCGCGATCCCGGGGGTCCCAAACGTCGGGAAGGGCGGTGGCGTGAGATTCAACTCGACTGTCTCCGGCCCTTCCACGATTCCATCGGGCAGCGGCGTCACCACCACGTCGGCGCTCCACGCGCCCGGCGGGATCGTGACCTCCCCGGGCAGCGCGGCGTAGTCCACTCCGTTTTCCGCCGCGCCGTCCAGCCGGTAAAAAACCGTGAGCGATTCATTCGTCCCGCCGTTGCGACGAATCGTGAAGGTTCCGGTGTTGAGGAAGACGGGCCGCCCCAGCACTCCGTCCAGCGGCAGCAGGTCGATGGGGCCTTCCGCCGCCTCGGGATCGGTGGCCACGACCGACACGACGGGCGTGGGAATTTCCGCGGTCACGACGATGCGCACCGGCGGCGATTGCCGGCTCGCGCCCTCGTTGTCCGTCGCCACGGCGGTGACGGAATATTCGCCCTCCGGAACATTGGCCCATACGAAGGAAAACGCCGACACGAAATCAGCGGCCGCATTCGGAACCGGCGTGATCGTCCCGCCGCCAGGCAAGCCCACGCCCGGCAACCCCGCGCCGAGCAATCGCGTGCCCGCAAAGAATTCAACCTTGGTCACCGACCCATCCTCGTCGCGCGCCTGCGCCGCCAGCGTGATCGTCGCCCCGGCGCTGAAGCGGGCGTCCTCGCCGGGCGCGAACAGTGCGACCATCGGCGGATGATTCGTCGCCGGCGGACCGCCCGCATCGGCAATTGAAACCACCGCGCGCGCAGGGAAGCCGATCCAATACGGCGATGACGTCGCTCCGCCACTGGCGTCGAGCGGCGGCAAGATCAGCTCCAGCTCGACCTGCTCGGTGGGTTCCAGCACCGCATCCGGCAGGGGCGTGACGGGAATCGTGGCGCGGAAGTGGCCGGCCTCGATGACCACCGACCCCGGCAACGCCGCGTAATCCACGCCGTTCTGCGCGGTGCCGTGCAACCGGTAGAAAACGGTCAGGCTCCGATTGGTGTCGCCGATGCGCCCGACGCTGAAAGCCCCGGCAATCGGCCCGGCTTCCGCCGCATTGGGCGTTGACGCCACCACGAGGACCACCGGCAAGGGTGGTGGAAAAAAGTCCTGCTGGGCGTCGGCCGGCAAGTTGCCGAGCGCCAAGAGACACGCTGGCAGCACGCACGAAAGCCACCGGGAAAATCCGCGAAACTGGAACGTTTTCATAGGCCGGTACGGTTCAAGATTGTTTGATTATCCGTCGAGCGGTGTGCGCCAGCAAGGACGATTTTACTACTGGAAAGCCACCAGACGAACCGGGAATTCGGAGGTTGGCGGACGAACCGTTGCGGTTCCGGCTGCGCTCATGGCATCCGTTGGTGAGGACGTCCGGATTGGCAGAGGAAATTGGGGCCGGGGAAGGGGAAGGGGAAGCAGTGGGAACGGGCAGGGCGAGTCCGAAGCCTGCGCGAAACTTAGGGATGCTTCACGTTCTGCGCCGTGATGTAATCGGCGCATGAGCGAAGACACCTATTGGGAACGGACGGATTCCTTCGAGGAGAAGCTGCGTCTGCTCGAAGCGGCGTGGCGCAAGAAGGATTTCCGCCTCGCGCGGTCGCTGACGCACTCGCTGCGGCACACGGCGATGCAGGCGCAGGCGGAGGAGGAGAGTCCGGGCCAACCGCTCGCGGCCCCGGCGCAGTTCGCGACAGTGGAGTCGTTGCCTGCGCCGTGGCGGACGTGGGCGCGCGGTTGGAAATATTGCCGCGCGATTCATCTGGACGAGACCTTGGGCATCGAGCGCCCGGCCGAGCCGGTGGAGGTGCTGCTGAGTTTTCCCGCGGAGCAGGTGACGTCGCTGGCGCGCGAGGTGCGGGTTGCGCGCGTCGTGGATGGCACGCTGCGCGAGGTTCCCAGTCAGGTGCATGGCGAGGTGCGGCGGGGGAAGAAGCGGCTGGCGAAGGTGTTGTTCATGGCGGGTGGCGCGATGCACCAGCGGCAGACGTTGCTCGTGTTCCACGGGAACCCGGAGGCGGAATTGCCGGCGTTTCCGACGGATCTCGAGACGCGGGGCGAGGGCTTCGCGCTGGACATTGAGAACGAGTTTTTCAAGGCGTCGCTGTCGCGGCAGATGGGGCAGCTCGAACGCATGGCGATCAAGCGCGGGTTCGGGTTGGAGCTTTTCGCCGGCGGCGAGGGGCACGGCGAGCCGCCGGGCATTGACTGGGCGCACGATTACGCGGCGGCGGGGCATTTCCAAAAACTGCGCGTCACGCTGTGGGAGACGTGTCCGGATTACGAGGTGGTGCGCGGGCCGTTGGCAACCATCGTGCGGCGCTGGGGTTTTCCGCACTCGCCGGTGCATCCCGTGTTCAGTCCGAGCCGGCTGCATGTGGATGTCGAGTATCGTTTTTACGCGGGCCTGCCGTGGTTTCACAAATCCGGTTCCATGCGGGCGATCAAGGATTTCGAGGCCCCCGCGCTGCGCGATGACGAATGGGTGTTCTCGGGCCAGCCGTTCACGGACATCGTGTGGCTGGGGCCGGACGGCAAGGTTCGCACCGGCGCGGTGGACGCGGCGCTGCGTGACAAGTTGTGGGGCGTCGGTTTTTTCAACCGGGAGAGCAAGGACGCGTTCGTCGCGCTGTTTTTGGAACACCGCGCCGAGGGCCTGCCGGAATTGAAACACTCGGCATCGCCGACGCTGTACTCGCCGTCGCACGGGCACGTCTGGAGCCGGTATCCGCTGCCAGTGAAACAAGTGCCGGCGGGCGCGGTGCTGCACCAAAAGAACGCGTACGTTGTATCGCCGTTCACCGCGGCGGACGGGCCGCGAATGCTCGAAGAACTGCGTCACCGCCTCGTGCATCCGCTGCTCGTATCCGCCGGTGAAATGCCGCCGGGAGCGGACGCGAAGGAGTCTCCCGGCCGGCTCGCGCGCCCCGGTGAGGCGGGGGACAGCCCGGTCCCGAAGCAGGCGTTGTGGGACGCCTTGCGCGATTGCAAGGACGAGCAGTTTTACAACGCCGGCCTCAACGTGGTGGACCTCGGACTGGTCCACGATCTCCGCGTGCGCGGCGACGTGGTGCATGTTTTGATGGCGATGCCGCATCGCGGGCGGCCGCGGCTCGGGTATTTCGCGTTCGGTTCCGGCGGCAACTCGATGCCGGTGCAACGGCGGTTGTTGCAGGTGCCCGGCGTGAAGAAAGTGATCGTCGAGCAAACGTGGGAGCCGGGCTGGAACTCGAACCGATTGACGGCGGAGGGGCGGAGGAAGCTGGGCTTGGGTGGGTAGGCGGGGCGATTGGTTTCTCCTGCTGGGGTGCTTGAGGAGATTACAACTTGGGAAGACGCGGACGGGAGGCGGCGGGCGAGCGGCGCGAGTGCCAGCCACGGAAGGCGCTCAGGCGGAAGCCCGCTGCCATTCGGTGGTCACGCCGCGCCGGATCACCCATTCGTGCAACGCCGCGCGATCGAGCTGGTCGCCCGAGAAGTGCAGCATGGCGCGGATGTCGCGCAGGTGCTTCTCGGAGCCGCCTTCGCGGAAATATTCCAGCTTGCGGACGAACAGCTCAATCAGGTCAGGTTCGGGCATGGGAGAAAATCCGGCGCACTTCGTGGTTCAACTGCTCGTCGCTCCACTCGGGATGCTGGCTGCGCTGGAACGCCGTCTTGTGGCGACGGCACGTCCAGTAAAGGAGGCTGGCCGCCCACCAACTCTGCTCCGG
>BJHT01000346.1 GCA_014193395.1 Verrucomicrobiota bacterium
TCCCGCGGCGTCTTGGATGGTGAAGTCTTCGGGGGCGAGGGTTTTGAGCCAGTCGTGGAGGGCGATCTGGTAGGGCTGCCAGAAGATCTGGTTGTCGTGGTAGAGCGCGCCGCCGCGGAGGGCGCGGGCGGTGGGGGCGTCGGGGGCGAAGACGGCGGGGACGACGCGGGTGCCGCGTTGTTGCACGAGGGGGTCTTTGTCGAAGGTGAACTTGAGATTCACCATGAAATCGTTGTCGCCGGGGGAGACGTCGAGGGTGAGGAGTTGGTCGTGAAGAGCGGCGGCGTTGGTGAAGGTGAGGAAGTGCGTGGTGGTGCCGGAGGGCGTGGTGAGTTCGGCGAGCGGGGTGCCGTCGGGGGCGCGAAGGGTGGCGCGGCGGGTGCGGGGGAGGTCGAGTTCGGCGAGCATGAGGTGCGCGCCGGTGGCGCCGCGCGGGACGTAGAGGTGGCTCTGGCACCACATCGTGCCGTGGCCGTGGAGCCAGTCGGGGTGGCCGGCGATGCCGTATTTGAGCGCGGGGTCGAGGCGCACGGTGACGTAGTGGTCGGTGGCGCCGACGAGGAGGATGCGCCAGATGCCGGGCGGGCCGGCGGGCACGGTGTGGGTAAAGGTGCGCTTCGGGGTGGCGGCGAGGCGGTCGGGTTGCGAGGGGGCGCTCCAGCGCCATTGGGGTTCGGTGCCCATCATGCGGAGGTGGGCGAGATACCAGGTTTCGTGGCCGAGCGCGCCTTTGGCGGGCAGCGCGGCGGGCGAGGTGACGCCGTCGTCGGGGATGACGGTGCGGACGGGGTTGGCACCGGCGGGGTCGTAGATTTTCAGGAGGACTTCGCGGGGGCCGTTTTCGCTGAGGTTGATGTCGCGGACGTCGAGGGAGAGATCGAAGGCACGGCCGTCGGGGTTGTGAACGAAAAGGGTAAGGCCGTCGTGGAGGCGGTGGGTTTCGGCGGCGGCGAGCGGGGCCGCGAGGAGGAGGATGGCCGCAAAAAACGCAAAAAAACGCAAAAGGGGGAGGGGTGGGTCAGGTTGGGGCGACCCCTCGCAGTGGCGGCCTGGTGGGAGCGAGAGTGTTTTGGTGTGCGTCAGTCCTATGGCGCTTTTGCGGTGCGAGGTTGGGAGTCGTGGGTAGGAGCACCCCTCACCCTCATTCCCTCTCCCCGTTGAAGGGAGAGGGAGGTCCGAGGCGCTCGGGTTGGTGGGCACGCGTGGTGGAGTTGGTTGCGTCTGAGATGGGAGGGCGGGCGATTTCATTTCACAGAGCGGAGGCGGTAGGAGACGGAGGCGGTGTGGGCGACGAGGGGTTGGTCTTTGTTTTCCAAGAGGTCGATGAGGAGGTTCCGGCACGAGGCGCGGCTGAGGTAGGTGTCTCGGAATTCGGCGGGAGAAAGCTTCACGCGGCGGGGGCGGTCGAATTCGATGAGGACCGCGCCGGTGAAGCGGGTGAGGCGCGCGGCGGTGACTTGGTCGGTCCAGTTGGTGGTGGCGGCGGACCAGGTCTTGTTGCGTTCGAGTTCGATGGTGGTGGGTTGGGCTTTGTCTTGTTGGGCGGTGTCGCGGAGGAAGACGGGCAGGGTTTCGTAGAGTTCGGCGAAGGCGTCCTGACCGGTGGATTGCAGCGTGGTCGCGACGCGGAGGGCGTCGGCGGCGAGGGTGAAGGTGCGGCTGTAATCAAGGCGGCCGTCGAGGGCTTTGGGTTGTCCCAACTGGCCGCGCGGGACGGTGCCGGTGACGCGGACGGTGCCGTTTTTGGTGCCGAGCGTGCTGGTGACGTGCGGGGTTTGGATGCGCGCGGTGGTGAAGATTTTTCCGTCGGGCCGGATGCCCGAGACGGCGTGGCTGGGCCACGAGCGCCAGTCTTCGAGCGGATCCATGTTTTTGTCCTTGGTCATGCCGCCGCGGCGGCCGAGCAGGACGGAGCCGGTGGCGGGGGTCCAGAAGGCGGAGAGTTGTCCACCGCCGAAACCGTAGGGACCGGTAAGGGGCAAGTGGCCGTCGTCGGGGTTGGGCGCGCCGACGGGGCCGGTGTGGAGAATGGCGGCGTAATTGGTGAATTTCGCGACGGTGAAGGCTTGGGAGAAATCGCGGAGGAAAGTTTCGTCGCGCAGGAAGGGGGAGCGGAGGAGCGGGGATTTCTCCTGTTCGAGTTTGAGGCGATGGGCGAAGGCTCCGACGGGGTAGTATTCGTAAGCGAAGCTGACCATGGCGGGGAAGTTGAAGGACTGCCAGAGGCGGAAGCTCCAGAGTTGGTTGATGAGTTCGTCGTTCCGGGCGAAGCGGCGTTGTCCGACGATGACCGGGTTTTCGGCGATCTGCGCGTTGAAGAATCCGCCGCGGTGGGCGGCGGCGTTGGTGAGGACGGCGGCGGACGGGAGCGGGACCAGGTAGGCGGCTTCGTCGGTGACGAGGGAGGCGGCGTAGTCGCGGTAGTGGCCCCATTCCCATTGGTCGCGCCAGGCGTCGGCGCTGTAGCGGGTTTGAAAATGGCTGGGGCCGAAGGTGCGTCCGTCAGGCTCGGGGAGTGTCACGTGGGCGCGAAGGCGGTGGCAGCGATCGACGACGTCCCGCACGAAGGTCCAGCCGGTGGCGAGGGCGAGCCAGGTGGTGAAGAAATTGGCCTGGCCGCCGTAACCGAGATCGAGCCCGCCACGGTCCACGAAGTAACCGGCGGGATGAAAGCGGCGCGGGTCGGTGAAAAGTTTGCGGGCGTAGGCTTCGGTCTGCTTCGCAAAATCGGGGTCGCCAAGGGCCTGGCTGATGTACCAAAGCGAGAGGGGCCCGACGACATCGAGTTGCGGCTCTTCGCCTTTCGGTCCCCAGTCGAGGAGGCGTTGGCCCATTTTGCGGAGGCCGGTGAGGTAGGCGGCGCGCACATTTTCCGGGACGGCGTCGCGGACGATGGGGAAGGGATAGGCGAGGACGATGAGCGTGGGCGCGAACCAGTCGCTGCGACCGATGCCGCCGATTTCGGGGGCGTGTTCGAGCTGGGCGTCGAGCATGGCGAGGTGGATGCACATGGCGACGAAGGCGCGGAGTTTCATCGGGCGCGAGTGGAGGTAGGGATTGTGCTGGTTGGTCCAGGTGGTGAGGAAGGCGGCGGGTTCGGCCCAGACGGGCGGGCGTTTGATGCCGGCGGGGGTTTCGATTTCGGTGAGGGTGAAGAGGCGGGAGGGCGCGTTGACGGCGGGATAGCCGCGCTTGGTGCCGACGAGCGGCTGGAGCATCTGGGTGAGGAGGAAGTTGCGGTATTGAGTTTCGGGGTCGGTGGGAACGGAGACGTTGCTGAACTTTTGCGTGACGCCGTGATCGAAGTCAGCGGGCTTCAGGGAGGCGAGATATTGGCGGAGAGTTTTCTGAAAGGCGTGGTGCTCGGGGAGCGTGGTGCGCTGGAAGACGGGCGGAGGCGGCGGGGCGTTGGTGGTGAGCGCGGTGATGGGAGCGGCGGCGGGGGCGGTGGGTGCGGCGGCGAAGGCGGTGAACGCGATGGGTTGGAGGAGGAGCAGAAGGGTGGCGGTGGCGAGTGAGTGGATGCGGTGCCTGATGCTCATGGGGCGATGGTGTTTGGCAATGGCTTGTGGTTTGAGACGCGGGAGTGTTGGGCGAATGGGGGTGAGTTGCAAACCGGAATGAAGGCGGCGGCAGGGAAGCTCAAAGAATAAAGCTCAAAGCTCAAGGAAAGGACCAAGAGGGGGCAAGCACCAAGGGACCATCGGCGGACGCGGTCTGAACTGGCGAGCCGAGCGTGTGGGGTGGCGAAGGCAGATTGGTGCTTGGGGCTTGGGGCTTGGGGTTATCTTTTGTCGGGTCTATGCGGTCGCAAATGGCGAGAGGAGCACGGAGATATGTTGAGCGCGGAGCGGCCGCGCGCCGTGGTATGCGCGGCGCGCGGCGTTTGGAGTGCGGTGACTGGTCACCGCTTTTGCGAGGCGACTGGTCGCCGTCGGACTGCGGTAATGGTGCGGGTGGGATGGGGCGTTCACGGCTCGCGCCAGCGCGGAGACGCATGCGTGGCCGGACGCGCCTGATTTTCGACGGCGACAAGTCGCCTGCGAGAAGCGGTGACGAGTCACCGCACTCCAAAGCGGGCCTCCGGCGGAGTGCGGCCGTCCCCGGCCGCAGCGAGGTGGAGCGCAGGGTGACGCGGAATGATTCTGGCACCTTCGTGCGGGCGGACGTTGCTGCGACCGAGGACGGTCGCACTCCGGGATCGCTTCGGCGGAGTGCGGACGTCTCCGGCCGCAGCGGGGTGGAGCGCGGTGACTCGTCACCGCTTTTGCGAGGCGACTGGTCGCCGTCGAACTGCGGTAATGGTCCGGGTGGGATGGGGCGTTCACGGCTCGCGCCAGCGCGGAGACGCACACGTGGCCGGACGCGCCGGATTTTCGACGGCGACAAGTCGCCTGCCAAAAGCGGTGACGAGTCACCGCACTCCAAAGCAGGACACCCCGGCGAGGCCGACGCCCTGCCGACTTCGAAGTCGGCGACACAGCAGGTTTGGAAACCTGCGCTACAGGGCCGAGCGCGCGACCACGGCTTCTGGCAGCAGCGCGTGGTGAGGCGGTTGGAGGCGGGCGCGCCGGAACTTCAGCCCAAGAATGCCGCGTGGACGGCGCGCATGGCGGCTTCGCCTTTGGTGAGGTCGATGACGACGCTGATCTTGATCTCGCTGGTCGAGATCATGTCGATGTTCACGCCTTCTTTCGCGAGGGTCTCGAACATTTTTGCGGCGACGCCGGAGTGGCTGCGCATGCCGACGCCGACGATGGAGAGCTTGCCGATTTTCTCGGAGGAGATCACCTCGCGGATGCCGACCTCGGTCTTGAGCGCGCCGATGACTTTCTGCGCCTTGAGCAGGTCGGGCTTGTCGAGGGTGAAGGAAATGTCGGTCGTGGGCGCGCCGCCGCCGTGGCTGACGTTTTGCACGATCATGTCGATGTTGACCGTGGCGTCGGCCAGCGCCTTGAAGATGCGGGCGGCCACGCCGGGTTTGTCGGGGACGCCGACGAGCGTGACTTTGGCCTGGTTCTTGTCGAGCGCGACGCCGCGGACGACGACGCCTTCCATGGTTTTGGTTTCCTCTTTCACAATGGTTCCGGGGTTGTCGTTAAGGCTGGAGCGGACTTCAAATATGACACCGAATTTTTTGGCAAATTCCACCGAGCGGGACTGCATGACCTTGGCCCCCTGCGCGGCCAGTTCGAGCATCTCGTCGTAGGAAATCTCGGCCAGCTTGCGGGCCGTGGGCACGATGCGCGGATCGGCGGTGTACACGCCATCCACATCCGTGTAAATCTGGCAGAGGTCGGCCTTGAGCGCGGCGGCGAGCGCGATGGCCGTGAGGTCCGAGCCGCCGCGGCCGAGCGTGGTGATCTGGCCCTCGGAGGTCTCGCCTTGAAAGCCGGCGACGATCACGACGTTGCCGGCGTCGAGCAGGGCGTGAACTTTTTTTGGGGTGATGTGATTGATCTTCGCCTTGGTGTGGACGCCGTCGGTGACGATGCCCGCCTGCGCGCCGGTGAGCGACTCGGCGCTGAGGCCGAGCGTGTGCAGCGCGATGGCGGTGAGGGCGATGGTCTGCTGCTCGCCAGTGGCCAGGAGCATGTCCATCTCGCGCTCGCTGGGCAGCGGCGTGATTTCCTTGGCCAGCTTGATGAGGCCGTCGGTGACGCCGCTCATGGCGGAGACGACCACGACGAGCTGGTGGCCCTGCTGCTTATATTCCGCCACGCGCCGCGCGACGTTTTTGATGCGCTCGGGGTTGCCCACCGAGGTGCCGCCGTATTTTTGAACGATGAGGGACATGAGATTTCAGCGAAAGTTAGTTTCGCAGCTTAAGAGGCTTTGGAATTCCCAAGGAGCCGGCAATTTGTTCAAAACCCAACTCATCTCGAAAAGCCTGAATTTCGAGGTTCAAGTGCTTCAACTTTACCTTCTGCCAGCTTGAAGTTCGGTTGTGGTTCTTTCGGATGAACTCGTTGGATAAGGTGTAGAACTCTGGTTGCTTCGCTCCAGTTGAACCATCGTTGCCACTAAAAAACTTTCCGATGTTGAGGAAAACGACGACGAGAAAATCTAACGCAGCGAATGAAGCCTCCTTTACGGGAAAGCCCCGGTCACAGTCAGTGGCGTAGCGGCTTTTGACCTGAACCCGCACTTGCGCCAGTTCACCGCTTTTCGGGATGTGCCGGGGGTTGGGATGGATGCAGATCAAGTCGTAGCCTTCGTTGTTCTGGGGAGCCCTGTAGGTCAAAATATTCCGTCGCATCAACTGTCCCATCACCAAGAATTCGGCGCCCGCAGAAACGACCGGCAAGCGAAGCCAGTTTTCAGCCTTGGCTTCCATCTCCGTCACGCCGGTCTCCGGTTTCGCGTCCACGAGAATCATTTCGCGGTCCCAAACTGCTGGCGAAACTCTTCTTCCTCCAGCACCCCGAGGGCGGCGGCGGGGTTCTTCACATGGCCCCCGAACTCATGCACGGGCAGCCGATAAGGCCGGGCCACCACGCGCAGGGGCATCTGCTGGACGCCGCGCCGGAGGGCCTCCTGCGCCGGCTGCTCGAACGGAACGACCACGAAGTCGGCCGCTTCTTTCAGCCGGATCGCCAGCGCGTCGTCGAGTTGTAAAACCGCAGTCATGTTCGGAGTCTTCCCGGATTCAGCGGGACTGGCCACGTTGGCATTCATCCACCGAGGTTCCGCCGAATTTTTTGAACGATCAGAGACATGTCAAAAGTTTTCCCTATCAGAATTCCCACTGCGCCGGCAGTTCCGGCGCGCCGCGCGCACCGTGCCAGAGGCGCACGACGGCAAGCAATCGCTGTTCGTCCTGCACCTGATAAATGATGCGGTAGGACCGGTGAATCAGTTCGCGAATCGTGTCCTCATCGAACTCCGGCACCCGTCGTCCGAGCCGTGGGAAGTTTTCAAGAACATCCACCCGTTTGATGAGCGCATAACCGAAATCTGCCGCCGCCCGGGGATTCTTGCGCCGGATGAACCGGACGATTGCCTGCAAATCTTCCCGCGCCTGAAGCGACCAGACTATTTTGTAAGCCATTCCGCCAGCTCCCGTTTGATCTGCTCATGCGGCACGGTTTCACCACGCTCGATCTCGTCCAGCCCTTCGCGCACGGCCACGACAAACTCCAAACGCTTCGTAATGTCCGCCAGCGTCGCCGTCTCCGGCAGGTGCTGAATGGTGTCGAGGGCAATTTGTTTGTCGCTCATGGCAGGACGGTAACGGATTTTAGTCGGGCTGGCAACGATGGCTTCCGGCATTTGAATAATGTGACATCAAGATCAAAGCCCGCGGAGGAACCTTTGCACTTCGTCGTGATCGCCAGCCATTACAAAGAAAATACAGTCGGCGCGGTTCTGAAACACCAACCGCAGGTCCAACCCGACACGGATTTCCAGAAAACTCCCGGTCAGCTTGCGGATACCCAGGCCGCGATGCCGGTGAGGCTGGCCGAAATCGCGCTCCAATTGTTGCAACGCCAGGCCG
>BJHT01000347.1 GCA_014193395.1 Verrucomicrobiota bacterium
GGGGATTCATGGCAGAAAAATGGGGGGGCAGAAAAATGGGGTGGTGGTCGGGTGCGGTGCGACAGGAGATTTAAGGCAGAAAAATGGGGGCAGAAAAAATGGGGAGGAGAAGGATGGCGGGTGGAGGCATGGGCGAATCTGAGATTTAAGATTTCAGATTTGAGATTTCGGAAATGCGGGAGCGGGGCGGGTGTTGGGTGGGAGGTTTGTGATGTGCAATCGGGATCTGAAATTTGAGATCTGAAATTTCAAATTTCAGAAGAATGGGAGCGAGAGGTGGAGGTGGCGGAGGCGTCCGTGCGGGGTGAGGCGGAACCAGACGGCGAGGCTGGGGCGGGGGCGGAGGCGGCTGCGGTGGCGCGAGGAGCGGGCGCATTTCTGGAGGTCGGCGGGGGTGAAGCGGAGGGGGAGAAAAATGCAGTGGCGTCCGGGCGTGGCGGCGGTGAGGGCGGCAGTTTCGTAGCGGAGGAGATTGGTGATCCACGGGGCGAGGGCTTTGGCGGGCGCGGCGGTTTTTTTGTTTTCGGAGAGGAGATGCGCCGCGAAGTGGCGGGCGTCGTCCGTGTGGTGATGCGATGTCGCGGGGGCGGTGGACTCGGCCCAGGCGAGGAAGCGCGGAGCGAAGTGGCGGCCGAGGGCGCGGCGGGTGAGGGGGAGAAGTTTGGCGGTGTCGCCAAGGCGCTTGTTTTGGAGGGAGCGGGCGAAGCGGTTGATCTCGGCGCGCGGGAGATGACGGAGAACATGGAGGTCGGCGGGCGGGAGGGAAAATTCCGCGGCGACGGTGGCTGGGTGCGTGAAGAATTGTTCGCGCACGCGCGGGTCGGTGTAGAGGTGCGCGAGGAGGCGCTGGGTTTCGGCTAGGCCCATCGATGGTGGCGTCGCCCGAGGTCGCGGGCGCGGGTGAGTTCGGCGGCGAGTTCGGCGAAGGGCGGGAGATTTTCGTCACGCTCAAGGATGACGCCACGGACGGGCGCGCGGTGGAGGACGTGTTCGAGGAGGTCCCAGATGGCGGGCGGCGTCGGCTGCGAGTGGCTGTCGATCAGTTCGCCGCGGTGGACGTGGCCGCCGGTGAAGTGGAGCTGCACGACGCGGTCGAGCGGGAGCTGATCGAGCGCGGCGTGCGGGTCGGTGCGGTGGTTGACGCAGTTGGTGTGCAAGTTGGTGACGTCGAGGAGCAGGCCGCAACCGGTCGCGGCGAGGACGGCGGAGACGAAGCCGGCTTCGGTCATTTCCGCGCCGGGCAGATGGACGGAGAAGGTGATGTTTTCGATGATCAGCGGCGTGGCGATGCGGCGGCGGACGTGGGCGACATTGGCGGCGAAGGCCTCGACGGCTTCGCGTGTGAAAGGCAGCGGGGTGAGATGGCCGATCTCGACGCCGCCCGCGCGGGTGAAGGCGATGTGCTCGCTCCACCACGGCGGATCAAGGCGTTCGATGAGGCGCGCGAAGTTTTCGAGATAGGCGTCGTCGAGGCCGTCGGCGCTGCCGAGCGAGAGGTTCAGGCCGTGCGGGATGAGGGTGAAATGTTCGGCGAGCAGATCGAGTTCGGCGGCTTTTTCAGGAGTGGGATCGAAGTAGTGGTCGGCGGTAATTTCGAGAAAATCGGCGGCCTCGGGGTGGAGGAAGAGGTCGCTGCGGAAGGGTTCGCGAAAGCCTAGACCGACGCCGAGGGCGGGGAGATGCGAGGGGATTAACGGGAGGGACGCGGACGATGCAGGGGACGCAGAGGAAGGGGAAAGCATGGGTCAATCTCCGCCACCACCGCAGCCGCCGCAGCCGCCACCGCCACCACAACTGCTGCCGCCACCGTCGCTGCTGCTGCTGCAACTGCTGCCGCTGCCGCAGGAACTGGAGGAGGATTGCTGCGGCGGGGTGAAAAGGCGGGCGTAATTTTTCCACGGCGTCTTGGCGAGGCTGGCGGTGCCGTAGATGGCGGCGAGGATCAGGAGCGCGTCGGCGGCGAGGTGCGCGGCGGGTTCGAGGGCGGCGCGCTCGCGGAGTTTGTCGAAGGCGAGTTCGAGTTTCGCGAGATAGGCGCGGCCGCGGGCGCTGGTGTGGCGGCTGGCGCGGGCGACGATGACGAGAAGAATGATGGTGGCGACGATCGCCAGCGCGACGAGGAAGCCGACGTTGGTGCGGCCGCGCGAGAGGGCGATGCAAAGTTTGTAACCGCCGAGGCCGAGGATGAGCGCTGCCGCAGCGAGGCCCGCGGGAACGGCGGCGGTGGCGACTGCGGGCGGGCAGAGGAGAAACTCGGCGTGCAGTTTCTGTTCGTAAGCCTTGGCGAGGCGGTCGAAGAGCGGGCCTGAGTCGGCGAGTCGGGCGGCAGACCAGGCGTTTTGGGGTGTCGCGAAGTGATCGAAGATTTCCCGTTCAACGGGCGAGAGATGACGTGGATCGGGGTGACCCTTGGCGTGGATGATTTGCGCGGGGGTACCGGCGGTTTCCAGATAGTTGCGGTCGATGAGACCGAGGATCAGGACGTGGATGAGTTCGGCGCGGTTGCCGCGGAGGAAGGCGATTTCGAGGGGATCAATTTTCGGCGGAACGGGCGGTGCGTGGAGAGAGCCGGTGGTGTCGCGCGAGCGGAGGTAGCGGTGGACAAGGACGAGGGTGGCGACGATGACGGCGGCGTAGAGGGCGAGGAAGTCCGGTCCGCGCAGGTCGGCGATGGGATTGTGCAGGAGCCAGTTCATTCCGCGGAGAGGAAGGTGGAACCACGAAAGACGCGAAAGACACGAAAAGGGACGGCGGGAAATGATTTGAGGAAACGCGGCGGGTTCATGGCGGGTCAGAGTTTTTCAGCGAGCCGCGCGGCGAGACTGGTAGCGCAGGTTTCCAAACCTGCTGTGTCGCCGACTTCCAAGTCGGCGGGGCGTTGGCCGGCGTGGGCGCATCGAAAAGTTCCAGCGGCCGCAGGTTTGGAAACCTGCGACACAGCAGGCTTGGAAGCCTGCGGTACGGGTGCTGGTCGGGAACGTGCGTGGCTCATCGGTAGTCAGAGTTTCTCAGTGAGCCGTGCGGCCTGGTGGATGGTGTCGAGGAACGCGCCGAAGAGCTGCTTGAGGGCGGCGGCATCGGGTTTGAGTTCGCCGCGTTTGAGGGCGAGGAGATCGCGCAGGAGTTGGGCGTTGAGGCCGAGTTTATCGGCGTTGGCGACGGTGGCGGCTTTGCTGGCGGGACGTTCACCAGTCTGGAGTTCGACGAGCGCGCCGAGTGTGGCGAGGAGGGAGGAGACGGCGTGGGTGAGGGTTTCCTCGAGCTGCTCGGGCCGCTGGCCGCGCTGGAGATAGAACGCGCGGAGGCGGAGCAGGAGATTCTGCAATTCCCGTGCGCACTGGCGGCGGAGACGGTCGCGGGTGATTTCGAGCTGCGCGAAAATCTCGCGGCCGGCGAGCAGTCGGTGCTGGCGCTGGATGTCGGTGAACTTGATCGGGAAGACTTCGGAGAACGTGGGCAGGTCGGCTTCAGTGAGGGTCAGCAGCGCGAGCGGGAACTCGGCGCGGGCCTGTTCGAGGGCGGGGAGCAGGGCATCCAGCGCGGGGAGCGCGGCGGAGCGGAGGACGACGAGGACATTCACATCGGAGTTGCCGGGGGTGAATTCACCCTTGGCGAGTCCGCCGTAGAGGACGACGGCGACGAGTTGGTCACCGAGCGCGGTGGTGAGCTGGGTGCAGAAACGGGTGAGACCGTGGCGGATGGTTTCCGGCAGAGCCGGATCGGTTTTCCAGTCGGCGGGCATGGGCGGACCGTAACGAGCCGCGAAGAGGGCGGCGAGGGTTTTCCGGGCGGGGCTGAAAACCACGGACCATTCAAATGCCCACGGCGGTCCGGTGCCGGACCGCAGCTTCGGCCACGACAGGTCGGACCAGCGACCGGACCACTTTCGATTGGATGAACGCGCACAAGGGCGGGGTGAACGGGAGGTTTCGGGGGATGGCATCGGCGGTGCTCTAGCCGGGTTCAGCGATAGGTCGCGTCATGGCTGCGAGGAAGCAACCGGACCGGCCATAGACAAAATACGAAGACAAATATGGACCAGAATTTCCGCAAGCTACTCCTGTTCGGCAACGTCCTCCTCGGCCTGCTAGCCCTTTCGGCCAAGGCGGCTGGCACAAAGCCCGCGATTACCATCCAGCCCGCCGCGGCCCTAAACGCGGCGGTGGGCACTTCGCCCAGCCTCAATGTCACCGCGACCGGCACCGCGCCCCTTGCCTACCAATGGCGCAAGGACGGCACGCTAATCCCCTACGCCACCAACGCCACGCTCGTGCTCTCCAACGCCCAGCCTCCCCAGTCGGGCAGCTACACCGTCGTGGTTTCCAACAATTCCGGCACCGCCACCAGCACCGCCGCCAGTGTCCAGGTCGGGTACCCGCCGGTCATAACTGCCCAACCGGAGCCGACGGTTGGGCTGCTCTACGACCAGGCTCAATTCCAAGCCACGGTGACTGGTTCCGCCCCGCTATCCTACCAATGGCGTTTCAATGGTGCGTCTATCCCGGGTGGCACGAGCAACCCTTTCCAATTAAGCCCGGTACTTCCCACCAGCGCGGGTAATTATTCGGTGGTGGTCAGCAATCCCTTCGGCACGACCACCAGCGCGGCGGCCGATTTGAATGTGATCGGCATCACCGCCCAACCCCAGTCGCAATCGGTTGCGCCGGCTGTCAATGTGAGTTTGATCGGCGGAGTCTTGGGCAATCCGGCGCCCGCGTGTCAATGGTATCTCCAAGGTGGCTATCCCATCCCCGGCGCGACTAATACCTCGTTATCGCTGACCAATGTGACGGTCGCCGAGGGTGGTCGGTATTATTTGGTGGCTAACTACGGTCCTGCCGTCCCGAGTGTTGAAAGCGATCCGGCGCAGTTAGTGGTCACCGTTCCGGCACTGCCGTGGGCGGACTTGTTCGCCAACCGGGGCACGATCACCGGGACCAGTGGGTCGGGCAGCGGAAATAATTTTAATGCCACCACCGAAGCCGGCGAGCCCAGCACCCATGCCTACAAAGCCAGGAACTCGGTCTGGGCCAAATGGACTGCGCCCGCCAATGGCGTCGTGGTCATGAGCACTGCGGGGAGTGACTTTGATACCATCCTGGGCGTCTTTCGCGGTACTGCGGTGAACAACCTATCCTTGGTGGTGGCGGATGACGACAGCGGTGGCTATCTCAACAGCAGGGTGATCTTCAGCGCCGAGGCCGGCGTGGAATACAATATCGTCGTCGCCGGCTTCGCGGGGGCCGCGGGGCAGATTGGCTTTTCCTGGAATCTGACACCGTCGGATATTGTCCTGCCCGTCATCACCCATCCTGTCAGTCTGGCCGGTGTCATCGGTAGTCCGGTGACTCTGTCGGTTGGCTATGTCGGAAACAGCGCGCCGGTGAGTGTGCAATGGCTTTTTGAAGGCCAGCCCATCACCGACGCGACGAATGACACCTATAGCCTGCCGAGCCTCCAACTGGCGAACCTCGGCGTCTATCAAGCCCGGCTGGCCACCGGCCCGTTCACGCTCCACACCCGCCCGGCCGATGTGCAGATCAATACCGAGGGCCTCGGGCATGTGTTGGCGCAGAATCGCCAGCCCGACGCCGACCGGTCGGGGCTGAGTGGCGGAGGTTCCGGCCCGACCGCCGGCCTGCGCCGTCGCATCACTTCGGTGAGTGGTTACAGCGGCACGCAGATATTCGCCACCCGTTCGGGCAAAGACCCGGCGGAACCCAATCACTGCGGCGTGGTCGGTGGTTCTTCCTACTGGCTCAGCTATGCGCCTCCTGCGACCGGCACTGTCCTGCTCAATACCAGCGGCAGCAGCTACGACACGATCCTTGCGGTCTATACCGACGATGGCTTGGGCAATGGTTACGCCAGTCTGATTCCCGTAACTTGCAATGACAATGTCAGCCCCACTGATCTCACCAGCCGGGTAAGTTTCGACGGGACGTTCGGGGTAACCTATTACATCGTGGTGGATGGGAAGAACGGCGCGTATGGGACGGCCTATCTCAACTATCGGGTCACTGCGCCGCCGACGATCAGCACCCTCTCCGCCATTACCATCGCGGAAGACACCAGCACCGGGGCGCGCGCCTTCACTGTGGGTGACGCGGAAACCCCCGCCGCCAGCCTCACGGTCACCGCTGCTTCCTCCAACCCGGCCATCGTCCCCGCGTCGGGCCTTGTGCTGGGTGGTTCCGGGGCCAGCCGAACGATCAACGTGCTTCCCGCCGCCAACGCCAATGGTTCGGTGACCATCACGCTGACTGTGACCGATGGAGACGGGGCGACCGCCACCAGCGCCTTTACGGTGACGGTTACGCCGGTGAACGACGCCCCTGTTGCGGGCACGGACACGGTCTATCGGTTGGTGAACGTTTCCACGAAGGTGCTGATCTCCACCCTGCTGGCCAATGACACCGATGTGGATGGCAACCCCCGCACCTTGACCGGCGTGTCGAGCCTCAGCTATCTCGGCGCACAAATTACCAAGGATGCGACTTATGTCTATTACACGGCGCGGGCGGGCTATAACTCCCCCGACTACTTTCTTTACACCATCAGTGACGGACAAGGCGGCACCGCCACTGGCCGGGTCAATGTCTATGCGCAGTGAGTCAACTGCCCGCTACTACCAAGGCATCGAACTGAGGAACACAAGCCACCTGCGACGGCTCGCTACTCTTCCCGGAGCCGACGCGGACCAGCGGTCCAGCCATGGACCAACCGTCGGTCCGGTCGCTGGTGGCGGACCCGCGGAGTTGGGGATGAAGTGCTAACGGGACGGGGTGAATGGGAGGTATTCCGGGATGGCATCGGCGGTGCTAAGGAGGAAGAACGGGCTTACCCCGTGCGGTAAATGGTAGGTGGGTCGGTTTTGTAGATTTGTAATCAAAAGAAGAATGAACCTGAACTATCGGAAACTGTTGTTGTTGGCGAACGTGGCACTTGGTCTGATGGGGCTTTCGGCCAAAGCCGCGACCACGAAGCCATCCATCACCACGCAACCTGCCAATGTGAACGCGGCAGTGGGTTCCTCGCCCTCGATGACGGTGTCGGCGGGCGGCACCACGCCGTTGAGGTATCAATGGTATTCCGCAGGGGCTGCGTTGATCAACGCGACCAATGCGTCGCTCTCCTTTCCCAACGTGCAGTATAGCCAGGCGGCGGGCTATCAGGTGGTGATCACCAACTCGGCCGGGGCGGTCACGAGCGTGGTGGCCAACCTGAAGGTCTATCAGCCGGTCGCGATCACCCAGCAGCCGGTGGGACAAACCGTGCTCGCCGGGAGCACGGTGACGCTCAGCGCCAGCGCCACGGGCGATCCGGCGCCGACCTATCAGTGGTTCTTGGGCACGACCAACTTGGCGGGTGCCACCGGAGCGACGCTGACTCTCGCCAACGCCCAGCCCAGTCAGTCGGGAACCTACTCGGTGAAGGTAGCCAACGCTTATTCGACGGTGACCAGCGTTGGTGCC
>BJHT01000348.1 GCA_014193395.1 Verrucomicrobiota bacterium
CCTCGCCCTGCACCTGCCGGAACATCGCGCGCGGCTCGAACCCGACGCTCGGCTGCGTGTAATGCGCGCAGCCGGACGCGTGAATGTGATGATCGCCCGAGTAAAAGCCCGCGGCGGCGGGGTTCACCCAGCGTTCGAGCCGCACGCTCACGACCGGTTCGCGATCCCTCGCCGTCGGCGCAGATTCCGCCGGTGCAGCCTCCGTCGGCCGCGCCGGCGCTGCCCGCCCCGCGACACCCGGCACCGTGATCGGACGCTTGAGCCAGCGATATTCCGGCCCGCGTCCGTAGAACATCGTGAACCCACCCGGCGGCAGCAGCACCGTGTCGCCGTCGGCGCGATAGATGTGTTTTTGAAAAAACAAATCGGGCGCGAGCCGCTTGGTCTGGGGCGGAAAAACATGGCCCAGCGCATCCAGAAACAGGAAGCGGCCCGTGGTCGGCGCGCCGTCGTGATCGCGCACCGCGAGCTTCACGGGCACGGCGGCGCGGATGTCGAACAACACCGGCACCTCGCCGCGAAACCCGAGGTCCTGCGTGCCCTGGCCCAGGTCGAAACTGAGCGTCGCCTCGCGTTGGCCGGCCTCGGCGCTGTAGAGCAGCGCAATGGCGTATTCCACGCGCAGACCGCTCAATTCCTCGGTCATCGGCCGGCTGGTGAACACCTCGACCTCGAGAAAACGATCCGTGACGCCCGCGGTGTTTTCATTCTCGCGCAGCCGCGGCTGTTGTTGCCGGTCCATGCTCAGTTTCGCCACGCCCGCATACACCGGCCCGGCCTGCGGACTGCGCAGCCGCAGCCGCTGCGTACCGCCGCTCTCATTCACCACCTTCACGAGCACCGGCGTCCAGCCCGCCTGCTGCAAGCGCGCCGCCGCCGGACCGCGCGCCGCCTTCACCCGCGCCTCGGGATTCACCTGCACCGCCACGAGCACCTCGGGATCAAGCAGTTGTTGCAGCTTCGCCGCGTCCCGCGCGCGCCCGGCCGTGGCCAGCGCCGCCTGCTTTTCAACGGCCAACGGCGCGCCGAGAAACTCGAGCGCCTCGACCACCCGCCCGACATTGGCCGCCAGCGGCTGGCCCTCGACCGCGAGCACCACCGACAACTCCGCCGCGCGCGCCGCCAGACCGAGGCCGAACGCCGAGATGACGACTAGCCGGAGGATGAACAATGATGGGGACATGAATTGTCGCGCATCGTAGTCAGAACGAAGCCGCAGGCAATGGGGACCGCACCCCGGCCTGCGTGTTAACGAGACGGGAACTCGGCTGCACGAAACTCAGATGCGCCCCCCCCTTGGTGCATCTCCGACTCGACACGCTCGCTGCGCAGCGGCCCCGGCAAATCCGTGCCCGCTCAAACCGGCGGTGAGGCTTTTCGCTCCGTCCCGGCGCCAGGTGCGGCCGGCTTGATTTGCAGCTTCTCCCAGCCCGCGTGCCCAAGCGCCGTCAGGGTCGCGATGTTCCGCTCGTAGATCAGAGCAGCGTCGGGAAAGGCCTGCACCGCGCGGTCGAGACTCGCCTCGCGCAGCAGATGCAGCGTCGGATACGGCGCGCGGTTGGTGTAGTTGGCGGGGTCGTCCGGCTCGCTGTCGGCGAACTGATATTGCGGGTGGAAATTGGCGATCTGGATTTCGCCGATCAGTCCGGCCCGGCGCAACGCCGCGTCGGCGCGCGGAAGGAACGTTTTGAACTCCGTGAATTCGGTCAGCACCTGCGGATGGATGAGCAGCGTGTTGTCCGTCTGTTCCGCGGGCGTGGCGTGGAGAAACTGCAGCTCGGTTTTCAGCTCAGCCAGCAGCGCATCCTGCGTGCGCGCCTCGCTCACGACATAACGAATCTGCCCCTTGAGATGCACCGCTTTGGCGAACGGACACAGGTTCAACCCGATAACCGCGCGCTCCACCCAGTGGCGCATGGCGGCGATGACGGCGGCGCTGGAAATATTTTGCGGCTCGGACATGCGGCAAGAATAACGAAGACGGCGGGTGGTGTCGCTAGGTTTGGACAGGCTGTCAGCGGACACTCTGGTCCCTGATGCGTTGCGATGGAGTTGACGCGATATGTGTGCAGCCGAAACGAGACAGCGCGGACGGTCGCGCCGGAGTTTCGACTGTGCAAAGCCGCGGGCCTTTGCGAGCTTGCACGGATGAAAGATTGGGTCGCCGATTACATCACCAAACAGAAGGCCGCGCTCGACGCCATCCCGGCGGACGCGGTTGCGCGCCTGGTGGAAAAGCTCCGGCAGGCGCACCGCGAGGACCGGCAGATTTTTGTCTTCGGCAACGGCGGCAGCGCGGCCAACGCCTCGCACTTCGCCACCGACCTCGGCAAGGGCGCGTCGGACAAGCTCGGCAAACGCTTCCGCGTGCTCTCGCTCAACGACAACGTGAGCTGGCTGACCGCGCTGGGCAACGACTACGCCTATGCCGACGTCTTCGCCGGCCAGCTTCAGAACTACGGACGCCCCGGCGATCTCGCGCTCACCCTCAGCGTCAGCGGCAACTCGCCGAACTGCGTGAAAGCCATCGAATGGGCCAACGCCAACGGCCTCCACACCATCGCCCTCGTCGGTGCAAAACGCGGCCGGCTCGCGGAGATTGCGCAGGACGTCGTCGTCATCCCCGACACGCACTACGGCCGCGTGGAGGACGCGCACATGGGCATCTGCCATCTGCTGTGCTACGCGTTCATCGAGCAGGTGGAGTTGACGCCGACCTGACCAGAAACCAGCTTGGCGCACGGCTTCCACCTGCGCTAATTTATGCCCGATGAAACTCCGTCTCGACCTGCTGGAACATCTGACCGACCAGGACATCTTGGAGGAGGTCTTGGCGAACAATCACCGCTACAAGCCCGAGCCGCTTTTCTCAAAAACCGGAGTTGGGAGCTTGTCACCAGCCTCAACCGAGGAGCGTGCGAACGAGGTCGCGCGCAGCACGGCGTTAATCGAGAAACTCAAGCTGCGTGCGCAAGCGAGTGGGCGGAAAAACAGCAGCAAGTCCTCTCCCTCGCCGAAACAATAGCCTTCCTGCGGCAGTGTCATCGCCGCGCTCCCTTCCTTTTCTTCAACGGCAACACCTTCGCGGATGTCGGTCGGCAAATCGCCGGGGCGTTGTTTGCCGATCTTCCCACCACCCGTCGCCGGGAAGTGATGTCCGCGATTGCTCACTGCATCGCCGGGGTGCTCGACCAAGAGGCGATGGCGGAGATCATCGAAAGCTTCGCTCACGTCGCCGAGTTCAAGCCCGGCGCGCGGGTGAAAACATTCCGCGGCTCGGCGCGGGGTGTGGTCGTCAGGATCGCGGCCGATGGGCGCGTCGTCTGGAAGGCGGATGGGTCTGACTCCGAACTGATGGCCTCGGCGGCGAGCTTGTTACCTGAAACTCCAATCCCATGAGTCCGGGACCGGCCAAGGTGGAGAAATTCCGATTTGAACATCCGATTGTTCAGATAATTGGTTGTTTGATTTGCCTGGGAATTGCCGCCGCAAGCTTGCAGGCACCCGGGTGGCGTTGGTTATCAGTGCTATTCCTCACGCTCGGGATTGGCTATTCCGTAAGCATCGAGACAGAGATCGATTCGGCGAACAGGTCAGTGTTCCAGATTAGGCGACTTTTCATGTTGTTTCCGGTTTGGTCGAAAAGGTTTCCACTATCCAACTTCGTAGCCGTACTGGTTCGGTTGACTCCGGCAAATCCTATCGATTCTGAAAGCTTCGGGACTTGGACCGTTGGACTGAAACCGGCAAATGGGAAAGTCCTCGATGTCATTTACATTACCGAAGCTCGATTGCAGGAACCGAGCGACAAGGCAGAGAGTCAAATCCAACGCCTCGCAGAGGTCACGCGCCTGCCAATCGAACGGGTGCTGGAAACCTAGACCGCCTCCGCCATGCCCGTCACCGACCACATCCGCAACAAGCTCTCGCAGGTCTCGCACAAGCCGGGCGTGTATCTGATGAAGGACCGCTTCGGCACGGTGATTTACGTGGGCAAGGCGCGCGATCTGCGGCGGCGGGTGAGCCAGTATTTTCACCCGTCGCGGCGCATGGGCTGGGACCTCAAGTTCAACGCGCTGGTCGAGGCGATTCACGATCTGGACACGCACGTCGTGCGCAATGAAGCCGAGGCCCTGCTGCTCGAGAGCAAACTCATCAAGGAATTCCACCCGCGCTACAACGTCTCCTTCCGCGACGACAAGCGCTTCCTGATGCTCAAGGTGAATCTCAACGACCCGATCCCGCGCTTCACCCTCACGCGCCAGCGGCTCGACGACGCCGCGCGTTACTTCGGGCCGTTCGCCAACGGCGGCGCGTTGCGGCGCACGCTGCATCTCGTGCGCGCGAAGTTCAACCTGCGCGGCTGCCGTCCGCTCACGCCCACGCAGACCGATTACAAGCACTGCCTCTATGCGCATCTCAAGGTCTGCACCGCGCCGTGCATCGGCAATGTCACGCGCGAGCAATACCTGCTGCAGGTGCTCGCCGCCGCGGATTTTCTCGACGGGCATTGCCACGAGATGGCGGCGGAACTCGAGGCCGAGATGAAAAAAGCCGCGGCGGCGCTGGATTTTGAAAAAGCGGCGCAACTGCGCGACCTGCTCAGCGACCTGAAGAAAACCACGGAGAAAACCGAGAAGTTCGAGCGCATCCCTTACAAGCTGCCGGTCTCGATGAATCCCGAGGCGGACGTGCGCGAACTCGCCCGCGTGCTCGGCCTGGCGAAGGCCCCCGAGCGCATCGAGGGCTTCGACATCTCCAACATCAGCGGCACCTTCGCCGTCGCGTCGCTGGTGAGCTTTTGGCACGGGCGGCCGGACCGGGCGAACTACCGGCGTTTCAAAATGAAGAGCGTCGTGGGGCAGGACGACTTCGCGTGCATGGCCGAGACGGTGCGGCGGCGCTACACGCGCGTGCTGCGCGAGATGCGCGAGGCGACGGAAGCCGCGCGGAAGGTCGCCACCGCGACCGAGCCGACGCCGCAGCCTGGCGAGGCCGCC
Source organism: Verrucomicrobiota bacterium (assembly GCA_014193395.1). Classification (GTDB taxonomy): domain Bacteria; phylum Verrucomicrobiota; class Verrucomicrobiia; order Limisphaerales; family BJHT01; genus BJHT01. The sequence continues at coordinate 5,001 of BJHT01000348.1, forward strand.
GAGGTGTCGGGCGAAGTGGCGGTGGCGGGCTTCGCGCAGACAAACGACGAACTCAACGCCCCGTGGGTTCCCGCCATGCCACGCCACGCGGGCCTCCCCGACCTGATCCTGATCGACGGCGGCAAAGGCCAGCTCAACGCCGCCTCCGCGGAACTCGCCAAGCTCGGCCTGAGCCACATCCCCATCCTCGGCATCGCCAAGGAATTCGAGGAACTCCATCGCCCGGGCCAGGCCGAACCGCTGCGGCTCTCGCTCGACTCGGGCGCGCTCAAGCTGCTCCAGCGCGTGCGCGACGAATCCCACCGTTTTGCCAACACCTTCAACGCGCAACTCCGCCTCAAGAAAATCTCCGAGAGCGTGCTCGACGAATTCCCCGGCATCGGCGAGGCGCGCAAGCTGGCGCTGCTGAAAAAGTTCGGCTCCGTTCAGCGGCTGCGCACCGTGACCGTCGAGGAAATCGCGGCAGTGCCCGGCTTCGGCGGGAAGATTGCGGCGGATTTGAAAACGTTCCTGCTGGCGAGGGACGACGGGGAAAGCTCCAAGCTCAAAGCTTAAAGCTCAAGGGAAGCACCAAGGGCCAAGCTCCAGCGGTGGACCCATCGGTAGCTTCCCGCGAAGAAAGCACCGCACCGGCCAGCTCCCTCTGGGGCTTGGCGCTTGGCCCTTCCCTTGAGCTTTGAGCTTGGAGCTTTTTCCCGCCCTTATTTTTGCTGCCACCGCTGCCACGCCAACCCCGGCCGATCCACGCGGAACTGCACCAGGCGCTGAAATTTCACCTCGGTGACATAGACCGTTCGGCCGTCGGCTCCGCCGAAACAGAGGTTGCTCGGGAAGGGGCCGAGCACGTCGATCTCCTGCAAGATTTCGCCGGCGGGCGACAGTTTCACGACCGTGCCTTTGCCGTGGCGCGTGATGTAGAGATTGCCGTCCACGTCGGCGCGCATGCCGTCGAAGCCGTGGTCGGGAAATTTTTTCACCAGCCGCTTTTCGCCGAGCGAGCCGTCGGCATTGATCGGGAAGGCCCACACGTTGCGCTGCACGCTCTCATTCACGAAGAGCGTCTTGCCGTCGGGGCTGACCTCGATGCCGTTGGTGGTGCCCAGGTCCTTGGCCACGCGAGTGGTCTTGCCGGCGCGGTCGATGCGCCACAACTGGCCGGTGCCGTCCTTCCAGTTTGGATCGCTCGCATAAAAAGTTTCATCCGGCGCGATGGTCAGGTCGTTCGGCTGGTTCATCCCGTCGTCGTGCGCGAAGATCGTGATCGCCTTCGTCTTCGGGTCGATCTTGAGCACGTTGTGGCCGACGTAATCGGCGACATACATCGCGCCCGTGCGGTCGAACACGATGCCGTTGCCGGTGCTCATGCCGGGCAGCGTGACCCACAGCTCAGATTTCCCGTCGGGCGTCGTCTTCCCGATCGTCTGCTGCTTGGCGTAGTTCACCGCGTAAATGTTTCCGTCGCGGTCGCAGTTGGGGCCTTCGATGCCGGGCGTGAACGACTTCTCCTCGGTCAGCGCTTTCGCGACGAAGAGCGTTTCGGCTGCGTGCGGCGGCGTGGCGCAGCCGAGCAAAACGGCGGCGGTGACGAGGGGGAGCAGGGCGGGGGAGAAGCGTGGTGATTTCATAAATGAGTTGGGCAACGCGGGACGCTGAACCACTTCGCCCTTCGTTGGCAAAGCGAAAGTCCCGGGCCGCGGCGCGCCATTGCTCCGGAGTGCGACCGTCCCCGGCCATAGCGGCGTCCGCCCGCACGACGGTTCGGGATTGACCGGCGTCCTTCTGCGCTCCACCTCGCTGCACTTGGGGACCGGTCGCAGCCCGCGGGTGCGAGCGGTTCGCCTGGCAACGTACGGTTGCGCTTGGGTGCCGCAGGTGTCCCGCCTGCGAGTTCGCGGGGCGTCTCGCCCCGAGACGAAACGGGCGGCGAGATGCCGCCCAAACTCCCAGGCGAGACGCTGGTGGTACCGTGACCCCGGCTGTTCCACGCAGGTAGGTTGGCCCCATGCTGCGCCGTTGCTTTTTGGCGCTCGGGTTCCCCCATGTCGGAGGCGGTGTCCATACGATCACCGGCTCCGACAGCGCGGTTCGGTCGAGGGTTCGGGTCGCATTTCTTTTCGCGGACCGCAGGTGGCGGCTCCGCGTTGGCCCGCGGCACGCGGACGGCGTGAGAAACCGAGAGAACCTCCGGCCCGTGGCAGATGGATGACGCGCGCGCGCTGCCTGCGTTCGGCTTCCGGTTGCGCGGTTCAAACTGAATGAGCACGCGACGCCCCAGTCGAACGCGCGCCGCATGAATTCCGATCACCCGTCCGCCCGCCCTGAGACCGCCCGGCATCGTTGCGCCTCACGGCCGCGCCCTGACGCCACCGTTCCGACCCAGACATTAACCATGAAAACCCGTCGCCAATTCCTCCACCACTCCCTGCTCGGCACCGCCGCGCTCGCCCTCGCGCCCATGCCCACTCGCGCC
>BJHT01000349.1:0-2208 GCA_014193395.1 Verrucomicrobiota bacterium
TCGGGTTTTCTCCAGTCGGCGGTTAAGGAATGCGACCTAGGGTTCGCTTCATTTTCGGCGGTCCGGGCGTATGTGAACACGGTGTTATGTGCGAACGGTGAAGCAGCGTATACGCCGCGCTCCCGTTGCGCCACGGCGCTTCCCATTTCCGCCCCCCCCCAAAAAAAACAACCGGCGGAGCCTCGCAGCTCCGCCGGTCGCAGAAGACGGGAGTTGGCTTACTTCGCCGCAGCCGCCGCGTCCGCCGCAGGGGCGGGAGCGGAAGTCGGCGCGGGAGCTGCCGAAGCTGCTGCCGCGACGTTCTCGGCCTTGCCACCGACCACGCGCAGTTCCTTTTCCTTGACCGCCGTGGCGCCCTTGCCGAGGCGTTTGCGCAGATAGGTCAGCTTGGCGCGACGCACCGCGCCCTTGCGCTCGACCTCGATCTTGTCCACGCGCGGCGAGTGCATCGGGAAGATGCGCTCGACGCCCTCGCCGTAGCTGATGCGGCGGACGGTGAAGGTCTGGTTCAGCCCGCGACCGCGGATGCCGAGCACGACGCCGGAGAAAATCTGGATTCGTTCCTTGTCACCTTCCACGACCCTGGTGTGGACCTTCACCGAGTCGCCGACGTTGAACGTCCCGACATTTTTGCGGAACTGTTCGGTTTCAATTTTGTCAAATAGGGCTTGGCTCATAATGGTTTTCCTGTTTCGCCGGCGGCGACATTGCCATCCGGCTGTTTCAATAAATCTGGTCTGCGTCCGGCTGTTCGCAGCCGGGATTGTTCGGCCCGCCAGCGGGCGATTTCCGCATGGTTGCCCGAGAGCAACACCGCCGGCACCGGCACGCCCCGGAACTCCGCCGGCCGCGTGTACTGCGGATACTCGAGCAATCCGTGGCTGAACGATTCGTCCAGCGAACTCGCATCGTCACCGAGCACGCCCGGCAACAACCGCGTCACCGCGTCGATCACCACCATCGCTGGCAGCGCGCCGTTGGTCAGCACGTAGTCGCCGATCGACAATTCGTCATCGACCAACGCTTCCTGCACCCGTTCGTCCACGCCTTCGTAGCTTCCGCACAGCATCAGCAGATGCGGCAACTGCGCCAGCTCGCGGGCGACTGCCTGGTCGAACCGCCGTCCCGAGGGCGTCAGCAAAATCACCCGCGTCTCCGGCCCCGCCAGCGCTTCGACCGCTTCGAACACCGGCTCCGGTTTCAGCACCATGCCCGGTCCGCCGCCGAAGGGCCGGTCATCCACCGTGCGATGCCGGTCGTGGGTGTAGTCCCGCAGATTGTGAATCCGCAGGTCCAGCCGGCCCGTCTCGCGCGCCCGCCCGACGATGCTTTCATCCAGCGGCCCGGCGAACATGCCGGGAAACAACGTGAGGACGTCGATCTTCATGCCCGGACGTGGCGGGCGAACCCGCCGGGGCCGCCGCGGTTCAACGGGGCCGCGGCGCTTCTTCGACGAGTTCCACCGAGCAGCGCAGACCCTTGCGCAGACTGCCGACCTGCAGCAGCGAACGGATGGCCTGAATCGTCGCGCCGTCCCGGCCGATGATCTTGCCGGCGTCCATCGGGTGCAGGCGCAACTCGTAAATCGTCACGCCCTGGCGCTCGACGGGGGTGATGGCGACGGCATCGGGCCGGTCCACCAAACCCTTCACGACATATTCCAGGAAGGCTTGCATCCGCCGGGGAGAAGTTAGGCCGGGACCGCCGCCTTCTTGGCCTTGCGCACGAAACTGGCGACCGTGTCGCTCGTCTGCGCGCCCTTGCCGACCCAATACGACACGCGCTCGAGGTCGATGGTGAAGTTCAGGTCCTTTTTCAACGGCTGATAGGTGCCGAGTTCCTCAATGACCTTGCCATCACGAGGACTCCGGCCATCCGCCACGACGATGCGAAACACCGGAGTGTTCTTCGTCCCGATCCGTTTCATCCGAATTTTAACTGCCATAAAATCAAAAGCTGCTGTCCGCACCCGCCACTTTAAACCGCTCCGGGACCTGCATCTGGATTTGCAAAAAACCGCATCCAACCGCATCCGGCTTTCCAAAAAGGAGGCGCAAACTAGACAGCTCATTTTCCGAACGCAAGCACTGTCTTGCGTCTTTTCCGCGGACGGGTGTGTGACGAATTTGTAACCACCGCGGGCGGTCACGCGGCGAGCTGGGTCTGAAATTGCCGGGAGTGGTTGATCTGCTCCCAGCATTCGTCCCA
>BJHT01000349.1:2218-7461 GCA_014193395.1 Verrucomicrobiota bacterium
TGTCCCGCGCCGAGCGGGATCAGCCGCAGCGGCCTCGCCGGGAGTGACGGATCAGAGAGCATCGCGGTCCTCGCGGGTAGGTCCGTGCTGCGGCTGGTCGCTGCGACACAGCCGTGGTCCGTGGCGCGCACGGACCGAGTCTTTAAAAAACCAGCGGGACGCCAGCCGCTTTGGCGGCCTTACGCAAGGCCTCATCCGCCGTGGCGAGCGGGACGCCCCGACGCAACGCCAGTTCCAGATAGGCGGCGTCATAAGCCGTCAGCTTGTGCAGCCGAGCCAGGGCGATGGTTTTGTCGTGCGCGTGCCGGGTGGACTCCGCATCCGTTTCGATGGGCAGGGCGGCGAGCCGGTGGAGGAAGGACTCGGCCTTGGCGGAATTGGAGCGCGCCTTCTTTTGCCGTTCGGCGGACAGGAGGGCGTTGGCAACCTCGTAGGCCCAGAGCGTGGGCACATGCGCGATCACGCTGCCGCCCACCTGGTCGAGCAAGGCTTCCGTGGCCGCCGTGCTTTCATCCTCGAAACACCAGGCCAGCGTGGTCTGGGCATCCAGCACGAACGCTTTCATCGCCGTCCCTGCTTGATCCACTCGCGCAACTTGCCGCCGGCCCGGTGGCCCTGGCGCAACGCGCGAATGTCGGCCACCGCCTGCGCCGCCGAGAGCGTGGAGGTCACCGGCACCAACCGCGCGACCGGCCGGTCGTGAATGGTGATGGTGAAAGTCTCACCCTTCTGGACCCGCGCGAGATAACCGCCTTGGTTATATTTGAAATCCCGGCTGGCCACTGCTGTGTCACTCTTCATGGCGCCCAAAGTGGCCACCGTGTGGCCACAAAGTCAACCGGACAAAACCAGCCCACCGGCGGGTGGCGCATCTCAGTTTCATGCACCGGGGCTGGTTCCGCGCGCCGCACGCGTGGGCCGCCGGTCTCGCGATCCCATCCGCTACCCGAGCTTGAAGAGCCGCTTGGAGTTCTCGTAGAGCAGCTTGCGCTCGATGGTCTTGTTCGCCGCGAGCCGGCGCACGACGGCCATGGTGCGGCCGCCGGAGCAGCCGGGGCCGCGGCCGAGGGCGTCGGCGCAGTCGCTGCCGTAGAGGAGTTTGTTTTGATGGCGTTCGAGGAAGGCGCGCGTGTGCTCCTCGTCGCGGTTTAGGGCGTTCAGGCCAGAGCCGGCGGAGAGGTCGCCGAACATGTTCGGATAATCGGTGAGATAGCGGTCGGTGATCCCGCCGGGGGTGACTTTGCCGAGCGGGTAGTTCTGTTTGGGGTCGTGGTTTTTGTCGATGTTGCCCCACCACGCCTGCGCGTGGCCGATGAAATTCACCTTGGGAAATTGCTCGAGGATTTTGTGGAAGCGCTCGAAGCCGAGGTTGTAGGTGTTGTGCTGGAAGTGCATCAGAACGGGCACGTCGTAATCCTGCGCCAGCCGGGCGATTTCCTGGATGTAGGTGGAATCGCACTCCACGCCGAACTTCTGCTCGGCGATGATTTTCGCGCCGAGCTTGAGATATTTCTCGATCTCCTGGCGCGCCTCGGGGAGGTCCGAGACTTCGTTCGCACCGAAGACAAATTCGCCGGGATGTTTCTTCGCGAAGGCGACGACGGTTTCGTTGCCGCCGCATTTGGCGGCGAGGCCGTTGGATTTTCCGTTGTGCGTCGAGGGACGTTCCACGGGGCGGCCGGCGGGCAGGAGGATGGTCATGGTGACGCCCATCGCGCGCTGGTGCGCGAGCAGCGCCTCGTCGGTGCGGCCGTGGTACTCGGTGTGTTGATGGATGTCGATGACCGGCTCGGTCGCGGGCACGGCGGGCTGAGGCGGTGCCGCGGGTGCCGGCGCGGGCACGGCGGTTGTTTGCGCCAGGCCGCGTCCGCACGGGGCGCAGGCGAGGGCGGTGGAAGCGGCGAGGAATTGGCGGCGGGTGAGGTGCATGAGAGGTGACGAGTTGTGGAGTTGGTTGCGCGGAGTCTTGCCGAGTTCAGCGTGCGGGGCGAAAGGAAAATTTCCAAACTTGCGAACGGAATCGCAGGCAGACGCGCGCGGCGCACCAGCCGCGGAAGTCGAACCCGCCGGCAATTCATCTGCTCCCATTCCCTTGCCCCAAATTCCCCTGCCAACCTCGGCCTTGCCACGAGCGCTCCATTCCTCGCCGCCAACGCAATCGCGCATCTCTCTTTGCGTCCGCCGCGCAGGCTGCTGGTAATCTCCAGCGCTCCTTTCCCCGTTCACGCGCGGCGACCGGGAATCGGTCTCGCTCCGCTGTGGCTGCGGCTTCGTCGCGCGGCGAGGCGAAAGCTCCGTCGTGTCGTTCACCTGCCGCCCCGCCAGTTCACCCCACGAACCGAGCTTTACCCCACAGCCTCTGCACTTTTTCTCACCTGCTGGTCACATATTTTTTGAACCGCCTCGCGACGAATGCTATCCTCCGCAGTGCTTCGTCTGGCTTTCGTGTTGTGGGGGGTGTGGTGCGTTTCCTCGGGATTCGCCACGCAATTTCTACCGGTTCCCATCGAAGAACTGGCGCGTACCGCGGACGTGGTGCTGCGCGGCGAGGTCGTCAGCCGAAGCTGCGAGCGCGACCCGCGTGGACGCCTCACCACGCGCATCGAACTCGCTGTCTCCGAGGTTTGGAAAGGGGCGCCCACCACGCATTTCACCGTCGTGCAGGCCGGCGGCACGCTCGGGGAACAACGCCAGACCGTCATCGGCCAGGCCGAATATCGCATCGGCGAGGAAGTGGTCGCCTTCCTCGCCCTGAACCGCTCGGGCGAAGGCGTCACGCTCGGCCTGGCGCATGGGAAATTCTCGCTGGTTCGCTCCCGGAATTCAGGTGAGTTGCTCGCGCAAAGCGCGTTCCTTGGGCATGTCGCGCCTGCGCCGGAGATGTCTCTCTCCATCAGCGCGGCTCCGAGAACCGCGTCGCGCGCCTCGCTCGGCAGCCCCCTCACCGTCGAGCGGTTGAAGGAAATCGTCGCTCGCACCGCGCCGTGAAAGCGAGGTTTCGCAACGATCTCGGCCACCCGCGTGGAGCCGCGGCATCCAGCCAGCTCGACGCGGACCCCCCAGTGGGTCCACGCCTCGCCCCTGTAGCGCAGGCTTCCAAGCCTGGTGGATCGCAGGTTTCTAAACCTGTGGCCGGTGCGGCGATTTTGTGCGCCCGTGTTCTCCGACTTCCCGTCAACTTGGAAGTCGGCGCCCCCTCAGTTTTGAAAACCAGCGCTACAGGTGCAGGCGTTCTTGACCTCGGTAGTCAAAATCAACGCGTTCGCATTGTGATCGCGTTGGCGTTGCTCGCGGCCGCGTTTGTCTTTTTCACCGCGTCCCTCGCTCACGCCTTCGTTTCCGCCACCGACGTGCAGACCGGCGCGCCGCTCCGCTGGCGTCTCGCCGAGCCGGGTCCCGCGACACACGCTCCGACCGCCGCCGCGACACCGGGCACCAACGTCATTCGCTTTCACCTAGCCACCGATGGCTTCTCCACCACCAACACCGCCAACGAACTCAACGCCGTCCGCGCTGCGTTTGGCCAATGGCAGAGCATCCCCGGCACGGCCCTGCGCTTCGAGGAAGCGGTCCCCATACCGCCCGCGCCCGACCTCATGGACCCGACCGACGGCACCAATGTCATCTACTGGGCGAAGACCTCCGACCTCGTCGCGGGCGGCACCATCAGCCTGCGCGGCACGCTCGGCCTCACGCTCACCAGCTCGCGCGCGGACGGCACGCTGCTGGGCGCGGACATCGTGCTCAATGGTTTCGAGCGCCAGTGGTTCACCGATTTCAACGATCGGCAGAATCCCGGCTTTTTTGCCGAGACCACGTTGCTCCACGAGATCGGCCACCTGCTCGGCCTCGACCACCTCCCCCTCGGCGGCGCGACGATGGCCCCCACGGGCGGCACCGGCGTTGATGCTCGCCACGGACTTTCCGCCGATGAAATCGCCTTCGCGCGCGCCGCGTATGGCGATGCCTCCGTCCTCGCCCGCCTCGGCCATCTCGCCGGGCGCGTGCTCATGGACGGCGCGGGTGTGTTCGGCGCGGCCGTGGGCGTGGAAGACGCGGCCGGCAATCTTCTCGGCGCAACCATCACCGGCGCCGGCGGCAGCTTCGTCCTGAACGCGCTGCCCCCCGGCGATCACCAACTCCGCGTCTGGCCGCTCGATCCGGCGGAAGCCGCGCAATGGCTCATTCGCGGCGCGGATTTGGGCGATCCCTATTACCGCGCCACCACCGAATTTCTGCCGACCGCAAATCAGCCCATCACCGTGTCCCAGTCGCGCACCAACACGCACGACGTCACCGTCACCAGCGGCCGGCCCGCCTTCCGCATCGCCTATCTCCGCCAACCCGCGCCGAACGGCGAGGCCAGCACGCTCAGTCCATTGCCCGCCGTGCTGTCACCCGGTCAGAGCAATCTTCTCATCGGCGTCTATTCGCCCGATCTCCCTAGAAGCGGCGCGACCCTGCGAATCACGGGCGATGGGGTGAGCCACAGCCTGACCTACCCCCAGCCGTGGTCGATTTCGGCGGCGGTCTGTTCCTGAAAGGTCTGCTGGTCCGAATCTCCGTGGCCGCCAATGCCCCGCCCGGCCTGCGCAGCCTCGTGGTGCAACACGGCACCAACCTCGCCTACGCGAATGGCTACGTGAAAATCCTCCCCAGCATCCCCGACAACAATTTCGATGGCCTCGATGACACCTTCCAACGCCGCTACTTCCCCGTCTTCACCGCTCCCGAAGCCGCTCCGACGGCGGACCCGGATCACGACGGAATTTCCAACGCGCAGGAACACATCGCGGGCACCGACCCGACCAATGGCGGCTCCTTCTTCAGCATCGACCGCGTGACCCAGACCGCCGCCGGCACCGTCGTGGAATGGAAGAGCTGCCCCGGCAAACGCTACCAAGTCTTCACCAAAGCCACCTTCGGCCCCGGCCCGTGGCTCAAGGTCGGCACGCCCGTCACCGCCACGCGTGCCACAATGCAATTCCACGATGCGTCCGCCACCGACAGCATCCGCTTCTACCGTCTGCAAGTGCTGCCATGAGCGGAATCCGGTCACGCGCCTGACGGAAGCCAGTCCCGTGAATTGGCCGGCAAAATCCTCGCGTCCCCTGCCCGCCGCCCCACCGGTGTCAAAGCCGGGTTCCTAATTCATCGTCCCTGCCTTCCCCCCAATCCGAGCGTGGACAGCGCCGCCCTTCTCCGCCAACCATCCCCGCCACCCAATCAACCCTATGCCACGC
>BJHT01000350.1 GCA_014193395.1 Verrucomicrobiota bacterium
TTCGCCGGCGGCGGCGTCCCCGGCGGCGCGATCATCGGCTCCTCCGACAAACACGGCGGCTACCCCGCCAGCGACCCCCAGACCCCCGAGAACTTCGCCGCCACCATCTACCACGCCCTCGGCATCCCCCAGACCACCGTCTGGCACGACGAACTCACCCGCCCGCATCAGGTGTATCACGGGCAGCCGATAGCGGGGTTGGTTGGGTGATCCTTCTGTCGGGTAAGATGACTGCCCACGGAAATAATAGAGTTCTCCGGCCTTCCTCCAAGCTAGCAATCTTTCTGGCAAGGACTTCGTTGGCATCCCTCCTCATTGCCACATGGCATATTCCCGGCGGCGGCAACAGATGGGTGGCTGGATTCTTCCTTATCTTCGGATTACTCAGCACGGTGGGGGCAGTTCAACACTCCACCTCGAAGATAGTTTTGTCGCCGGACCAAATTGAGTTTGGCAGCCTCCTCGGGATGCAAAGCATCCAGAAAGACAATATCAAAGCTGTCACATGGGAGTCCGGGTGCGGGGTCTCGGTGCGGACAAGAGACCAGAAATGGGTTCGTATTCCTGACTTCGGGAGATCTCAAGGAGTCTGCAATTCAGTCAAAGCTTGGCTCAAAGAGGAAGCAGTCAGCTCTTGACCTTGGCATATCTCCTTCGAGTCATCTGAATCTGCTGCCCGACAGCATAAGCATCCAGGCCACTTACCACGCCACCTTCAAACTCCAGCGCAGGTCTGGAGACACCCGAGCGCGGGGGTAGTTCCCCACTACGGATACTCCAGCCCTGAATCCCAACGGGATTCCGGCCTCCAGCCCAGGGTTGCGAGGAACGAGCTACCCTGGGGAAATCGTCTCCAAACCCACAACCCCACCGGGGTTGCGGCCCTACAGTCCCGCAGCGGCCGCACCCGCCCATCGCCCGGTACCGCAGGCGTCCTCGCCTGCGAGTTCGGCGGCGTCTCGCCGCCCAAACCTCCGCACCGGGCGCGCCCGCCCCGCCACTCGTATTAATCGTTGCGAAAGTTCGTGCCGGGACCGTGGTGACAAGTGCCCCTTCCGTCTCCCTCGCCCCGAGAGGCACGAACGGGGAGAGGGGGCCGGGGAGAGGGGTGCCCCACTATTGCTTACAGTCTCGCCGTGACAGAGCGCCTCCGCTCCCCATCCCTCTCCTCCGTTCCGAACGGAGGCGAGGGAGCCGGACCCCCGGTGTGGACTAGCCGAACTCTCGATAAGACTACTAGCCGCGGACGTCTGCGCCACCGGGACAGTGCCCGGATGAGATCGCCCGAAGTCTTTGCTTTCCCGCCATCCCCACCTTGCCTACTCTCCCGCCATGAGTGTTGAAGAACTTGAATCCGTAGTTTCCGCCCTCCCGGCCGCCGAGTTGGCTCGTTTCTCCCAGTGGTTTGAAGAGTTCATGGCCGACCAATGGGACCGGCAGATCGAGCAGGACCTGTTGGCCGGCCGTCTCGACCCCGCCCTCCAACGCGCCGACGACCACTACGCCGCCGGCCGCTGCACCCCGTTGTGAACCACTTCGCCGACCCGGACTTTTGGTTCCACTACCGCCACCTCCCGACCGACATCCGGGCACTGGCCGACAAAAACTTCGCGCTCCTCAAAGAGAATCCCCGACATCCCTCCCTCCGACTCAAGAAGGTTGGTGTTCTCTATTCCGCACGCGTGGGTCTTCACTACCGCGCCCTCGCCAAGGAGCGTCCCGATGGTCTGCAATGGTTCTGGATCGGTCATCATTCGACCTACGATCGATTGCTCCACTCCCACTAACCCGTGCACGTCTTTCTTGAATGACAGAAAGCAGAGCGAGCTAGCTGACAAGACACCGACCGTCGCTGCCGACACGCACATGATGCACCTAAAGGGGGAAGGGGTTCACGGATTGAAGGAAGCGGGCAATTCTGTGATGCCGATACAGCATGGGGATACCTTTTCGGTGAGAACTATCTTTGTCGTTTGCGGCTCAGGAAGTGGTAGTCAAGTCAAAGTCTAGCCGAGTGAGTCCTCCGATAATGAAATGGCAGAAAAATAGGGGGCAGAAAGATGGGGAAGGGACAGAATGAATCACGACAACCGAGGTTCGGCCGCACTCAAAGCTCGTTCCACCTCCTCCCCTTCCCTATTTTTCTGCCCCCATTTTTCTGCCGCCCGTCCCCGTCCCGTTCCATTTTTTTCTGCCCCGTATCTTTCTGCCATTCCCCCTCACAATTGCGACCGGAACCAGCCGCTCACCATCTCGCCCAACCGGTGCAGCAGCGACCGCTCGCGCCATTCCTTCACCGACATCTCGCGCGACTTGGTTTTGTCATCCTCGAAAATCCGTATCTGCTCCGCCGCGAACGCCGCAGAGAACACATTCAGATTCGCCTCGTCATTCAGCCGGAACGAGCGGCTGTCGATGTTCGCCGAACCCACGGACACCCAGATGTCATCCACGATCATCACCTTGGTGTGATACATCGTCGGCTGATACTCATATATCTTCACACCCGCCTGGAGCAGCGGTTCCCAGCGGTCACGCGACGCCAGCCCGACGAAATGCGTGTCTGTATGCGGCCCCGGCAGGATCACCTCGACGGCCACGCCCCGTTCCCGCGCCGCGATCAGGCCTTTCACCATCATGTCGCCCGGCACAAAATAGGGCGACGCCAGGCGGATGCTCTTTTGCGCCGCGGCGATGGAGAGCAGATACATCAAGCGCACGCTCTCGACGCCGTCGCGCGGTGAACTGAAAAACACCTGCGCGTAGTCGGTCCCCACCGAGTCGAGCGCCGGGAAATACTCCTCGCCATGCAGCACCACTTTCCGCGTCTTCATCCAGTTGTCCATGAACGCCGCCTGCATCTGCCCGACCGCCGGTCCATCGAGTTTGAACTGCGTGTCGCGCCAATGCGCCGGATCCTGCGCATTCCCCAGCCACAAATCGCCGATCCCCGCGCCGCCCGTGAAGCCGGCCTTCCCATCGATCACGAGAATCTTCCGATGATCGCGATGGTTCACGCGCAGCGGCCCTTTCCAAAACAGCGGATGATATTTCTCGATCTCGACCCCGGCCTCCTCCATCCGTCGCAACGCCCCCGCATCGATCCGCGACGACCCGAACCAGTCGATCAGCAGATGCACTTTCACGCCCGCCCGCGCCCGCTCAATGAGCGCCTCGGTGAACTGCGCCCCGACCTCGCCGGACCAATAAATGTAGGTCTCAAACGTGATTGTCTTCTGCGCGCCCCGCACGGCCGCCAGCATTTCGGGAAAAATCCGGTCACCGTTCACCAACGCCGTCACGCGGTTGCCCGCCACGATGCCGGGGCCGAGCAACTGGCCCAGCGACCGCATGAACTGCGGGTCAGTGACCGCATACTGGGACTCGATCTGGTACTTGATCTTGCCCGAACCAAAGCTCGCGCAACCGGTGAGCAGACCGCCCGCCAGCAGCAGCGCCATGAGGTGTATGAGATGCTTCATCAAGCCGAGTCCGTCCGGAGTCGCAGGGCGGGGAGGAATGCAAATCCACCGTCCGCCTGCGCAGGGAAAATCTAAAGACCGCACTTAACCGCACCAGACAAATGAAATCCCGGGGCGCAATGGCAGAGGAAGTTGGCAGGGGAATTTAGGGCAAGGGAATGGAGGCAAAGGAATGGGGACAACGGAAGGGCACCTTGGATTCTCATTCCTTTGCCACCATTTCCTTGCCTCAAATTCCCCTGCCTCGATTCCTGTCCCCCATTCCCCTGCAGTCGCACCCTTACTGCGCCGCAGCGCCGATGGCATAGAGCGCCTCGAAGCCGCGCAAATAAAGGCGGCCGTTGGCAATCGCGGGCGAAGCGGTGAACTGATCCGGCAGCTTGTTTTTCGCGAGAATTTTCAGCTCCGGCCCGGCCTGCACCACGGTGACGGTGCCGTCCTTGGCGGTGAGATAAATCTTGCCGTCAGCGGCGACTGTCGAAGCGCGGTAGGTCTGCGAGTGCGCGCGCTCCGAGTAGAGCTGCTTGCCGGTGGCGCCATCGAGGCACGTCAGCACGCCATTTTCGCGACAGAGATAAACGCGCCCTTCATAGACCACCGGCGACGGGACATCCGGCGTGCCGCTGGGCAGCCGCCACGCCTCGCCCGTCGCACCCGCGCTGAGCGCGCCGGCGGCCTCGGGCTTCACGCCCACGACGACGCCGTTCTTGGCCGTCGGGACGACGATGAGATTTTCCACCGCCACGGGCGACGCGACAAAGCGCAGCGTGCTGTTGTAGCGGGCCTTGGGATTCAGATCGCCAAGCCGCCAAGCCTCGGAGCCGTCGGCGAGATTGTGCGCGATGGCGTAGTCGTTGCCGTGCGTGATGAGACGGGCCTCGCCGCCACGGAACCAGAGGCACGGCGACGCGTAAGAATGCAGACACTCGCTGTGCCCGTCGCTCTTGCGCTCGACCTTCCACAGCTCTTTTCCTGTCGCCGCGTCGAGCGCGATGACGAGCGCGGCGCGCGCGTGGATGAGCTGAAGATAGAGGCGTCCGTCGTGCAGCAGCGGCGTGGTGTGCATGCCGAAGCCGTAGGAGAATTTTCCGTAACGCTCCTGCGCATTGAAATGCCAGGCCTGCTTGCCCGCGAAATCAAAAGCCGCGAAATCACCCGTGCCCACATAGCCGAAAACGAGTTTGCCATCGGTGCTGGGCGAGGGCGTCGCGCCGTTGCCCTCGCCGCCGCGCGAGCGCTTCGCACCGCCGCCGAGCTTTTGTTTCCACCGCTCCTTGCCGTCGGCGCCGAGGCAGAGCAGCACGAGATCATCCCCGTCTTCACTGGTCAGAAACAGCGAGTCGCCCCACACGACCGGCGTCGCCGCCCCCTGGCCGGGCAGCGGGGTTTTCCACAGCAGGTTCTTCGTCGCGCTCCATTCGGCCGGGAGATTCTTCTCCGCGCTGACGCCGTCGTGACGTGGGCCGCGCCACGTCGGCCAGTTGTCGGCGCGGGAGAAATGGGTGGAGCACAAGAGCCCGGCGAGCGCGAGGAAGGCGGCGGCCTTCATTCCAGATGCCGCCGTTGCGATGAACCACGAAACACACGAAAACAAAAGCTGGAGACGAGCTTTGGCGGCACCGAGAAAGCTCACCTGCCGGGTGGAGCAACCATTCCCTCCAACGCCTTCCCTTTTCGTGTCTTTTGTGTTTTTCGTGGTCCTAACTGCGTTTTCTAGGTTCATGGGCGAACTCAGACGCGAGGTGCCGGAACCGGCTTCAAGCACAGCCCCAGCAGCATGGCCGCCGCGCCCGCAAAAATCGCGCCCGTGAGAAATGCGAACCCCGGCCCGAACCGATGCCACAGCCAGCCCATCAGCAAGCTCGCCGGCAACGACGCCAGGCCGACCGTCGCGTGATACCAGCCATACGCCTGGCCGCGCTGCGCCTTGGGATAAAGGTCCGCCACCCATGCGCGCTCGGCGGCTTCGGTCAGTCCGTAAAAAAGTCCGTACACCGCGAACAACGCCCACACCTGCCATGCCGAGCCGGCATAACCGAACGCGACATAGACCAGCGCGTAGATCAGCCAGCCGCCCACGACCAGCGGCCGCCGCCCGATCCGGTCGCTGAGGCGGCCCGCGGGCAGCACGCTCACAGCCTTGATCAGATTCAGCAGCGCCCAGAGCAGCGGAATTTCCGCGACGCTCACGCCCAGCGATTGCGCGCGCAGCAGCAGAAAGGCGTCGCTGGAATTGCCGAGCGTGAAGAGGAACAGCAGCGCGAGATAGGCTTTGAAACGCGGCTGCACGACGAACGGCTCCGGCTGCGGCGCGGGATTCTCCGCAGGGGCTGCAATGCTCGGACGCTGCTCCTTTGCGCCCAGCGTGAGCGCCAGCAACGCCGCGATCATCGGCACCGTGGCAATCCAGAAGAGCACGCGAAAATCCTGCGTCACCCACGTCAGCAGCGCCCAGGCGATGAGCGGTCCGAGCACTGCGCCCGCGTTGTCCATGGCCCGCTGCACGCCGAACGCCGCGCCGCGTTGGTCCGCCGGCACCGCCTCCGTCAGCAACGCATCCCGCGGCGCGCTGCGGATTCCCTTGCCGACGCGGTCGATGAACCGCGCCGCGAGCACGTGTCCCGCCGAACCTGCCAGCGCGAGCAGCGGCCGCGTCAGCCCGCTTAGCGCGTAGCCTGCAACGGCAAACGGCTTGCGACGCCGCACCCGGTCCGACCACCAGCCCGACGCCACCTTGAGCACGCTGGCCGTGCATTCCGCGACGCCCTCGATCAGCCCGACAAACGCCACCGTCGCGCCCAGCGTGACCGTGAGAAAAATCGGCAGCAGCGGATAAATGATCTCCGTCGAGACATCCGTGAAAAAGCTCGTCCAGCCCAGCGCCCACACCGTGCGGGGCAATTTGGGCCGCGGCGTCGTCACGGCGGGAATGGGAGGAACCGGCGCTGACATGGGCGGAGTTTGGTCCGTCACGCGTTACGGAGCGATGCTGAACTGCACGCGGAGGCGTTCGAGGATGCCGACCTGGATTTCCTGCGGGCGGAGGTTGACCAGTTGATCGAAGCCGGCGGCGAAGGTGTCCAGGGTTTCACCGGGGAGACCGGCGATGAGGTCGGCGTGGATGTGGACGCCGGTGTGGTCGCGGAGGAAATGGAAGTTGTTGGCAAGCTTGGCGTAGTCCTGGCGGCGGCTGATGTTATGCGCGGCCGTTTCATCGAAAGTCTGGATGCCGACCTCGAACTGGAGCGCGCCGGGCGAGAAGCGGGATGGCGCGCACGGGGATGTCGAGCGAGGAAAGGCAGAATTCGAGGTGAACAGCAGCCGCGCAAGGCTTCGAGGCAGATGACGCGGGAGGCAGGAGGGCGCCCGTCCTCGGTCGCAACGGAGGGGAGCGCGGTGAGGGGTGGGAGGATTCCGGCGGGCGGTGGCGTAAATGGACGTCGCTACGGCCGGGGGGGGGGCGACACTCCGGCGGTCAGCGGTTTTCTCGGGGCCGGGTGCTTGTTCGCGCCCGCAGCGGCTTCTAAAAATTTCCGCCATCAGCAAGGCCTTCACGCGTGAAGTTGATGATGTCCCGGAGCGGCCGGTTTTGCCGCGGTCCGCGCCGGCGCTGCCGCCGGGGGCGAAGAATTTTCACACGCCGGATGGCGTGCGGCGGTTGCGCGCGGAACTGGAGCGATTGACGAAGGTGGTGGGATCGGGGGCTGGCGCGGAATCGGGTGCGAGCGCCGGGGATCGCCGGCGGATGGAGCAGTTGGAGGCGTGTCTGCGTTCGGCGGTGGTGGTCGCGGCGCCGCCGGAGCCGTGGGAGCAGGTGCGTTTCGGGGCGACGGTGACGGTGCGCGATGAGGGCGGGGTGGAGACGCGCTATCGCATCGTGGGAGTCGAGGAGATGGATGTGGATCGCGACTGGGTGAGCTGGGTTTCGCCGATTGCGCGGGCGCTGCTGAATGCGCGGGT
>BJHT01000351.1 GCA_014193395.1 Verrucomicrobiota bacterium
TTCGACTATGAAAGTCAGGCAAAATCCTACCAAAAGAAGCGTGAAATGGAGATTCTAGGTCGAAAAGAGAAACTGTCGCCGGTGACTGAACAAACGACCGCCAACCAGTTACCGACTAAGGTTTTGACCAAGGAAGGCTCGTTGCTGACACCTCAGGATACTCATAAGACAACCAGCACGATGCAAATCCAGAAAGTTCAGAGCCAAAAGCCAGTCAACTACCAACTCCAAACGCAACCGCACTACGGTCCAGGCAACTACAGCAACATATACAAAGGCTCGCCAATCATACAGGGCGACATCGTGCCGGCTAAGAAGGTGGTTCCCACGGGCAAGAAAAAGAGCAAGGGGAAATGAAAATAGCGCCTTGGCGATCAAATAGGCAGCCCGCGCCCTACCAACCGTCGCAATGACCACCCCACCCAATTCAACAGGCAGTCTTCAGAGCTCGCCAGCACCGGTGCCAGCCTTCCGTAGCCGCCACCGAAAGCAGGCGGATTCCCCGTCCACCACCGCTTTCCGCCTGCCTCCCTTGGGGGCCACCCCACCCTCGGAGCGCCGCTTTCAAGCCGCAGAAGGGCGCGAAGTGCAACCGACTATCGAACGCCCCCACCCCGCCGTGGCTCCCTGCGGCGTGAACGCCGCGCTCCACACCCGGCCGGCATTGGCCAGAGCACCAAGCCGGAACGATGCAGTCGGAGCGCGGGCGTCCCGCCCGCTCAGGCCGTGCGCATCAACTGAGGCTGCGTTTTGTGCAGCGCTGGCGAGTATCACGGAACGGTGCCACGAATGCCCTTGGCTGGCCCATCCTTGCCGGCCTGCGTGCGCCCCGAGCGGGCTGGAAGCCGGTGCTCCGGCAACTGCATCGCTTAGGCCGATGACGGTCGTGCCCCAACCGGCACCACCGCCATCCACTGGTAGCCGCCGACGTGAGGAGGCGGATTCCCCGTTGCGTGCGAACAAATCCGCTTCCTCACGTCAGCGGTTACTGGTCCGCCCACGCGACGCTTTGCAACCCGGCCCGGTTGCGCCATCAGAAGTGAACGCCATCGGGATGCACGCGAGTTACCAAGCCCAATCGCTTTGCGGCGGAGTCAAATCGATCGTGCCGCAGGAATGCCCGGATAAACCCAACCGCCTCGCCATCGAAGACATCCAGCCAGACCAGGCAGTAGGCGGGATGCTCCAGCTATCAATCCTTGCGCAACTTCGCGCCGTCCGCACCGAAACCTCCGTCTTCCTCTCCTCCGTTCGGAACGGAGGAGAGGGCCGGGGAGAGGAGGCGCTCCGCAAGGTTGGCGCGCCCGCAACTGTGAAGCACCCCTCTCCCCATCCCTCTCCCCGTTCGTGCCTCACGGGGCGAGGGAGACGGACGCGCTACTTGTTACAACGGTCCCTGCACGAACTCTCTCAACGATTGCTAGCGTCGCAACTTTCCGCCTTGATCCACGCGGATATTTTCATCGAGCAGGATCATGCGGCGGCCAAGGTCGGCTCGGGATGGCGGAGCCGCCCGTTCTCGTCCAGGAGGGACAACCGCGCCAGTTGCATGCTTTCGGCGACCGCCGCGCGGGATACTTTGCCGCCCCAGGCCTGCACGATGGCGTCCACCAACATGCCGCGCTCCAATTCCTCGAGAATCTGCCAGACCATGATGCGCGTGCCTTTGAACGTGGGTTTTCCATGGCAAATCTTCGGGTCCGCCACGATGTATTGGCCGAGTTCGAGCCGCTGCGCGCTGGTTTTCGGGGCGCGAAGGTATCGTGCCACCCAGTCGGCTTCAAACCCATCCCTGCCCGTGAACCTATCTCAGGTAGGGCGGGCTGTCCTCAGCCCACCGCCGCCAACCCGGATGTCACTTTCCTGCGGCGGCGCGGTGAGGACACCGAGCCCTACGCGCGCTGGTTCGATGGCTGAACACGCCGGCCTTGCCGACTGGTGTAACCTCAGCCGCCGATACCGAGTAGGAATGCCCGCCCTTTCTCCAACTGACTTTCTCGTCCTATGAAAAACCGCCTCCTTAAACTCGCCTCGATGCTATTGCTCGCCGCCCCGTGGCTGGCCTCTGCGCAAATCGGTCCGCAGCCAAACTATTTCTGGACCCGATGCATCGCCAGTGCCAGCAATGAGATTGCCTATGGAATCGCCGCCGCGAATGATGGGGGGGTGTATGTCGGCGGGGAATTTAACGGGGAGATGGCAATTCAGGGTCAAGTGCTCACTCCGCGTGGGGCCGCCGACGCGTTTCTCGCCAAGTTTGACGCCTTGGGCAACAAGGTGTGGGCGCAATCATTCGGCAATACGGGGCCGGATTCCATCGTAAAGCTCGCAGTAGACACCCAGGGCAATGTGATTGCCGTAGGCTCATTCGTCACCAGCATTGCGCTAGGCACCAACACGCTCACGTCACAAGGCCAAGACTCGATAATCTTCGTTGCCAAGTTCGACAGCTCGGGTGGCGTTCTCTGGGCCAAGCGCATCTTCGGCTTCGGATCGGTGTTTCCTTCAGGAGCCGGGGTGGACACCAATGGAAATGTCTATGTCAGTGGCATTGGCAGAAGGGAAATCGGAGTGGATTCAGAAGTGCTTTTGCCGCAGGACGGTAGTTTGAACCGCATAGATATGTTCGTTTGAAAACTTTCATCGATGGGTCAAGCGCAGTGGGTCAAGTCGTTCGGTTACGGGTATAGCGGGGCAGGTGCCCCAAACGCTTTGGCGATGGCAGTCGGTGCGGCCGGCGATTTCGCCCTGTCGGTCAATGAGTCCAGGGTCAATTCACCACCGACCGATTGGAGGTTGAGAAAGTTTGATTCCTCCGGCAATCCGCTGTTTGAAGTTGGCCTCGGGGACAAGCAAAACCAAGAAATGTCGGTAGCCTTGGATGGCGCAGGCAATGTTTTCATGCTGACCCGAGAATCCACGTTAACACTCAGGAAGTTTAACTCTGCTGGGAGTCTTCAGTGGTTCCGAGAAACAGGCAGCCTCGCATTTCCGACCCGTTCTGCGTTGGCGGTCGACGGGGACGGTGCAGCCTATGTAACCGACACCAAGGGCGGCTTTTTTGTGGCCAAATTTTCGCCGAGCGGCACCCTTATCTGGGAGACTCCGCCGTTTGGCTCAGGGATGCTCTACGCGATCAGCGCCTTCCCAGGTCGCACCGTAGTGATTGCCGGATACTCAGCAACTGATGCGATCATCAATGGGACGACTTTCACCAATCGTGGCGGAGCCGATATTGTCATGGCTCGGATTGGTGAAATTGGTGACCCGCCCTTGACCGCTCCAAACGGCCTCACCGTTTGGGCCGGAAGCAACGCGGTGTTTCAGGTCAGCCCCGAGGGATTTGGTCCTTTCAGCTACCAGTGGCGTCGCGATGGAACCAACCTGGCTAATACCGACCGGATTATTGGCGTAAACTCGAGCAGACTCACGTTGAAGAGCGTTACCGATCTTAGTGCTGGCATTTACTCGGTAGCAGTGACCGTCGGACCGATTACCGTGACAAGTTCCAATCTTGCTTTGGTCATTCCACCATACGATCCGAATAGTGACCCGGATGGGGACGGTATAACTATTGCCCAGGAGATTCTAGCCATGACGAACCCTTACGTGGCGGACACCGACGGCGACGGATTGACCGATTATCAGGAGCTTCTGATTTACGGCACCAACCCGTTGCTGGCCGACACGGACGGTGACGGCCTGCCCGACAAGTGGGAAATTGACAATCTCACCAACCCCCTCGTGAAGGACGCGCATCTGGACTACGACTTCGACGGCCTGACCAATCTGGAGGAATACCAGAACGGCCTGAACCCGCGCAACCGCATGTCCAATCCCGTCGGCGGGCTGGACGATTACCAACGCGTCCACGGCCTCAAGTCGGTGCTCTATTTCTACGACCGGTTGAACCGGCTGATTGGCGCGGAGTATTCCAGCGGACTTATCATCGGCTACGGCTACGACGCGAACGGCAACCTGGCGCAACAACTCTATCTCTCCCGCGCGCCCGCCACGAACGGTCTGCCGCAATTCTGGTCCGCACTCTACGGTGTCACCAACGGGCCGCTGGTTGACCTCGACCGCGATGGCTTTACCAACTTACAAGAATTCAACTCCCGTTCCCGCCCGGACGTAGCCACCAGCCTGCCCTCCGCCACGGGCACCAATCTCTATCAGTCGCCGCCCACTACGGTGATCCTGACCACCACCAACGTCATCGGCGGCTGGGCCAGCATCCAGTTGAAGCTTTGGGATGCCGAGGGCAACAACGTCCTCCCGGCGCTGGAGTTCTTCACTCCGGCCACGTTGACCTGGTCGAACGCGACGATGATTTCGCTGGACGGACTTGATTACGCGACGCTGGCCACCAACAGCAGCAGTGCCTGGGTGGCGGCCAACCCTACCGGCGTGGTGCATACGCTCGTGTGGAATGCCGCGGCAGACTTGGGAGCAGGATTCACCAACAGCGTCCTGCTCCGCGCCCGCTCGCGCGACGTGGTGGCGTTCGGCGAATACTCTCCGCAGTCCGTCCGCGTGGTGGAGATTTCCGCCGGCAATCCGGTGGCCAATCCCGACACGGCGGTGACCGTGGAAATCGCCCCCGTGAACATCCCCGTGCTCGCCAATGACACGGTGCAAAACGGCCAACCGCTCTCCATTGTGTCCTTCACCCAACCCGGCGGCGGCCTCGTCTCTCCCAACGGCGACGGCACCCTCCGCTACACGCCACTGACGAACTTCATGGGGCTAGACACCTTCACCTACACCATCTCGGACGGTGCCGGCGGCACCAGCACGGCGACCGTGACAGTGACAGTCAACTCACCGGGCTTGTTGCGGCTGGACGCCCCGCAGATTCTCCCAGGCGCAGTCGCCCGAATTGTCCTCACCAGCCACGATCTGGGCCAGCGGTTCGAACTCCATTTCTCCACCAATCTGCTGACCTGGGCGACCCTCGGGGTCCGCACCAACACCACCGGTACGCTGGAATTCACCCACACCGTGCCGGACGACGAGCCGCGCCGTTTCTACCGCGCAATCTTGGTGCGACCGTGAGGGGGGAGCACACGCGCCCTCGCGTGTCGCCGGATGCGCCCTCCCATCCGGCTTCCCCCTCCACACACCCGTCGCGAAAGTTCCAGCCTGTCAGGAGTCAGGAGCTAGGAGTCAGGAGCTAGGAGTCAGAAGCCAGAAGTCAGGAGTCAGTAATAGGAAACCTCGCGCATTCTCCAAATAATCACTAATCACTAATTACTCTTCCCTCCTCATCCACCACGGCGGGAACAGCTCCCAATACCGCCGCTGCGCGAACCGCGCGTCGATGAGCAGCACCGCCCCGCGGTCGGTCTCGCTGCGGATTACGCGGCCTGCCGCCTGGAGCACACGGTTCATGCCGGGGAACTGATACGCGAATTCAAAACCCCGCCCGCCGCGTGTCGCGTAAAACTGCCGGATCAAGTCGCGCTCCAAACACACCTGCGGCAGGCCCACGCCCACCACCGCCACGCCGATCAACCGCTCTCCGACCAGATCGATCCCTTCGCCGAACACCCCGCCCAGCACCGCGCAGCCCACCAGCGTCCCCGCATTGTCCGCTTGGAATTGCGCCAGAAACGCCGCCCGTTCGGCCTCGCCCATGCCCGAAGTCTGCACCAGCAAGCGCACCGCCGGCTCGCATTCGCGCCAGCGTTCCGTCACCGCCGCGAGATATTTGTAGGAGGAAAAATACACGAGATAGTTTCCCGGCCGCTCCCCCACGAACTGCCGCAGCGCCGCGACCACCGCGTCATACGTGGACTCCCGCTGCTTGAAATCCGTCGCGATCCCCGTCTCCACCCGCACCGCCAGATTCTCCGGCGGAAACGGCGACGCCAGTTGCACCAGCCGATCCCCCAATTCGCCCCCGAGTGAATCCCGGAAAAACTCCAGCGGCGTCAGCGTCGCTGAGAAAAACACCGCCGCCCGCCCGCGCTCCAGCGCCTCCGCGATCAACCGCGACGGATCGAGACAGAACAGCCGCAGCCGCGCGTCCGTGCCCGGCGTGAAAATCGTCACGAACCGCTCATCGAACCCCGCCACCGTCCGCACGAACGCGTTCGCGCGAAAATACAACTGCGTCAGCGCCTCGCGCCACGGCGTCGGCTCGTTCTGCGCGAGCCAGCGTTCCGCCTCCTGCTGAAACCGCTCCACCAGCGGCACCCATTCCCCCGGCGCCGCGTGACTCACCAGTTCCCCCGACGACGACGTCTCCGCACCCGCCGGCAGCAACGGCGCGGCAAACGCACGCTGCAACGCGCCCAACGCCCGCCCACACGCCGGCAGCGCCGCCTTCACCGCGCGCCGCACAGCGACAATTTCCGCCGCCGTCAGTTCCGCAGAAAACATCTCGCGCGCCCGGTCGATCAGGTTGTGCGCCTCGTCGATCAGAAACAAAAACTCGCGCCCCTCGCCCCCAAAATGCTCCCGCAAATACGCGCTCGGATCGAACACATGGTTGTAATCCCCGATGATCACATCCGCCCACCGCGACGCATCCAGCGCCAGCGCGAACGCACACACGTGATGCTGCGCCGCGATTCCCGCGAGCGCCTCGCGATCCAGCGCCTCGCACGCCAGCGCCGCGACCAGCGCCGGCTTCACGCGGTCGTGATACCCCACCGCCCGCGGACACGTCTTCACGTCGCACGGCCGGCCATCGCTCACGCACACCTTGTCGCGCGCCGTCAGCGTCACCGCGCGCAGCCGCAACCCCTTCGCGCGCAAATCCGCCAGCGCCTGCTCCGCCACCGCGCGCCCGACCGTCTTCGCCGTGAGATAAAAAATCTTCTCCACCCGCCCCTCACCCAGCGCCTTGGCCGCCGGAAACAGCACCGAGATGGTTTTCCCAATCCCCGTCGGCGCCAACGCAAACAACCGCCCGCCATCGCGAATCGTGCGATACACCGCCACCGCCAGTTCGCGTTGCCCCGGACGAAAACCCGCGTGCGGAAACTCCAGCGTCGTGATCGACGCATCGCGCGTGCGCCACCACACCCACTGCCGCTGCGCCCACACGAGATACTCGCCCGCGACCGCCTCGAACAGCGCCCGCAACTCCACTGCGGAAAATGTCTCACGAAACTCCGTCACCGCGTCCGTCGCCAGATCGAGATAGGAAAGCTGCACGCCCACCACCGCCAGCCCCCGCTGCCGCACCAGCATCGCCGCATACATTTTCGCCTGCGCCCAATGCAACGCGTCCGGCACCACCGCCTCCCCCGCCCTGCCCTGCCCGCCACCGCCAACGCCCCCGCCCGCTACGCCGACCGCGCCCGCCGACTCACTCGCGGAAAACAATCCCAACGAACCGTGGCCATCCTTCTTCCCTTTCCCCCGTGCTTTCACCGGAGCCGCCGTCCTCCCCACCACCG
>BJHT01000352.1 GCA_014193395.1 Verrucomicrobiota bacterium
CCGCGATCTGAAAGGTCGTGGTGCCCGCGTAGAAGTCGCGGGACTTCGAGAAAAAGTCGCGGTAGTGCGCGTCGTATTTGCGTTTCGCATCGGCTTCATCAAAGGGCAGAAACGCCGGCGGCCAGTAGTGTCCGCCCTGGCTCGACCAGCCGTAGAGCTGGCGGAATTTCACGTTTTCATAGCCGGCGCTGACGGAGTTCATGCCGAGCAGGCGCAGGGTTTTGTTCATGTAATCCGCGCACTCGCCGGTGGCGTTGCCCCAGCCGTTGCCGAAATAAAGATCGCCGCGCGTGAGCGGAAAAAGCTGCTCGCCGGTCGCGCGCAGGGCGAAGTCGTAATGCTCGCGGGCGTGTTCACGCAGCGTGCGCAACTGGTGGAGATGCGTCTCGAAATCGGTCGCGAGCGAGATGTGGAGGCCCTCGGGTTCGTGCCAGTCGATCTCGCGCAGGACATTGTCCTGATGCGGGAAAACGGCGAACTGCGTCGCGCCCGCGAGGTCGGCAGCGGCTTTCGCGGCGCCGTTGATCGTGAGGGACAGGTGCGCCTGAGCAGCGCCAAAAGCCGGGGCGCGCTCGATGTCCTGCAGGCGATACCAGCGCGTGAAACCGGGCTGAAGGTGCGCCTCGGCGGTCTTGGCGTGGAGACGCGCCGGATTCAGCCAGGCGACAGGCGTGGACCACGGATCGGAATGGATGCGCATGCCCGCGCTGATTTTCAGGCCGGCTTTTGGCAGTCGGTCGATGCGGAAACGGAGATAGCTCGCGCGCGGGGCGTTGAGGTCGCCGATGTAGGGATACGTGAGCTTGTCGGCCGTGGTGAGCAGCGCAGCGTCGAGCAGCGCGGTGTCGGATTTCACGCGGCTGGTCGGGCCGAGCGCGAGTTGATATTCGCCGGGGGCGAGTTCGAGCGTGCCGGCGTGCCACCAGTAAAACGGGCGGGCATCGACGAGTTGTTCGAGGCGGCTGGCGCTGACCCAGTCGTCCGCAGTGCGTGCGCCGGCAATCTGACCTTTGAGGTCTTTGAGTTCGAGATCGAGATCGTCGGTGGTGGTTTTGCCGATGCGGGTGGGATCGTTTTTGCCGCCGCCTTCGATGGCGACTTCTTTGTAAACACCGCTGCTGGTGGCCTGTTTTGCGTAGGCCTTGAAGGCGTCGGGGCCGCCGAGTTTCACCGAGCCGGAGCCGTCGGCGATAAGGGTTTCGAGGAGAGGCTTGGCGTTTTGCGCGGCGGCCGCGGACGTGAGCGTGACGTTCAACGGCGCGGAGAAACCCTTGGTCACGCCGACGCGCAGCCAAATCGCGTAGCGGCCGGCGTGCTTGATCTGCAGCGGTGCGACGACGGGTTTGGCGAGTGGGAGCGCGGTGCCGTCGAGTTGCGCGCCTTTGTCGCGGAGCAGCTCGGGCTTGGCGGCGGACGGCGTCGCGGGCGGAGCCGTGGGCGCGCTGCGGAAATCGCCGGGGCGCACGACGAGCAGGTGGAAATTGTCATGCGGGCTGGGGCCGCCGGGGCCGTCGAGAAATGCGGACGCGGTGACGGGGAGCAAGACGGCGGCGGCAACGGCGAGGGCGATTGCGCGTAGCAAGGATCGGATTTTCATTAATGCGATTTTTGGCATCCAACGCGCCCGTTACGAACATGCGAGGAACGCAACGGACCGGCGAAGGACGGCGTTGGACGGAGCAACGCCGGTTTTCGTCACCGCGGGCGCGAGAAATCCAGAGCTCCAGATGGGGCGGCGACAGCTTGTCGCCGCAAGCTGGCAGGCGACAAGCTGTCGCCACCCCAGCCGTCACGCCACCGCTTCCCACACCATCAGCTTGTTGTGGCCGACGGCGTAGAAGCGGTCGCCGCTTTCCTCCAGCAGAAATTTGTGCGTGTGCATCGGCAGCGTGTCTTCGCGGAGGATTTTCTTCGTCGCCACGTCGAGGAACAGCAGCAATCCCTTGCCGTCGCCGCCGGTGCCCATGAGCCAGTCGCCGCCGGGATGAAACGCGAGATGCGCGACGAGGCCCTTGGCTTTGTCGGCGATGAATTCGGCGACGCGCTCCTGTTTGCGCCAGTTGAAAACCTCGACGCGCGCCTTGCCTTCGAGATGGTCGATGTTGCCGACCTTACCCATGCCCCCGACCGCCAGCAGCGCGCCATCCGGCGAAAACGCGAGCGAGCGAATGCCGCCGATCGAGTGAATGCGCGCCTTCGGGTCCCAGGTGTAAACCTCCGGCACTTCGAGCGTGTTCAGCGGTTTGCCCGTCGCCACGTCCCACACGACGACGTGGCCGACCTTGTCGCCGGTCGCGAGCAGCGCGCCGTCCGCCGAGAACGCGGCGGCGTAGAGCATTGAACTGAAATGATGCGGCGTCATCGGCGCATGGCCGCGCAGTTCGTGCTTCAGCTTTCCGTTCGCCGCCTCCCAAACGCGGCAGACCATGTCGTCCGCCACGCTGGCGACGAGGCTGCCATCGCGCGTCGCCACCACGCCGCGAATCCAGCGGTCATGGGCCTTGAAGCCGCGCACCTTCGCGCGCGTGGCGGCGTCCCACCAGATGAGCTGGCCGTCGTAAGCGCCCGACACGAGCTGCTTGGCCGCGAGCGCCACACCGGTCACGTAGCCGCGATGGCCTTCCATCGCGACCGATTCCGGCTTGTCCGCCGCGAGATCGAGAAGATGCACGTTGCCATCCGAACTGCCGACGAACACCTGCCGCGTCCCCGGCACGCGCGCGACGCAGAAGAGGATGTCTTTGCGGGAAATGTCCTTGGTGGATTTGAACTTGGTGGGGGTGGGCATGGGGGCGAAGCGTTGAAAGGTTAAAGCGTGAAAAGTCGAAGGGGTAGATCACACCAGCACCTGCGCAATCGGCTTGATGCCGGGGTTCACCAGCGGGATGGGGCGTGCGCCGACGTGGTATTCCTTCTTGGGATTTACGCCAACGCCGGCAAGCACGGTGGCGAAGAGTTCGCCTGCGCCGACCTGATCCTCGATGACCGTCGCACCGTCCTTGTCCGTTTTGCCGAAGACCGCGCCGCCCTTGATGCCGCAGCCGAACAGCGCCGCGCTCCACGCGTTGGCGAAGTGATCGCGGCCGAGGCTGGCGTTGATCGTCGGCGTGCGTCCGAACTCGCCCACGGCCAGCACCAGCGTGCGTTCGAGCAGGCCGCGCTGTTTCAGGTCGTCGAGCAGCGCCGCCATTACGCGGTCCAGCTCGGGCACCATTTCCTGATGCGTCTCGAAGTTCTGCCCGTGGCTGTCCCACCACGCGCGGCTCACGCGCACGAACGGCACGCCCGCCTCGACCATGCGCCGCGCCAGCAACGCCTGCTCGCCGAAGAGCGTCGGCCCGTAGGCCTCGCGCACCTTTGCCGGCTCGCGCGTGATGTCGAAGAGCGTCTCGCTGCTCATCAGGCCGTGGACGCGCGCGTAGGCGTTGGCGTGGCTCTTCACCGCGCCCGTGCCGTGCCCGGCGATGAACTGGCGGCTGAGCAATTGCTGCATTTCCGCGCGTGCGTGGTGATCCAGTTCGGTGATGGATTCCAGCCGCTTCAGATTGGGCGGCGTCATGCTGTCCGAGAGCTTCATCGGGGCGTAACGCGCGCCGAGAAAACTCGAGCCTTGCCGCGAGAAGTCGCGCCCTTCCTGCGCGGTGTAAAACGACACGTAATCCGGCACCTTGCTGTCCGCGCGGCCCAGTTCGCGCGCCAGCACCGCACCCATGTCCGGGTAACGCAGGCCGGCCTCGTCCTGGCGCCCGCGCATCATGAGCTGCGCGCCGCCGCCGTGGTCGCCGTTCTTGGTGTTGAGTCCGCGGATGACGCAGATGTCCTTCATGCGCTTCGCCATCTGCGGCATCAACTCGCTGATGTGAACGCCGGGCACCGAGGTGGGAATGTCCGCAAACGGCCCGCCCGTGGGCCGGCCCGGCTTCGGATCCCACGTCTCCAACTGGCTCGCGCCGCCGGCCAGCCAGAGCAGGATGACGCTCTTGCCGCCCGCCTTGAGCGTGTCGTTCAACGCCGGTGCGGCGAAGGAATGCACCGCGCCAATACCGGTGGCGGCCAAGCCCGTGCCCGCGCCGAGCGTGCGGAGGAAGGCGCGGCGGCTCAGGTCGTGTTCGGAGGAGTTGCAGAAGTGGGGGTTCATAAAATGTGAGTTTGGGCTGGGCTAAAATGTGTTCTCAGAATAGCCGCGGCGCGGCGGAAGAGAATAGCCCACGGCGTGAGCCGTGGGTGAAGCGAATGAAAATGGAAAAGCCCCGGCAGAGGCGACAGAACGAACCGTCCGCTCGCGACGTTTTCTGCCGCCCCTGACGGGGCTTGCGAGCACTCCTGACTGCAACCCACGGCTCACGCCGTGGGCTACTCTCTGTCGCGCCTCCGGCGCTGGCGGGCAGTGGCTGCATTGGCCCCGGCAATCCCAACGGGGTTGCGCCCGGAGCTGCGCAGCGAGCCGTCATTCCAGCGCGTCGTATGGCTCCGGCGGCCCCTGCGGAACCTTGGCGAGCACGCGCTCGAACTCCGTGCGGGAACCCAGCGCTGCCTCGCGGCGAAGATACGCAGCACCTTCGAGCATCGCCGCGAGCTTCTCGCCAGCGGCGGCGGCGACCAATTGCTCCACGGAGGTGCCGTCGGCGTCGGCAAGCTCGCGAAGTTTGCCGTGGAGAGAATCCGGTAGCTGGATGGTCAGTGTGCTCATGATCGGAGGCCAATAAGCCGCAAGAACGCGGCGGGAGCAATGGCGCGACTTCGGTCGTCGTGTCGCTGCGCTGACCTTGGCAATCCCAACGGGATTGTGGCCTCCAGCCCAGGGTTGCGAGGAACGAGCTACCCTGGGTGGGGTGGCGACAGCTTGTCGCCTTCCAACCTGTGGCGACGAGCCGTCGCCACCCCGATTTCGAGCGGGCTGTCCCCACACTGTCCACGCACGTTCGCCGTTCTCGGTTCAACATCCCGGGGTGGCGACAGCTTGTCGCCATCCGGCCTGTGGCGACAAGCTGTCGCCACCCCGAATTCAAGCCCCCGCGCTGGAGGCCGGAATCCCTTTGAGATTCTGCGCTGGACTGGGAGCCTGCGTTGGAGTTTCGCGACGACATTTTCTCAGTGATTAAACCGAAACTCCGTGCTGGTCAGCAGCGCCCAGACGAGCTGGCGGACGGCGTCGGTGGGGCGGTCGCTGCGTTGGTCGAGGTAGTCGGTGAGGAGCTTGGTTTCGTGATCGGCGTGCGGGCGGGAGAGGATGTTCCACACCGCGGCGGCGGCGAGTTCGCGGTTGTCTTTCAATTCGAGCAGGGGCTTGAGGAGGCGGTCGCTGGAATCGGCGAGGAGTTCGCGCTGCACGCGGTCGCTGTTGCTGAAGTAGAGCGCTTCATCCACGCCCACTTGGAAATCATCGCCGGGGCGTTCGAGGGAACTGGTCCAGCCGCCGCCGGTGCGTTCCAACTGGTCGATGAATTTCTCGAAATCCTCGGGCTTGGCGTTGCGCTGGAACGCCGCGGGACTGGTGACGGCGACGTGCAGCGCGGCGCCGAGTTGCTGCGGCGTGAGCGCGCGCGGCTGCGCCACGGCGAACAGGCCCGGCTCGGGGCGCGCGCCTTCGCCCCACTGGCTGCTGCGCGCGTAGGCGTCGCTCAACGCGAGGCCGCGGAGGAGCCGGCGCTGGTCGTAGTGGTGCGCGACGAGATCGCGCGCGAGCCATTGGAGCAGCTCGGGATGGCTCGGGACGTTTTGCCCGTGCAACTGGTCCACGGGCATCACGAGGCCGTGGCCAAGGAGGCGGTTCCAGATTTGGTTCACGATGGCGCGGGCGAAGAAGCCCTCGTTGCCGGGCTTCAGGCCGGCGGCGACGAGTTGCGCGCGGCGGCTGAATTTCGGCGCGGGCGGCGGGGTTTTGCTTTTCTTGGTCTCTTCGCTGCGGCGTTTTTCCTCCTTCTTTTCCGCGTCGGTCGGCTCGCGGTCGGGCGGTTCCTCGACCGCGTCGCCGCTCAGGAACATCAGGCGCGCCGTCTTGGTCTCGCCGACGACGGTCTTGAAGCTGATCGTGCCGTACTCGCGTTCGCCGACGAACTCGCCGGCCTCGTAGGTGCGGCTGAAGAAGGACTTCATGCCGTAGTAATGATCCTGCTTCCACGACGGCACGAGCGGGTGATCGTGGCATTGCGCGCAACTGATGTTCACGCCGAAGAAGCGGATGCTCACGTCGTTGGCGAGGCGGTCGAGGTCCTTGGCGCGCGATTTCAGAAAGGCGTCCGCGCCTTTGGCGTCGGGTCGCTGCGGATCGCCGGCGAGCACGTCCTTGAAGATCTGATCCCAGCGGCGGTTTTCCTTGAACGCCTGCGCCAGGTATTCGCGCAGTCCGCTGCTCTGGCCCTCGGTGAGCAGCCAGTCGAATTCCGTCACCTGATGTCGCGCGAAGCCGGGTGAATGGAGGAGCCGCTCGACGAGGCGCTCGCGTTTGTCCGCGCCGGTGGCCGCGGTGAACTCGCGCACTTCCGCCGCCGTGGGGATGCGTCCGGCGAGATCGAGCGTGAGGCGGCGGATGAGATTGGCGTCGCTCGCGAGCGGGGCGGGCTGGATTTTTTGGCGCGCGAGTTTTGCGGCGACGTAATGATCCACGACCTGCGGGATCGCGCGGTCGGCAGGGAGCAACTCTTTTTCCGCCACGGCGTCCCACCACGGTTTGGCGTCCTTGGATTTGTCGGCCAGCGCAGGCGTTTCGGGGAAGGCCGCGCCGGCTTTCACCCACTTCTCGAAATGGGCGATGACGTCGTCCGGCAGCTTGGTCTCGGGCGGCATCTTCAGGTCTTTGTCGGTGTGGCGGATGGATTTGAGGAGCAGGCCGCCGCCGGGTTCAGCGGGCGTGACGGCCGGGCCGGTGTCACCCCCCTTGAGCAGACCCGCGCGGGTGTCGAGGCGCAGGCCACCCTTGAGCTTGGTGGCCTTGGCGGAATGGCATTTGAAACATTGCTCGGCGAGGACGGGGCGGATTTTTTCCTCGAAAAAAGTGATGGCGGCTGGGGAGGCGGAAGGGGCGGGCGGGGCTGCGGACGCGGGCGGCGCGGGCGCGGCGACGGCGGCAGGCAACGCTGCGGAACACAGCAGGAGGAGAACGGCGGCGGTGCGAATTTTCTGAAGGACCATGATGGGCTGATGCGATTGGGAAACGGGTGTACGAGATAAAAGTGGGGGCTACGAGCGGGAAGCCCAGAAATCTTCGAAGCGGTCGGAGAGCAGACAGGTGCGGAGCGCGAGGATGGCGTTGGCACCGCGGACCGACCACCGCATGCCG
>BJHT01000353.1 GCA_014193395.1 Verrucomicrobiota bacterium
TCAGAGTTCAATGTTCAACGTTCAATGTTCAACGTTCAATTGTGAGAACTCTCGTACACCCTTGCCGTTCAACTTAAACGAATGGCGGCAAACAGCAGGGCCCGGCCTGACCGCCGGAGAATACTCGCACCAGCTCTTCGACGCAGTCCATCCCGGATTTCCGAATTGGGCGTTCAGCGTTGAACGTTGGATGTTGAACGTTTCCCACCACTCACTCCCGCCCTCTCCCCGTCTCTCCCCCTCGCCGACCACCGCCACCCCTGACTTGCCCGCCTTATGAAACGCTTACTCCTAATCCCGGCCCTGCTCGCACTGTTCGCCCGTTCCACCGTGGCCCAGCAGATTGATGCGACTTCCTCCCTTTATTCCACCACCGGGCATGGCGTCAATTGGCGGCAGAACGGGGGCACGTTTCCACCAGCGAACAGCACTCAGTTCCGTGGCTTCCTCCCTTTTAGTGCGATCACCCATCCGGCCACCCCGGCGAACCTTAACGTCAGCGCCAGTTATGCTGCGAACGCCGCCAATATAGGACTGACCTGGAGCACCAATGGTGCCAGCGTTGATAAGATTCTGCGGGCGGCGCAGGTCGGCGCGCCATTCTACTCCCGGCAGGTGTCCGCCTACTTTGGTTCCATCATCACTCCGCCCGGCACCACGGAAGCCGGCACGACAGCCACCGCAGATTATTGGCGAGCCGAGCCGTTCGTGACGGCTTATACCTTAAACACCTATGGAGCGGTGCGGTATTATTGGAGCCAGCACGCGAACAATGTCTTCGCCACCCAGGCGGGTCCGGTGCCGATCACCTGGTTCAAGGCGCAGGGATCGGCTACCGCGCCCGCTGGCACGGCCGGTGTCAATTATACCAACCTCGGTGGAATCTATTATATTCTCACCAATACCACCTCCGTGATCTCCGGCGCCGCGGCCAAGACTCCGCGGAGCATCTTCTGGACGGAGAAGACCTTCCAGCCGACCGGAAAGCCCGTCGATGTACCCGCTACCCGAATCGGAGCGGTTAACATCGTTTACAACACCGTCGTGCCGCAGAAAGTGGCCAGTGAATTTGTCGCGATCGGCCAGTCCGCCATCACGGACGGAGATGGATCTTTCGCCGTACTCAAGGAGTTGCGCACCCTGTGGTATGAACAGGGACAGATCCATGCTTACAACACCGAAGGCCGGATCTTCCTCGAATTGCTGGGCGATACCGTCAGCGGCACCACCCGGCGGCATCTGGGTTACGAAATCGTGGATATTCGCCAGCAACCGTATCCCAGCGATCTGACGACCGAGCTGGGCGAGAAGATTCGCGGCTATACCGATGCCGCCACCAGTGACGCAGCGCTGAATCCCGAACCGCTGCAGCAATCCTTGAGCGGGTCCCCGCCGTTCCTCTACCGCAACAATGTCAACGGCAGTGACCGCGTGGAATACTACGCGACCCGGGAGACAGCGAACCAGAACGACGCGCTCTCCTATTGGATGGAAGCCGGGGTGGCCAATCTGCGCTGGCCGCTGATCTATGCCCGCTACAAACTCCTCTGGCCCACCGACGTGAGCCGCTACAGCCACTACGTCCGGCCGCTCGTGGCCACCGAAGCGGAGGCCAAACTCACAGCGGTCCCGCTGCCCAACGACAATGCCCCGTTCATCCAATACCAGGACGCGCTGGATTTCCCGCGCGGCAAGCTCACCGAGACCTTTGCCTATTACACGTTTCTGGAGGCCAGCCAGCCGTCACATCGCGGGTTGCTCCGGTTCACGGCGGGCGATCGCGTGGCGTTTGAACGGGTGTTCTCCTTTCTGGATGTGAACCTGAAGGCCGGCAACTTCCCCAGTCCCATCGCGAAAAGTCTGGGGAATTGGAATCGCAACCAACTCAAACTCGATGGCACGGGATATGGCACGCTTCCCGCCGGCAACTATTTCAACGGTGGCAGCTACACAATTGAAAGTTGGATCAATCTGCAAGCGCAGGTCCCGGACGCAAAACTAGTGTCATTTAGCGATGCCGTTGGCGAACGGGTGGGGGTGGTGGCCAATCCTGGCGCATCGCTAAACCCATTGGCGAGAATGGAAGTCACGCCGGGTTGGCAGGTCAAGGTGGTAACAGCGAACTTCAACCTTGGCAGCATCGCCGATACGGAAAGAGCGTTGACCGAGGCCACCAGTCAAAACAGTGTCTTCTTAACCACCAGCCCTTACATCACTTATGGTGGTGGTGGGAACTTCACCCAAAACAGAGTGTCGTTCCCTGGCTTGGGAAACGCGTCCGGCAACTGGGCGATTGAAGCGAAGGGATTGGTGACGATTCCATCGCCTGGAACCTGGACGTTCGGGGTGAACAGCGATGACGGTTTCAGTCTCACCGTGAATGGTTGGTCGAGTGGTTTCAACAACGGCCGGGGCAATAGCGACACGTTGTCGAATTTCGTCTTCAGCGCCGCGGGTGCTTACCCAATCCGGCTGTCGTATTGGAATGGCGGAGGCGGGTCGGGGGTGGAAGTATTTGCCGCGCCTGGGGACTACACCACCTTTGCCGCCGCAAACGGAGCGTTCAGGCTGGTGGGTGATGTGCCCGGTGGCGGGTTGAAGGTCGTTCGTTCCCGCGACTCAATCCAGTCCAGCCAGCCTTTGCCGCTTAATCAGTGGGCGCATCTGGCTTCGGTGTATGATGCGGCCAGCTCCAGTCTGACGGTGTATCTCAATGGCGTTTCCGTTGGCACCGTGAGCGGAGTTGGCGCACCGAACAACGCGGCCACCCTGAATAACTATATTGGCAGCGGACTCATTGGCTCCCTCGACAGCTTCCGGATTTGGTCCACCGCCCGGACTCCGGCGCAATTGCAGCAGGATATGCAACTGAGCAGCTACCCGGCGGGAACGGCGGGTTTGCAGGTGCAGTTGAACTTCGATGACAGCGGTGCCGTGGCTTTGGACACCAGCGGTAACAATCAGCACATGACCTTCGTCGGCGGGGTGACACGAACTGAGTCGAGCCTTCCCCAAACCATTTTGGCCGCCGGGCGCTATGTTGCCCAGACGGCCTACGTGGGCGATCGCATTAACGCTCCCAGCGGCGAACTGGGTTCCGGCATGGGTGAGACGTACCTGCCCGGCTACATTCTCCAGACCAACGGCAACTCCTTTCACCCGGGGGCCTACATTGACCCGTTCGTGAGCGGGTTCGACGCGGCGCAACTGGGAGCCATCATCCCCGTCAACGCGATTCCCGGAACCAACAACCTCGATGTCTGGTGGTTCCGGCCCAGTTCGGCCAACGCCGCCTCCAGTGGCGTGAAGACCCTGGTCAACGGGTTCAAGGCCATCTACTGGCCGGCCGTCATCGGGCGCTACACCCTCGCCTGGCCCACGGCCCCGAGCGAGATCGTGCTGGCCAGCAACGATGGCAGCGGTGCCCTCCCCAGCCTGCCGGCGAAAGGGACGATCTATGTGCAGAACTATCCCAACCTCCCCGGCTACAATCCGAACGAGGAGCACGCGCTCATGCTCGGTGGGCAGGCCTATGCGCTGCGGGATGATTTGAACAAGACGGCGGCCACGACTCCGGCGGTGCTCGCGGGTGCCAGCACCACCTATTCCTCTGATCCGTATGTGTTGCTCGACTACACGGAGTCCGATGGCCGCCCGGCGCTCAAGGCCTTCAAGGTGCTCCGGGAGAAGCCGGCGGTGGGCATCGTATTTGACTACATCGTGCAGGCGGGAGCCAACCAGAGCGACAAGAGCGGCTCCAAGCCGCTGCAGGCCCCCATGCCGCTGCCCTTCCTGCCGCAACCGGTGGAATATGTCACTAGCGGCGTGGGTGCCAGCGCCACCATCACCAAGGTCAATTACAACACCGAGCCGTCCGCGAACTCAGGGGACCTCCCGACGAGTTGGGCGTCGTTATCCGACTCTGACAAAGCAAAGTATTCCACCTACAAGAGTTTCACCTATCGGGACCGGAAGGATCAGTTCTGGGTGCTGCGCGGTGTCCATGCCGGGCTGCCCTCATTGCAGGCCGGGAAGTACACCGGAACAGCTAACGCCTCCACGGTCAGCTTCGCGACCACCCTGAATGCGGCAACCGCCGTCGTAGGCTTGCCTTTCACCAATACCTTTCATGTCTCCCGGCCCGCGGGATCACTGGTAATGACGCTGGGTGCCAGCAGCCCGGCTCTACCAAGCGGCCTGACCATTAGCGGCCTGACAGTGACGGGAATACCGAGCGTCCCCAGCGCGGCCACGACTTACACCATGGTGATCACAGATATCGGTGACGGCGCGGCCGTCACATGTACCTTGTCGCTGACGGTGGTGGCCAGCGGTACCGTGGTGGCGCAAACCCCCGTGATGATTACCAGCGCCAATCAGTATGCGGGGAACGCCACGGTGACCTATACGGGACGCCCGCCGTTCCTGGCCGCTCCACCGACGACCGCCAATAGCTTTACCATGCGCTTCTACTATAAGACGCAGGCCGGTTTTTATTGGCCGGGTAATAGCAGCCAGCCGGCCGTGGGCACCATTGTTCCTTATCTGCGTCCGGCCAATGCTACGGCTGATCCCGGATCGAAAGACACGGCCGCGCTGGACATTGTCTATCGCCCGGTCTGGCCCGGCGACCCACCGAAGCTGGCGTTTGGCGAAACCCTCATGTCCGCCGGCAACAACCGTCCCGCCGTACGCGGACAGACGAGTGTCCAACTGCTCTATCAGCAGGCCATCGCAACCAACAGCCTCACCGATCCGAAGCCGGCGGTGGTACTGCATGACCCAACGCGGGAGAAGACCTATGCCCTGCGGGCGAGCAGTGCCGCCGGCTTGGATCAGTTGCCCGTCGGTGTGCGTAAGGATTCTTACCAAGGGCGGACCTATTTTCCAAATCTCCCGCCGCACCTGGCGCAACGCTTCTTCTTCGATCCGAACCGTGGGCCACAGGGGTCACTGGTGTTCAAGGGCGAATATATAGAGCAGGGTTTCAGCCAGCATGATTGGGTGCTGTTGAATGTGCTGCGTGGCGACTCCCTGCCCGGCGACCTGAAAGTGGTGAAAGATCTCTGTCCCACCGGGGATGCCAGGA
This sequence comes from Verrucomicrobiota bacterium, assembly GCA_014193395.1. GTDB lineage: Bacteria > Verrucomicrobiota > Verrucomicrobiia > Limisphaerales > BJHT01 > BJHT01. The sequence goes on from BJHT01000353.1 coordinate 5,090, forward strand.
AAAACAACTGGGACGCGGCCGTGGCTGGCCTGACGACGACCGTGGAGACTTTCTCCGAAAATCCAAAGGTGCCCGGGACGTTCATCGTGAACTCGAACCTCACGACCACCGTGGGCATCGGGGTGCTGGCCGAGGTCAGCGACGACGACACGGCGGTGGACAGCTATGCGTTAAGCGCGAGCGGACCCGGGCAAGGTTACGTGACAATGATCGTCGGCAATGGCGGAGCCTTCACGCCGCCCGGTGATCCGGTCTCGGTCTATGTCCTCCGGGTTGGGGGCAGTCTCTTCCCCGGCGAACTAAAGATCACGCCCAGCGCCAACCCGCTGAGTGAACTGGTTTCCCTCCAGCACAACGCGGACTTGGCTGGCCGCTTCGAGGACTACGAGTACGAGTGGAAGATCAATCCACCCGTGGATGGCACTTATCCAGTGACCGATGCCACCATGAGCAAGTATCAGGCATTGTTCACCACTAGCGGCTTAGGAGTAAACCGATATACGCTGGGCGGGGCGGGCATTCAGGGCTTGGTCGATAACTACATCGTCATGCGCTATCGGCCCAAGAGTGCGACCCACCCGCTCAAAGACACATGGTCGGCATGGACCGAGCCGCAACTGATCGAGGGTTGGATCAAGCGGGTGCTGGCCGGGATCAACCCGTTCGGCCAACGCGTCACCGATCTCTACAATAACAGCGTGAACACGGATGCCAGCATCCTGACCTCCGCCGGCAAACGGTGGGAGGGCGACATCGCGCTGAACATGGAGACAATCAACAACTACGGGCTGATTGAGATCTATGAGACCGTGCTCCGACGCGGCCGTGGTCTGAGCATTGATGCCAACATCAATTTCGGTCCCGCCAATGATGCCTTGCTGCTGGCCGCCGGCTATCTGAACGATCTCTACATGCTGGTCGGTAATGAGGCGTATGCGGACGCCGCCAATCCGACCATTGGCATCGGCACCAAGGACAACACCTATGGCGACATCGCCACGGCGCTGTTCGCCTTCAAGGGCCAGGTGCCGTCACTGCTGGAGGAGGAGCTGGGGCTGCTGCGCGGGCGGGACGACTTCCTGCAGCCGGGCGTGAACACCGGTCCGGTCTATAACCGGTTTGTCTGGAACTACACCCGGGGCATAGATGCAGGAGAAGTCATCTACGCGCTCAATTACAACATCCTGGACAAAAACACCGACGGTGCAGTGAACGCCGCCGACGCGGCCGTCCTGTACCCGCAAGGTCACGGGGATGCCTATGGTCACTACCTGACCGCGGTTAAGGGCTACTACTCGCTGTTGCTGAACAATAAATTCGACTGGGTGCCCCGGAGCGAGGCTGTCACCATTCTCGGGAAGGCGGTCGCGGTGGACTATCTCGATGAACGAAAGTTTGCGACGGCCGCGGCCGCCGTGGCGCGCACGGGCCGGCAGGTTTTTGACCTGACCTGGCGCAAGGATTTTCCCGGTCAGAACTCGGGTTGGGAGTCGTTTCGCACCTCGCGCACGAATGCCAGCCGCACCTTGTCGGACAATAAGAATCCGGTCCGGGAATGGGGCCTTGACCAATGGGCTTCTCGGACCGGCCAGGGCAGCCTCGTCAGTTGGGTCATCGGCAACGCCATTCTCCCGACCGTGGATCCGGATCCGACCCACGAGGGTATCCAGAAGATTGACCGGACCACAGTGCCGGAACTGAGCGAACTGGTGACCACGGGAGCGGAGCTACAGACCGCGATGGACAATGCGGAAGGCCGGCTGACACCGTTGGGACTGGCCCAGGGCAGCCTCGCGTTTGACCTCAATCCGAACACGGTGGTGGGTGCGGAGCCGCAAACGCATTTCGAGCAGGTTTTTGCCCGCGCGAAGGTCGCGTTAAACAACGCGGTGCTGTCGTTTGATGACGCCAAGGATGTGACCCGCCTGATGCGATCCGAGGAAGACTCGCTGGCGGACTTCGCGGCCGGGGTGGCCAGACAGGAACTCGCCTACACCAACTCACTGATCGAACTGTATGGCACGCCTTACCCGGATGATATCGGGCCGGGGAAGACCTATAAGCAGGGCTATGCGGGGCCGGACTTGGTTCACTACGGCTATGTGACTGATCCAGACTCTGGATTTGGTGTGCCAGCCGATGAGAACCCCGACCGGGTCCAGACGTTCAAGATCAACATCCAGGA
>BJHT01000354.1 GCA_014193395.1 Verrucomicrobiota bacterium
CTCTTGCCAAGGAGTAGTGCGGATCGAAATAGTTCGTTCGTCCGAGCTGGTTTCCAAAGTAGCTCAATGGTAGAGCACGCGGCTGTTAACCGTGTGGTTGTAGGTTCGAGTCCTACCTTTGGAGCCATTGGAACTCCCCCGACCGACTTTTTCCCGACGCGACCGGCTCTTCCCGGCTTTCGGATTGCGCACGGGTCGTTTGCTCCTAAGCTTGCGCTTTCTCCGCCGGGAAGGGCGCGGGGGGCACAGGGTTCCACCGCCGGAAAACCACAGGAAAACGACCGTTTTGCATGAGTGAAATTTTTGTCATCGGGCATCGCAATCCGGATACGGATTCGATTTGTTCCGCCATCGGGTACGCGGAGTTCAAGCGGCGCACCGGCATGGAGAGCGCCGTCGCCGCCCGGTGCGGCGACACCAATGACCGCATCGACTTTGTGCTGCGGACCTTCGGCGTGCCCGCGCCGCGCTTCGTCTCGGATGTCTCACCCAAGGTGCGCGACGTGATGCAGACCCGCGTGGTCAGCGTGAACGCGCAGAACACTGTGGCCGAGGCGCTGGAACTGATGGACGAGCGCGCCATCCGCGTGTTGCCCGTGCTCAACGCCGACCGCACCTGCCGCGGCCTGATCTCGCTCTTCAAGATCAGCAAGTTCTTCTTCTCCTCGAGTTCGCGCGTGTTCGATTCACGCCGGGTGGTCTGCTCGGTCCGGCGGCTGGCGCGCACGCTCGGCGGCACGATGCTCTTCGGCATCGAGGCGGAAAAAGAGGAGGACCTCATCCTGATGATCGGCGCGATGAGCGAGGAGTCGTTCGGCAAACGGTTGGCCAATTACCCGGCGGAAAAACTCGTCGTCGTGGTCGGTGACCGGCGCGACATCCAGATGCGCGCGATCTTCGGCCGCGTGCGCGTGCTTGTGGTGACGGGCGGGATGCCCATCGAATCGGATGTTTTCACCGAGGCGAAACGCAATGAAGTCAGCCTGATCCAGTGCCCGCACGACACGGCCACCACCGCGATGCTCGCCCGTGCCGCCGTGACGGTGGACCATGTTTTGAACGAAAAATATCTGACCTTCCGCGAGGATGAAAATCTGGCCGCGATCCAGCGCGTGGCCGCGCAATCCTCGTTTTCCGCCTTCCCCGTGGTCGATGCCGAGCACCGCGTGGTCGGCATTCTCGCCAAGTCCGACCTGCTCAAGCCGACCGACCGCCAGCTCATCCTGGTCGATCACAACGAGCTGTCGCAGGCGGTCGCCGGGGCCGAACTCGTGGACATCATCGAGATCATCGACCATCACCGCATCGGCTCGTTGGCGACGGCGCGGCCGATTTTGTTCCGCAACGAGCCGGTCGGCTCGACCAGCACCATCGTGGCGGATTGCTTCTTCCGTTACGGCGTGACGCTGCCGCCGTCGATTGCCGGGCTGCTGCTGGCGGGCCTGGTCTCCGACACTTTGAATCTCACGTCGCCGACGACCACCGCGCGGGACGCGGAGATTTTGGAGAAGCTCGAAACCATCGCCGGGGTGAACGCCGCGGAGTTTACCGACAAACTTTTCGCCTCGGGCTCGCTGCTCACCTCGAAGCCTGCGCCGCAGGCGATCACGACGGATTGCAAGGAATACGAGGAGGGCGTGCGCAAATTCAGCGTGGCGCAGATCGAGGAGATCGGCTTCGACCAGTTCTGGAAACGCAAGCAGGAGGTGCTGGACGCGCTGCACCAGTATCGCCGCAGCCGCGACTATTACTTCTCCACGCTGCTGGTCACCGACGTGGTGATGCAGTCCTCGCTGCTGCTGGTGAGCGGCCCGGACGAGTTTGTGGCGCGGATTGATTATCCGAAAATCGAAGAGGGAGTGTTCGAACTGGCCGGAGTGGTGTCGCGCAAGAAGCAGTTGCTGCCGTATCTCACGCACACGCTGGCGCAGGTGTGAGGCGGGGCAGGAGCGCGGGCCGTGGAGCGCGGCTGTGTTCGTCGAGGACCAGCCGCAGCGGTCCCGAAATTTCGGAAGCGCCCGGTGGATTCAGAGGCGTTCCGTGCGGCCAACCCGCGGCGGCTGGTGCTCCGCGCACACAGCCGCGCTCCGGGAAAAATCCACGCGGCGCGAGAGGAATTTGCAGAGTTGTAATACAGCGCGGCCGAGTATTCTGACCACCTCCGCACTGCGTGCGCGCTGTGGGCTGGATCGCCTGGTTCCCGTCCCGGAGGGATGCCGGAGGAGATTAGCCGGGGGCAAGTCCGCCCCAGCGGACGCCGCCCCCGGAAACGGGGTTGGTTGGCTCCGTGCCCCAACGGGGCATCGAAGAAAATGGGCCGAAGCGGCGAGTGGTGGCGGGCATTCCACGGAGAGAACGCCGCCAAAGATTTCTTCGATGCCCCGCCGGGGCATGGCCGATTCGGGCGCGCAACCGGGGGCCACGCCCGCTGCGCGTGCTTGCCCCCGGCTAATCTCCTGCGGAGTCCCTCCGGGACGAAGAACAAAGCGTTGGCGACAGTTTTTTGGTCGTCGGCTCGCGGCCAGGGCCGCGCCAGAATCCTCGCGCGCCGCACCAGCCGCAGCAGGTTGGCGGCGGGGGATGCCTCCGATGTCAGCGGGTGCCCACGAGGTTTTGGGGCCGCTGCGGTTGGTCCTCGGCGGACACAGCCGCGCTCCTCGGGAGGCGCTCTGCCGCGTGGAGTTGGGCTTTTTCGTTCGGCAATGATCCGCGCGCCACCGCCGGAGCGCGACCGGTCCCCGGTCGCAGCGCGTGCGCACGCGAGAGACCGCCTCGGAAATATCCCGGCCTCTTTGCGAGTTGGGTGCCGCTGCGGGCGGGGACCGTCCGCGCTCCTCGAGAAATGTCCAAACTCCAAGCGGATCTGCCGCGCTCTTCGGCGCGCTGCTTGACCCGCCGGGGGCGTTGTTTAGTTTCGCGCGTTCCGATTCCGGGACGTTAGTTTTTTCTGCATGAGCTTTGTCGCCGAATTCAATGAACTGCCGCTGGACGCGCTGGTGTCGCTGTCCGGGCGCGCGTCTGCGGGCGCGGTGCGCGAGACGCTGGCGCGGCCGACGGGGCTGGGGCTGGCGGATTTTGCGCGGCTGATTTCGCCGGCGGCGGGCGAACAACTCGAAGCGCTCAGCCGGCGGTCGCAGGCGATTACGCGGCAGAGATTCGGGCGGGTGATCCGCTTGTTCGCGCCGCTCTATCTTTCCAACGAGTGCATCAACAACTGCCAGTACTGCGGCTTCTCGCGGGACAACGCGATTTTGCGCGTGACGCTGTCGGTGGCGGAGGTGCTGCGCGAGGCGCGGGCGCTGGCGGCGGACGGGTTTCGGAACATTCTGCTCGTCGCGGGTGAGCATCCGAAATTTGTCTCGAATGGCTACCTGGCCGACGTGGTGCGCGCGCTGCACGCCGAGGTGCCGTCGATCTCGCTGGAGGTTGGGCCGATGGAGACGGCGGATTACCGGCCGATGGTGGAGGCCGGGGCCGAGGGGCTGGTGGTGTATCAGGAAACGTACGACCGCGCGGTGTATGCGGAACTGCACACCGCGGGGCCGAAGCGGAATTTCGACTGGCGGCTCGAAACGCCCGAGCGCGCGGCGGCGGCGGGCTTCCGGCGGCTGGGCATCGGCGCGTTGCTGGGGTTGTCCGACTGGCGGCGTGAGGCGATTGCGGTGGCGGCGCACGCGGCGTATCTGCTGCGGCATTGCTGGAAGGCGCAGGTGACGGTGTCGCTGCCGCGGCTGCGTCCGTGTGCGGGGGAATTTCAACCGCTGACGCATCTGGCGGATCGCGAACTGGCGCAGTTGATCGCGGCGTTTCGCATTTTTCTGCCGGACGTGGGGCTGGTGCTCTCGACGCGCGAGCCGGCGCGGTTGCGCGATGGTTTAATCCCACTGGGCATCACGCTGATGAGCGCGGGCAGTCACACGGAGCCGGGCGGTTACACGGGCGCAGGGAAGGAAAAGCTGCATCACACGGAGCGCGGGCGCATCGTGGAACTGGCGGCGAACTCGAGCGAATGGGCGCCGGTCACGGGCCGCAGCACGAACGCGACGGGACAGTTCGAGATCGCGGATGATCGCTCGCCGGCGGAGATCGCGGCGCTGCTCCGGCGGCTGGGCTATGAGCCGGTGTGGAAGGATTGGGATGCCGCGTTGCGGGAAGGGTGAACGTGTGAGCGTGTGAGCGAAGTGGAGTGTGGGATGGAAATGGTTTTGCGAAGCGGCGGTTTGGTTGCGCGGATGGGTGGAAAATGGAAGCCATGTTTGTCATCGCCAACGGGGAGAAGGTCGCGGCGCAGTTGCCGGCGACGCTGGAGGAATTTCTCGTCGCACACGGGCTGCTGCCGCGCAGTGTCGTGGTGGAACACAATGGCGAGGCGGTCGCGCCGTCGGAGTTCGCCGCGCGCCGAGTGGTGGCGGGGGACCGGTTGGAGATTGTGAAGATCGTGGCGGGGGGATGAGGTGCGGCGAGGTGATCGGAGCGCGGGCGTCCCGCCCGCTCACGGCGAGTTCGTGGGGCGGGCTTCCAGCCTGCCGGTTTGGGCGGCATCCTGCCGCCCGTTTCTCGCGGCGGCGTGGCGCGCAGGAACCGGGAACACGGGGCACGGATGCCCCTTGAACTGGCAGGCAGGGATGCCTGCCCCACCTTTTGCCGCGCGCCTTCTGAGTGCGGATTTGTCCGGATGATTTGGAAAGTATGAGACCGAAGTTCACGACGCTGTTTTACGCGGGTTTGCTGGCGTTGCTGGCATGTTTGTTTTGGTCCGTGTGGGCAAGCGCCCAGACGAATTCTGCGGCTTCCGCCCCGGCGGCAGCGGGGACGACGAATGCCCCGGCGCGCGCCGCAATTCCGGCGGGCTTCGTGTTTGTCCCGGAGCCGGTGACGTTTGGGCTGGATGGCGTCGCGGCGTTGCAAAGCGCGCTGCTGGGGCGGCCGCTGTGGCAGTATGTGGCGTTTCTGATTTATGTGGCGGGGGCGTTTTTCGTTTCGTGGCTGATCAATTTTTTGGTCCGTGTGGTTCTCCAGCGCTTGGTGGCGGGGACGCAGACCGTGGCCGCGGATCGATTGCTCAAGCTGGCGGCGGGGCCGGTGAAGGTGGTGGCATTTGTCATTTTGCTGCACATCGGCCTTCGCATTTTCACCTGGCCGGACTGGATGGAGGCGGTGCTGTCCAAGGGCCTCAAGCTGGTGGTGGCGGTCTCGCTCACCTACGTCGCGCTGCGGTGCGTGGATGTCTTCATGGATGTGTGGAAGGAGCGGGCCGCGCGCGACAGTGCGCATCCGCTCGACCAGCATGTGTTCCCGCTGATTCGCAACAGCGCCAAGGCGTTCATCGTGGTGGTGGCGATTCTGGTGACGGCGCAAAACCTCGGCGTGAACATCACGAGCTTGCTGGCTTCACTGTCGATCGGCGGCCTCGCGCTCGGCTTGGCGGCGCAGGACACGCTGGCCAATTTGTTCGCAGCGGTGGCCATCTTTCTCGACAAGCCCTTTCGGATCGGCGACCGCATCCTGGTGGATGCCATTGATGGCACGGTGGAATTGATCGGGCTGCGCAGCACGCGGGTGCGCACGGCCAACGGGCATCTGGTGAGCATCCCGAACAAGGCGATGGGCAACGCCACGATCACCAACGTGAGCGAGCGCCCGAACATCCGCACGGAGATGAACCTCGGGCTGACGTATGATACCCCGAACGAAAAGCTCCGTGAGGCGTTGGGCATTCTCGAAACGGTCTATCGGGGGCATCCGATGACCCACGATGTCTGGGTGAATTTCAACAAGTTCGCCGACTCGGCGCTGAACATTCAGATCATCCACTGGTGGAACGCGCAGGATCAGCGCGCTTATCTCGCGGGGATGCAGGAGTTGAATCTGGCGGTGAAACAGCGATTGGAGGCGGCGGGCGTGGAGTTCGCGTTCCCGACGCAGACGGTGCAGGTGAAGCAAGCCGCGCCGAAGGTGTGAGGCAGCCGACGGCGCGCGGGCTTTCAGTCCGCTCGGGAGTTTGGACATTTTCTCGCGGCAGGTTGTGAGGGTGGTTCGCGAAGAGCATCCGCATCGCAACCCCGCCGGGCATGCCGCCAAGCTCTTGCTCATCGCGTCCGACGGATCCTTCCACCACCGAACCGTGCTGACGCGGACTGGCAGGCATGGAACGTGACTCGGGTCCTGCTTTGCCGCAAAGACCTCGTGCCCCGCCGACGAGCGCGCGCCCGCAGCCGGCGGGTCTGCGAATCAAAAAACTCAGCGATGAACCGGCGCGCCGCTGGGATCACCTGGCCCGGTCGCGGAACGCCTGCATTTTTTCCAGGGCGCAAACTTCGCCCCGTGCGGTGCCAGGAAGTGAACCAGATGCAGTGGCAGAGTGCGGCCGGGCAACGGCCGTGGCGCCTGATCGTCCTGGCTGCGCCCGGCTACCGCCCGAGCAAAAACGGCCGGTGGCAAAACCACGGCCTGCCTACCTGCCGACGACCTACCTGACCACGACCGCGGCGATCCGCATCCAAGATTCCTTCGGCCGCTGGCTAGCGACAATTCGGACTAACCTGTCGGGTTTCATGGGCCTGCGCGCGGTGCCGTGTGCCTCCTGAATACCAAGCACGAATTTCCAAGAGCCTGCTTGAAAACCCTGGTTTGGAGTTCCACGAATACTCGGTTCGTGCGTCGCCTGACCCGCGGGCCGCGTCAACGCGGAACTCCAAGCACAGGACCTCGCGGCTCAAGCGACTTTTCAAACACGCGCTAATCACTGCGCCCGTCCCCGCTCCCTACGGACGTGACCTCGCGTTCAGGGCTTTCTGCATCTCGGCGCTGAGGACGTCGAGCTTCAGGGGCTTGGGGATGAAGATCATACCGTTGTTGTACGTGACCTCGGTGCAGGCGGCGGTGACGAAGAGTATGGGGGTTTTCTTGAAGGCCGGGTCGGCGCGCAGGGTGTTGTAGAGATCGCCGCCGTCCTGCTGGGGCATGACGACGTCGAGGAGCATGACATCGGGCTGGAACTGGCGGGCGAGGGCCGGGGCGTCCAGCGGGTTGGCAACGCTGGCGACTTCAAAGCCGAGGCCATTGAGGTTGGCGGACAACATGCGGAGATACGCGGCGCTGTCATCAACGAGAAGGATTTTGGTTTTTTCACTCATAGAGGGTGTTGCGAAAGTTTTCGTAACAAGCTCGCCTCCAAATCAATACGACTAAAATGACGGGGGTGGACGGCGGCACTCGCAAGTTAGCTTTCCACCGGTAGGCTGGCCGCATGAATTCCAACCTT
>BJHT01000355.1 GCA_014193395.1 Verrucomicrobiota bacterium
GGGAAGGCCGGCAGATCGTCACGGCCCTGCTGGCGGCACGCCAAGCCAACGTGGACAAACTCATGGCGATGGCCGCTTGAACTCTTTGCTGAAAATGCAGGAACCTTCGTCATTGTATTACGGATGGACACGGATGGGGGAGGGGCAGATGAAACGGCGGGGCGATTTTGACGGTGGTCTGCAAGCGGACGAAGTAGCGCAGACTTCCAAGTCTGCTGTATCGCCGATTTCCAAATCGGCGGGGGCCGCTGCATTCGGGGCGCGTGCGGCTGGTCGGGGCGTTGCGGACGATCGGAGCGTCCGCGGGTTTGGAAACCCGCGACACAGCAGACTTGGAAGTCTGCGCTACGCCGGGGGCGGTCGGCGGGTGCGCCCGCAATTTTGGAGTGCGGGGACTTGTCACCGCTTTATCGAGGCGACTTGTCGCCGTCGAATTGCGGGAGGCGTGAGAGTGGAGTGGGGCGTTCACGGTTCGCGCCAGCGCGGAGACGCTCGCGTGAGCGAGAGCGCGCAGAAGTTCGACGGCGACAAGTCGCCTGCGCGAAAGCGGTGACAAGTCACCGCACTCCAAACGGCGGCAGCGAGATTTTGCGTAGCCGGGGCAAGCCGCTGAGAATGGTGGTGCGGATGGGGACGGCAACTTTGCGCACTCGGTTTTCACCCGATGAGTGAAACAGCGGAACGTGGTTTTCATCCGTGTTTATCTGGGTTTCTGCGCGGTTGCTCCGGTGCGGACGATTGCTCGCTGGGCCGTGTCCGCAGCCACTCGGCGAGGCGGCGCAGGCCTTCGTCGATGGAGACTTGGGGCTCGTAGCCGAAGTCGCGGCGGGCGGCGGAGATGTCGAACCAGTGGGCGGTCGAGAGTTCGTGCGCGAGGAAGGGGGTCATGCGCGGCTCGGCTTCGAGGCGCAGGATGCGGTGGAGGATTTCGAGGACTACGCCGGCGGCGTAGGCCACGCCGGGCGGGATGGTGCGCGTCACCGGGGGCTGGCCGTCGGCGGCGAGGATGCGATTGACGAGGGTCCAGAGCGGCAGTGGTTCGCCGTTGGAGAGGAAGTAGGCACGGCCGGCGACGGGCGAGCCGGGGAAAAGTTTTTCGGCGGCGAGGAGGTGGGCGGCGGCGGCGTTGTCGATGTAGATCGAGTCCACAAGGTTGGGGCGCGAGCCGATGCGGCGGAGCTGGCCGGCGCGTCCGCGGGCGAGGATGCGCGGGACGAGATGATTGTCGCCCGGCCCCCAAATCAGGTGCGGGCGCAGCGCGACGGTCGCGAGCGGCGGGCTATTGGCGGCGAGGACGCGTTGTTCGGCGAGCGCCTTGGTTTGCGGATATGGCGCTTCGAAGCGGGCAGGGTAGGGGAGTGATTCGTCTGCGCCTTCGAGATCGCGACCGGTGAACACGACGCTGGGCGAACTGGTGTACACGAGCCGCGTCACGCCGTGCTGGCGGCACGCGGCGAGGATGTTCTCGGTGCCTGTGACGTTGGCCTGGTGGTAGCTCGCGTAGTCGCCCCAGATGCCGGCCTTGGCTGCGACGTGGAAGACAATCGCGCAACCCGCGACGGCGCGTTGCGCGGCGGCGGGGGCCGCGAGATCGCCGCGGATTTGCTCGACGCCGAGGCGGGTGAGTTCGGGATAGGCGCCGCGCGAAAGCGTTCGCACGCGGGCGCCGCGGGCGACGAGCTGCCGCACGATGGCACCGCCAAGGAAGCCGCCTCCGCCGGTGACGAGCACCGGGAGCGCGCTGAGGGGTGTGGGTGTGGGGGGCACGGGAGGAATTTTTCTTAGCCGCCGACAAAACGCCGAACAACCCAACCGAAGTTCAGAGGCGACCGAACGACGGGCAGGTGTGGAGCGCGGTGACTTGTCACCGCTTTTTCGAGGCGACTTGTCGCCGTCGAACTGAGGCAGGCGTGGGTATGGATTGGGGCGCTCACGGCTCGCGCCAGCGCAGGCACGCGCGCGAGTTCGAGAGCGCTCCGGAGTTCGACGGCGACAAGTCGCCTGCGCGAAAGCGGTGACGAGTCACCGCACTCCAAAACGCGGCGGCGTGGCGACGCGCCGTATCGTCGGGACCACGCCGAGCTGAATCCATTTTCCATGCGTGGCTGAGAACCTCGTTCGCTTTGCGCGTGGGCGGCTACTTCGTTTTCAGTTCCCACTGTTCGCCGAAGAAGTTCGCGTCCACGACGCCTTTGCCGAGGACGCGGTCGGCGAGGGGGACGCTGAGGTCGAGGATGGCCCAGTCGGGGAGCTTGGGGGTTTGCTGCGAGTTCGAGGCGGCGGCGTATTGCGGGAAGGTGAAGCCGGAGTTGATGACGACGTAACGCGCCGGGTTCAGCGGGTTGGGGAAGATGAACCCGGGCGCGTGTTTCGTGGCGTCGTAGGTTTTACCGCCGACCTTGATGCCCGCTGCAGTCCACTGAATCGGCAGTTTGTCGGCGATGCGGGCGAGGAGCTGGTTCGATGACGGGTCACCCCAGAGGACGAGGTTGTTGGTGGCGATGTCGTCGTCGGTGATGGCGGTGTCGTCTTTAACGCGGGCTTCGCCGCGGAAGTAGCGCCGCCAGTGGAAGGCGGCCTCTTCCAGTTCGGTCTGCGCCCATTTTTTGGCGGCGGCGTTGAACGAGGGGCGGGTGGGCCGCACCATCACGAACGCGTCCATGAAGGCGTCGTCGATGGGGCCTTGGAGGTTGTGCGATTTCGCCAAGCCCGGGGCCGCCGTGGCACTGGCAGGCCCCCACTTGGCGCCTTGCTTTTGGAACGACGCCTGCCAGCCGGCCGCGCTTACCGTGGTGTTTCCGGTGACGGTCTGGCCGTCAATGTTGGCGGTGACAATCGTCGGCTTGCTCGTGAAGACGAAGCTGAGGGCCCTGACGTTCTTCGTGGCCGCTCGCAGTTCCTTTTCGGTTCTCTCGGCAGTAACGCGCGCCTCCTCCCAGTGCTTCTCCAGCGCATTAATCCTCACCCAATGCGCCTGGTTAAACTTCAGCGAGTGCGTCACGAGCGTGACCTTTTTCGGCGTGTGGTCCACGCCCTTGTTCGTCGCGTCGTCCACGAGTTTCGCCACGGTCTTCTTCGCGTTCGCCTCGTAGGAATGGCCGGTTTTGGGGCCGATGATGTGAGTCATCTTCACGCCCTCCTTGAGCAGCGCGGCTTCCATGAGATCGGCGGCGGCTTTCTGCGCGTCGTCCTCGCCGCTGTAGGCGACGAGGGTCGAGTTGACGAGGTTGATGGGGCAGGCGAGCGGGTCGTAGAGGTTCCAGAGTTTTTGTTCCCACCAAGGGATGGTGTCGAGCTTGTCGCCGAGCTTCTGGTAGTTCTTCACATCCACAAAACCCGCGCCGGGATTGACGGATGCGAACTGGTCCGGGTGATGCGCGCCGAGGTGCCACGCGCCCGCGCCGCCCATGGAAAAGCCGCGCATCGAGAGTTTGTTGCGGTCGATCGGGTAGTGCTTCGCTGCGTGTTCGAGGCCTTCCCACACGTCGGTTTCGCCGGCGAATTTGAAGGCGTTCATGAAGCGACCGTAAGGGTCCAGCACGAAGGCATCGTCCGGCAGGAACGTGCCGCCCGCACGCTGCTGGCCGTCGATGAAGGCGATTTCGTTCAGCGTGTCGCCGCGGCCGTGCAGCCAGAAATCGAGGCGACGGGGCTTGTCATCACCCGTGAGGTAGGACACGGGAACCTTCAGTCCGTAAGGCTGCACTGAACCATCGATCTTCGACACGTAGCCGCGTACGACGGGGACGTGCGTGAGAGTGGTTGGCGTCTTGGCTTTGCCTTCGAGTTCTTTTTTCAGCGCGAGCAGGCCGGCCTTGGTGTTCCACGGGGCTTGGTGCGCGGCGAGTTGTTTGGCGCGCTCGGAGCCGGTCTTGAGAAGCGCGCGGGCGGAGTTGAACTGGTTGGTGCTGGTGAAGATGTCGTCCTCGAGGGCGTAGCGGACGGCGTTGTAATAAATCTGCACGTCGGGGAGGAGCGCGCGCAGGGCTTCGTCGCGATGCAGTTGCGCGCGCGCGAACTCGATCTCCTTGCCGAGCGCGGCCACGCCGGCGGCCAGCTCGGCCTTCACCGCGGCGGGCACGAGCACGCCGGGGGGCGGGTTTAGTTTCTTGGGATTGGGCTGGAGATTGGGCGTGGGTTTCTTGGCGGGCGCAGCGGCGTGCAGCGCACCGAGTGACAGGGCGAGAGCGAAAGTGAGGGTTACGACGGGAATTTTCATGCGGCGGATATTGCCGGGGCGGCGGCGATTGGCGAGGGGCAAACGGGGGATGAAATCAGTGAGAGGCATAGTGCGCGCAGCGCCCGGTGGGGGCGGCCGTCTGCGGCTGCGGGGTTGGGGTGTCAGCGCTGTGGCGAAGATTTTGAGTGCGGTGACTTGTCACCGCTTTCTCAAGGCGACTTGTCGCCGTCGAACTGCGGGAAGCTTGGGGAAGGGATGGCGCGTTCACGGCTCGCGCCAGCGTAGGCGCGCCCGCGTGATCGGGGCCGTACGGGTGTTCGACGGCGACAAGTCGCCTGCGCAAAAGCGGTGACAAGTCACCGCACTCCAAAACCGTCGCCGTGCGACGACCGGGAAACAGATTTTCCTGATTCGGATAACGAGCAGCGGGGACGGGCGCGCTCCGGCGGTCGCTCCGGGCGGCGAGACGCCGCCGGAACTCGCAGGCGGGACGCCTGCGGTACGGCGGCAACCCCGGAGTGCGGCCGTCCTCGGCCGCAGCGACGTGCGAACGCACGGGCTGTTGGGATTGGCGGACGGATTACTGCGCTCCACGTTGCTGCGCCCGGGGACGGGCGCGCTCCGGGCGGTCGTTCCGGGCGGAGAGACGCCGCCGGAACTCGCAGGCGGGACGCCTGCGGTACAGGGTTGTGCGCGCGCGGCTCACCGAATCTTTGCTCGCTTTGCGGAGTTTCGGGCGGGCAACATCCAGGCCAAGCAATCACGCAAAATCACTTATGAAACCTCTGTTTTTTCAGCGAAATCCGGCTCGCTCTTTTTCCACCAAACTGGCCGTGCTGGCCGGGCTGCTGCTCGGCGCGGGCGGCGCGATCGAGCCGGCGGTGGCGGCGGAGAAGGTGATGTTTGAGGGGGCGAAGCGGGTGGTGTTCCTCGGGGACAGCATCACGTATGCGGGGCAGTATGTGGAATTCATCGAGGCGTATTTTCGCACGCGGAATCCGGAGCGGGCGGTCGAGATCATCGACATCGGGCTGCCGAGCGAGACGGTGAGCGGGTTGTCGGAGGACGGTCATGCGGGCGGGAAATTTCCGCGGCCGGATTTGCACGAGCGGCTGGTGCGCGTGCTGGAGAAGAGCAAGCCGGACCTGGTCGTGGCGTGCTACGGGATGAATTGCGGTATTTATCTGCCGTTCGCGGAGGAGCGGTTCGCGAAGTATCGCGAGGGCATCCTAAAGCTGCGCGAGCGGTGCGCGGCGGCGGGCGCGAAGGTGCTGCATGTCACGCCGCCGACGTTTGATGAGGTGAAGGGCGGCAAGCCCGGCTATGGCAACACGCTGGACCGCTATTCCGAATGGCTCGTGTCGCAACGCGCGCAGGGCTGGGAGGTCGTGGATTCGCACACGCCGATGAACCGGTATCTGGCCGAGCGGCGGAAGACGGACCCGAAGTTTTTCCTCGCGGGCGACGGCGTGCATTGCAACGAGACCGGGCACTGGCTGATTGCGCAGCAGATTCTCCTGCATCTCGGCGCGAAGGATGTCGCGGCGGCGGACGGCCCGAAGGCGATGCTCGCGTCGCATCCGAACGGCGAGGCGGTGCTCAAGCTCGTGCAGCAACGGCAGCGGATGCTCAAGGACGCGTGGCTGTCGGAGTGCAAACATCTGCGGCCGGGCATGAAGGCGGGCATTCCGGTGGCCGAGGCGCAGGTGAAATGGGCGGAGCTGGAGAAGCAGATCGCGGCGGCGGCGAAGGGGAAATAGGGCGGGGTGTGAAACTGAGCTTCTTCCCGTTGGGGTTCTTGCTCGTCGTTGGTTCGCATTCGGTCGGCGATGCGGCGACGGCGGTAGCAACGACGGCACCAGCGGTCTCGCTCGCGGGAGATTTCGGCGAGCCGCGGGTGATTGTGCCGGCGTCGGCGGACCCGGCGCTGGCGCATCATTCGTGGCCGAAGGTGGTGCGCGCGAAGGACGGGACGCTGGTGGTGGCGTTCGTCGCGGAGCGGTTTCATGGGTTCCACGGCGAGGGCTGTCCGGCGGTGGCGATTTCCACGAACAACGGCGCGACGTTCGGTGCGCCGACAGTGCTGAAACGCTTCACGGCGAAGAGCGAGTACACGTCGGCGGGCAACGTGGCGTTGGGTTTGGCGGATGACGGCGCGGTGGTGCTGCTGGCGATGGCGTATCGCGGCAACGCGGCGAACACGGTGGATGGCTGGCGCTCGACGGATGGCGGACGTACGTGGGCCGCGGCGGACACCGCGACGCTGGATCGGAACCAGACGGGTTCAGTGTTTGGTGGCGTGCCTGCGGTGCCGGGCAAGGGGCTGGCGGTGTTCGGCCATTTCCGGCAGGGATCATTGCCGCAGAGCCAGGGGTTGTGGCTGGCGTGGTCGGAAGACGGCGGGAAATCGTGGGGCAAGCCGCGGGCGTTTTCGGAGCAGGGATTGTTCGAGCCGGCGTTTGTTTTCAGCGGCGGCCGGTTCATCGGTTTGGTCCGCACGAAGGACACGGCGGATCATTACGTGCAGTTCACCAGCGCGGATTTCGGTGCGAGTTGGCAGGTGACGGAACGCGGCCTCACCTCGGAGCACGCCGGGCCGGTGTCGTTGCCATCGCCGTGCCTGGTCACGGACCCGGAGCAGCCGGGGCGGCTGTATGCGTTGGTGTCCGAGCGGTTCACGGACAAAACGCCGGGCGGCCTGCTCGGGCGGGTGGTGCTGTGGACGGCCGATGCGAAAGAGCTGCGCTGGCAGCGGCGCGGCGAGGTGGTGCGGTTCCCGCGCACGCTCGGGGCGCGTCGGGACATCACGTATGCGTGGATGACGCCGCTCGGGGGCGGCGAGTGGTTCGCGGTTTTCTACTGTGGCCTCGTTCACGGGCCGGCAGACATTTACGGGATGAAACTGCGCAGCGCGGAAGGTCCGTAGCGTGCGGCGCGGCGCGAAGTCGGCGGCGGGCCCCGGATTTAGCGGGCGGGTGAAGTTTGGGAAGTTGGTGTTGGTTGCTTTGGGTCGCGGGAGGTTTTTTCAGCAAGCGATCGCTGTTGGTTACGACCGTGCGGAAGG
>BJHT01000356.1 GCA_014193395.1 Verrucomicrobiota bacterium
CATGCACTGGACCGAAGTCGGTGCCGAAAACATCCTGGCGCTGCGCTGCGCCCTGAAGAGCCATCGCTGGGACGAATGCTGGGAGCAGATCAACCACTCCCGGCAATTTCAGACCCAGCTCGCCGCGTGACCGCCCGCGGTGGTTACAAATTCGTCACACACCCGCGCGGCACCGCTGACGGCGGTGGCGCTTGCGTGGCGGGAGTGATTCGGCAAGCCTGCCGTCACCTCAGTATGAACCGCCGCACTTTTCTCCACGTCTCCGCGCTCGCGGCGGCGGGGCTGTCGGTTGTCGGGGCCGAGGTGCGGCGCGTGCGGGTTGGTTTTCTCGGGTGCAGTCATTCGCACGCATTGCCGAAGGTGAGGCTGGCGCTCGAATCGGCGGACTGGGAATGCGCCGGCGTGTGCGAGCCGGCGGCGACGGCGCGGGCCGCGGCGGAGAAGCTCGGGGCGCGGGCGCTCACGCAGGCGCAGGTGCTCGCGGCGAGCGAGGTGATCGCGGTCGAGGGCGAGCCGGAGGAGCGTTTTCGCATGGCGAAGGCGGCACTCGAGGCGGGCCGGCATGTCCACCTCGAGAAGGGACCGCTGGTGACGCTGGCGGAGTTTCGCGAGCTGCTCGGGATCGCGCAGGAGAAAAAGCTGCTGCTGCAAATGGGCTACATGTGGCGCTTCAATCCGGGGATCAATGCGGCGCTCGAGGCCGCGCGCCAAGGCTGGCTGGGCGAGGTGTATCTGGTGCGCGGGGTCATTAACACGAATCTAAATGCGGCGGCGCGCCAGGCGCTGGCGGCGACGGCGGGGGGCACGATGCACGAACTCGGCTGTCATCTGGTGGACCCGCTGGTGCGGCTGCTGGGCAAACATGTGCAGGTGACGCCGGTGTTGCGGCACGACGCGGCGGCGGCGGACGCGCTGGCGGACAACTGTGTCGCGGTCTTCGATTTCAAACGGGCCGTCGGGATCATCAGCAGCGCGGCGATGCAGCCGCTGGCAGGCCCGCAGCGGAGTTTTGAAATTCAGGGTACGAACGGCGTGGCGCTGGTGAAACCGCTGGAGCAGCCGGTGTTGACGATGGATTTGGCGGCGGCGGCGGGACCGTATCCGAAGGGGAATCAGGTGCTCCAGTTTCCGCCGTATCGCCGGTATGAGCCGGAGTTTGCGGAACTGGCCGCGTGTGTGCGCACAGGCCGTCCGCTCGCGGTCACGCCCGCGGAGGACGCGCTCGTACATGAGGCGGTGCTGAAGGCGTGCGGGATGCAATAGCAGGGCAGGGGGCTGGATGGCGGGAGGTTTTGGGGATTGTCCCGCTGATTGGTGCAGGACGCGGATTGCGGCTGGGAGCCGGCGGGGTTTCCCGCAGATTCAGGGCGACCGCAGAGGGGAACTGAGCAAGGGGGCGCGTGGAATCGGCGGGAAGCGCGCGGTTTGGTTGGTTTTTCGCCGAATGATCTTGCCGCGAGGGGACGCGTCGTTAGACAGTCCCGCTTCCTTTTTGGCGGGGCGGGCGCGTGGGCGACGCTTTTCCGGGGTGCGGTGGCTTGCAACAAACCAACAACCAGCAGCGTGAAAGTTTTCACTGGCAATTCTAATCGGCCTTTGGCGAAGGCGATCTGCGATTCAATCGGCATCGAGCTGGGCAAGTGTACGGTGGCGTCGTTTCCCGACGGCGAGACGTTCGTGAAGATCGACGAGAATGTCCGCGGCGAGGACACGTATATCGTGCAGCCGACGTCGCCGCCGACGAACCAGAGCTTGATGGAGTTGTTCATCATGATGGATGCGCTGCGGCGTTCGAGCGCGATGCGCATCACGGCGGTGCTGCCGTTCTATGGCTACGCCCGGCAGGATCGCAAGGATCAGCCGCGGGTGCCGATCACGGCGAAGTTGGTGGCCAATCTGCTCGTGGCCGCGGGGGCGAACCGGGTGCTGACGATGGACCTGCACGCGCAGCAAATTCAGGGCTTTTTCGACATTCCGGTGGATCATCTCTATGCCGCGCCGGTGATGTATGACTATCTGAAATCGCTCAAGCTGGAGAAGTTGGTGGTGGTGAGTCCGGACGTGGGCGGGCTGAAGATGGCGTATGCGTATTCGCAGGTGCTGGAGGCGGACCTGGCGATCGTGGCCAAGCGGCGGAAGAGCGCGACGGAGATCGAGTCGATGACGGTCATTGGCAACATCAAGAACAAAAACATTTTGCTGGTGGATGACCTGACGGAGACGGCGGGCACGCTGACGGCGGCGGCCAAGCTGCTGAAAGAGAAGGGGGCCAAGCGCATTCTGGCCTGTGTTTCCCATGCGATTCTCAATGATTTGGGGATTCAACGTTTGCGGAAATCAAACATTGACGAACTAATCACGACTGATAGCGTCCTCCGCCCTGCGATAGACGGGGTGCGGATAAAAACGCTGTCGGTGGCAGGATTGTTGGGTGAAGCCATCAAACGAATTCACAGCAATTCGTCGGTGACTTCACTTTTTGAATTTAAGGGCGGGCGTACGAGCTAGTTGGCCGGCGCCGCCAGTGACGAAGCATTTTAGAACATGAAATCAGTACCATTTACCGCTTACCCGCGCACGGCCACCCGCCACAACCAAGTCAAGAAACTGCGTTCCACGGGACGGGTGCCGGCGGTGATTTACGGGGCCAAGGTGACGCCGCAGAATCTCGAGTTGCCGGCCAAGGAATTGGAAAAGCTCATCCACACGTCGGTCTCGGAAAATATTCTGGTGACGTTGAGCATTCCGAATGATGAGCGGCCGAGCCGTTTGGCGCTGGTGCAGCAGGTGCAGCATCACGCGTTGTCGGGGCACGCGTTGCATGTGGATTTTCATGAAGTCGCCGAGAGCGAGCCGGTCGTCATCACCGTGCCGGTGGAAAGCACCGGTGAGGCGGCGGGGGTCAAGACCGGCGGCGGCACGCTGGAACACGTGTTGTTCCGGCTCAAGGTGCGCGCGTTGCCGAAGGATTTGCCGGAAGTCATCACCGTCGATGTGTCGCATCTGGAGATTGGCGCGAGCATTCATCTGGGAGACATCAAGGCGCCGGAGGGCGTGAAGATTCTGGGTGATCCGCATCTCTCGGTCTTCGCGGTGGCGGCACCGCTCACCGAGGCGCAGGAAGCCGAGGCGGCTGCGGCCGCGGGCGCAGCGGGCGCGCCGGAGATGATCAAGGAAAAGAAGGAAGAGGGCGCGGCGGATGCCGCCGCCAAGCCCGATGCCAAAGCGGGCGCGAAGCCCGAAGCCAAAGCCGATGCCAAAGGCGCGGAGAAGGCCGGCGAGAAGAAGGCGGAAAAGAAGAAGTAACCCGCCGTCGGGCGGGACCGCCCGGATTGGGGCCGCCGCATGGAGAACGTGTTTCTCATGGTTGGGTTGGGCAATCCGGGCGGCGAGTACGCCGACACGCGGCACAATGTGGGGTTTCGGGCGGTCGAGACGTTGGCCGGTCGGTGGCGGGCGGGTTGGAACTTGGAAAAGAAATTCCAAGCCCGGATGGCAAAGGTCGAGCGGGATGGGCGCCGGGTGTTGCTGTGCCAGCCGCAGACGTACATGAACCTGAGCGGCGAGGCGGTGCAGGCGGTGTTGGGATATTTTCGGGTGCCGGTGGGGCGGTTGCTGGTGTTGACGGACGACGCGGATTTGCCGTTTGGCGAGATTCGTTTGCGGGCGCGGGGCAGCAGCGGCGGGCATCATGGACTGGAGTCCGTGGCGCAGCAGGTGGGCACGACGGAGTATGCGCGGTTGAAGATTGGGATTGGCCGGCAGCGCGAGGGCTTGCGGCAGATCACGGGCTATGTGTTGGGCGCGTTTGCGCCGGAAGAGAAGATTTTGTTGGAAAAAATACTGACGCGGGTGGCCGACCAGGCCGAGTGCTGGGTCGCCGAGGGCGTCGAAAAGGCAATGAACAAGTTTAACGGTGTGGCAGTGCCCGCCGTGCAATGAAGCGATGAAAAAATACGAAGGTCTGTTTATTCTCAACACCACCGGCCGGGAAGACGGCGTGAAGGAAGTCGTGGACAAGATTACGGCAGACATCAACGCCGCGGGTGGGCGGGTAGAGACCGTGCAGAAGATGGACAAGCGTCCGTTCTCTCGCGTGGCGAACAAGAAGAACGCTTCGGGTTTCTACGTGAACGTGCTCTTCGAGGTGAATCCTTCGGCGGTCGCGCCGCTGCGGAACAAATTCAGCCTGAACGAGGAAATTTTCCGCGTGACCTTCACGGTCGCCCCGGAAGTGCCGGTGCCGGTGCCCGCCCCCGTTGCCGCGCCCGCGAAATAGGTGCTCCGATGGCCAATTTCAACAAAGTCATCCTCGCCGGGAATCTGACCCGCGATCCGGAGTTGCGCTACACGCCCAAGGGGACGGCGATCGCGAAGCTTGGCATGGCCATCAACCGCACTTGGAAGAACGAGGCCGGCGAAACCAAGGAAGAGGTTACGTTTGTTGATGTTGATGCGTTTGGTCGCTCGGCGGAGGTGATTGCGCAGTATCTTAAGAAAGGCCGGCCCATCCTCGTCGAGGGGCGGCTTAAGCTGGACACTTGGGAGGACAAGCAGACCAACCAGAAGAAGAGCAAGCTGGGTGTAATCTTGGACTCGTTTCAATTTCTCGACTCCGGCAAGGGTGGCGCGGGCGGTGGTGGCGGCGGTGGTGGCGAATCACAAGGCGTCGCCGAGCCTCCCCGATCCCGTCCGGCGGCAACCGCACGACCGGCTGCCCAAGCCGCTCCCGAACCCTCGGACGGTCCGCCGCCCGAAGAAGATGATGTTCCGTTTTGATAGCTTTCGCTGGCGGCGAACCAATGCTGCCGGTGTCTCATTCCCCTTAATTCTATGGCAAAAGTTGAAGTCATTCTTACCCACAACATCGTCGGCTTGGGCGCTGAATCCGATCAGGTGAAAGTCGCCGCCGGCTACGCGCGCAATTACCTGCTCCCGCAACATCTCGCCATCCCGCTCACGGGCGCGAACAAGCGGCGCATGGAAGTGCTCAAGCAACGCCGCGCCGAACGCGAGGCGAACGAGTTGAACAACATGTCCGAACTCGGGCGCAGCCTCTCGAAAATCACTGTCGTCATCGGGGTCAAGACCGGCGAGGACGGCAAGATGTTTGGCTCGGTCACCGCCGGCACGATCGTGGACGAACTCAAAAAGCAGCTCGATGTCGCGCTCGACAAAAAGAAGATCCATCTCGAAGCGCCGATCCGGGCCCTGGGCGAATACGAAGTGGAATTGCGCCTGCACGCCGACGTGAAGAGTTCGCTCAAGGTGCGGGTGGAAAGCACCACGCCGGTGGCGAAAGTGGAGGCGGCCCCTGCGGCTCCCGAGGCGAAGGAAGGTCAGCGTGGCCGCGAAGTGCGGAGCGGTGCTCGTGCGGAAGGCAAGGCTGAGGTCAAGCCCGAGGCGAAGCCCGAACGCAAGGGGCGTCCGGTCAAGCCCGCTGGCAAGGAATAGGCGGGAATATTTTTGAGCAAGGCAGGCCGGCAACGGCCTGCTTTTTTTTTGCCGCGCGATTTCAATCTGAGGGCTTGGACGGTGCGAGGCCGGGTGGACGGCGCGGCGGGAGATTCGGCGGTTTAGTTTCGACGGGCAATCGCTGCGCCCGGGGTGTTGGAGCAGCGCGTTCCGCGGTCCGACACGATGTTGGGACCGCAAAACCTTTGACGCCTATCGGGGTGCCCCGTAGGTTCGCCAGCCAATTCGCGACGCATCATGCTTGGTTTTCTCATCAAAAAAATCATCGGTTCCCGGATGGACCGTGAACTGAAAAAGTACCGTCCGGTGGTGGCCCGCACCAACGAGATCGAAGCCACCTACCAGACCCTGTCGCTGGAGGCGTTGCAGAAGAAAACCGCGGAGTGGAAGGCGAAATTGTCCGCCATCACGGATGACAAGGAACTGGCGCAGGCGCTCGAGGAGGTGTTGCCGGAAGCGTTCGCGGCGGTGAAGAACGCCTGTCGCCGACTGTGCGGCAAGGACGTTTCCGTGCGCGGCCACAACTTGCGCTGGGACATGATTCCCTTCGATGTCCAGCTTATCGGCGGCATTGCGTTGCATCGCGGTTCGATCGCGGAAATGGCGACGGGCGAAGGCAAGACGCTGGTGGCGACGCTGCCCGTTTTTCTCAATGCGCTGACTGGTCGCGGCGTGCATGTGGTCACGGTGAACGACTATCTCGCCGCGCGCGACAGCGAGTGGATGGGCGCGGTTTACCGGCTGCTGGGGCTGACGGTCGGCTGCATTTTGCACGATCAAACGCCGGCCGTCCGGCGCGAGCAGTATGCCTGCGACATCACCTACGGCACGAACGCCGAGTTTGGTTTCGACTACCTGCGGGATAACGGCATGGCGACCTCCGTGGCGGAGCAGGTGCAGCGCGGGCATTATTTCGCCATCGTGGACGAGGTGGACTCGATCCTGATCGACGAAGCGCGGACGCCGCTGATCATCAGCGGTCCAGCCGTGCTCAAGGTCGAGAACAAGCATTACGAGGAACTCAAGCCCACGGTCGAATCATTGCACCGCGCGCAGGTTCGCCTGAGCAACCGGTTCGTTTCCGAAGCCGACGCGCTGATCAAAAAACTCCGCCCGGAAGACGGCACCAACCCTGCGAATCCCGAGGCGCTCGAGCGCGAGATTGGGTTGCTGCTCTATCGCGCCAAGCTCGGGCATCCGCGCTCGGCGGAACTGATGAGCGTGCTGGAGAATCCCGAGAATCTGAAGTTGATGAACAAGGCGGAGCTGGAGCTGCACGCCGACCAGTCGAAGAAAGATTTGTACGCGCAGAAGGAGGAGCTGTTCTTCGCCATTGAGGAGAAAAGCCACGAGGCTGATCTCACCGAGAAAGGCCGCCAGTTTCTCAACCCGAAAGATCCCGATGCGTTCATGCTGCCGGACATCGTCACGGCGTTCCACGAAATCGACACCGGGCCGGAGAAAGACCCGCGCATCCGGATGGAGACGAAGCTCAAGATTCAGCAGGAGTTCGAGACCAAGGCGGAACGCATCCATGTCACGTCACAGTTGCTCAAGGCGTTCACCCTGTACGAACGCGACGTGCAGTATGTCGTGCAGGACAACAAGGTCATCATCGTCGATGAAAACACGGGACGTCTGATGACCGGCCGGCGCTGGAGCGACGGCCTGCACCAGGCCGTCGAGGCCAAGGAAGGCGTCGAGGTCGAGCGCGAGACGCAGACCTACGCGACCATCACGATCCAGAATTATTTCCGCCTCTAC
>BJHT01000357.1 GCA_014193395.1 Verrucomicrobiota bacterium
CGGGTTTGAAAGAACTGGCGGCTCAAGGAACCGCGGCGCAGGTGGTCGATCTGTTGAATCTGCGCGAGCACGGCGTCGCGTTGGGAACGGAGAGCTTGCTGGGAAGTAGGCATGGGTGTTTGTATCTATACAAATACAATATAGCAACCCGAAAAAAGCACGCCCGACAAGGCGCGCCGCTTTTGGGTTACTTATTCGTCACACACCCGGCCCCCTGCCCCACCGGGGAAGTCGGTTGCCAATTATCCCAACGGGTGCAACAACCGATAGGAGATCGCCGCCCTCAAATCCCAGCCACCATGAAAACTCCCACTCCCTGCCGTCGCCACGAAACCCTTGCCCTCATGGCCGCCACGCTGCTCGCCCTGCTCCCCTGCCCTGCGGCCCACGCCGCCGGACCGGCCTTGCCCAATCCGATCCTGTTCGTCACCCAGATGCCGGTGCCGCAGGACTTCACCACCATCGGCTCGGTCTTCGGAAATCACTCGGGCGCACCGACCAGTTGCGGGCGCGGCGGGGATTTATGGATTCGTTATGGCGACGGAACATTGCGCAACCTCACGCGCGCGGCGGGCTTCGGCGGCACCGGCCTGCAGACCACCAATGGCATCGCGGTACGGGAACCCTGCGTTCACTGGAGCGGCACCAAGGCGGTCTTCAGCATGGTCGTCGGAGCGCCGCGGTTGCAATACGACTACGCCACGGAATCTTACTGGCAACTCTATGAAATCACTGGCTTCGGAGTCGGCCAGACACCGGTCATCACCAAGATATCCAACCAACCGACAAACTATAACAATGTCAGTCCCATCTACGGCACCGATGACCGGCTCATCTTTGCCAGTGACCGTCCGCGCGATGGTCGCCGCCATCTCTACCCACAACTCGACGAATACGAAGAGGCCCCGACCGTAACCGGCCTTTGGAGTCTTGATCCGGTGACCGGTGATCTCTTCCTCCTGAATCACTCCCCCTCCGGCGTGTTCTCCCCCAGTCTCGATAGCTTCGGTCGTGTCACCTTCGTGCGCTGGGATCACCTGCAACGCGACCAGCAGGCCGACGCGGACGCCATCGCGACCCCGGCTGGCACGGCCTACGGAACCTTCAATTACGCCGGCGAAGCCCCCGGCGCGGCCGCGATGACCAACAATCGCACGGAGACTTTCCCCGAAACCCGCGCCGGCGGCGGCAATTTGAACGGTCATACCTTCAACCATTTCTTCCCCTGGCAGATCAACGAGGACGGGACCGAAGAAGAGACCTTGAACCACATCGGCCGGCACGAACTCGGCGGCAGCTACCGCGCAACCAGCTTCAACGACGACGGAAACCTTCGCGAACTCTATTATTTCGGGAATAAGTACAATACCAATGCTATCAACAACCTCTTGCAACTGCGCGAGTCCGCGGCGAACCCCGGCTTCTACTATGGCATCGACGCCCCCGAGTTTGCGACCCATGCCGCTGGACAGATCGTCCGGCTCGAAGGTCCGCCTACTCTTAATCCAGATCTTATGCGGCTCGACTATCTCACCCCGCGTGCCACCGCCAGTTTCACGGCCACCCCGACGCCCGACCACACCGGTCTCTACCGCAGCCCGCAGCAGCTCTCCGACGGCACCCTCATCGCCGTACACACGCCGCAAACGGACTCGGATACCAATCTCGGCACGACCGAGCAACCTCGGTCACGCTATGATTTCCGACTTAAGACAGTCGTGGCCGCCGGAGGGTTCCAGCAACCGGGACAGTTCCTTACGCCCGGCCTCTCTAACTCCATCAGCTTCTACAGCCCGGACGCACTGATTTCCTACTCCGGTCAACTCTGGGAACTCGATCCCGTCGAAGTCCGCCCGCGCCCGCGCCCGGCGCGCCTGACGAGTCACTTGCCGCCCATCGAACAAAAGGTCTTCGCCGACGAGGGCGTCGATCTCGGTATCTTCCGCACCTATCTCCGTCTGCACAATCTCGCCCTGATCGTCAGCCGCAACGTCACCGCGCGCGACAAGGGCGACCAACAGCAACCCTATAACCTGCGCGTTCCCGGTGGCACCCAGACCCTCGGCGCGGGTGGAAAGATTTACGATCTCGCCCACTTCCAACTCTACCAGGCCGATCTCATCCGCGGCATTGGCCTGCGCCCTGGAGACGCGCCCCGCGACGGCCGCCGCGCGCTCGCCCAGCGCCTGCACGATCCCTTGGTGGATAATCCTCCGATCGTCGCCGGACCGCCGGCCAGCGTGCCGATTGCCCCGGACGGTTCCATTGCTGCGTTCGTCCCGGCCCGCCGCGCCCTGAGCTGGCAGACGACCGATCCGGCGGGCACGCCCGTCGTGCGCGAACGCTACTGGTTGACCTTTCAGCCGGGCGAGATTCGCACCTGCTTTGCCTGTCATGGCATCAATACGACTGACCAGGCCAACCGCCCCGCACCCACCAACTCCCCCGCCGCCCTGCGCTCACTCCTGCAACATTGGAAGGCCCAGAACCTCCCGCGCCTCGACACAGTGACTAACAACGCCGCGCGGCATCTTAGTCTTACCTTCAAACGCAATATCGCTGCTTCCAACCTCACTCACGTCGTCGAATCTTCGACTAATCTCACTGCCTGGACCGCCGGCTCGACTTACACCGGCTCCAACAGTATTCCTACCACCGGCGAGACTACCGAACTCACCCGCACGGGCGCCGGCATCGAGACCATCACCGTCCGTGACAACACTCCGGCCGACGCCGCCCCCAAGCGCTTCCTCCGCGTTCGCATCCAAGGGCCGTGACGGCGCGCCAGTGACTTCTCCTGCGCGGAAGGCCGAGGCAGGCGTGCTACATCCGGTCTGCGACACCACCGCGCTCGCGGGGGTGGCGCGGACCGGTCCGGGAAAAGAAAAACGCCGGCAGGAACAGGCCTGCCGGCGGGTGAATGGAGAACGGTTTCGCGAGTGCGGGCGGCGTTCGGTCAGAGCTTGGTCTGCACCCACTGCTCGAGTTTCACGGTGTCGGCGGCGAAGACGCGGATGCCGTCGGAGAGTTTCTCGGTGGCCATCTGGTCCTCGTTGTGCGCCCAGCGGAAGGCTTTTTCGTCGAGGGTGATTTTTTCGAGGGCACTCGATCGGGCAGCGGTGGCGTCGAGCTTGCGCACAACGGTGCCGGGGGTTTTCTGCATTTCCTCGAGCAGGTTCGGGCTGATGGTAAGGAGGTCGCAGCCGGCCAGTTCGAGAATCTCGGCGACGTTGCGGAAGCTGGCGCCCATGACCTCGGTCTGGTGGCCGAACTTTTTGTAGTAGTTGAAGATTTTGGTGACGGAGAGGACGCCGGGATCTTCGGCGGGCGGGTAGTCGTTGCGGCCGGTGGATTTTTTATACCAGTCAAGGATGCGGCCGACGAAGGGGGAGATGAGTTTCACCTCGGCTTCGGCGCAGGCGACGGCTTGGGCGAAGGAGAAGAGCAGCGTGAGGTTGCAGTTGATTTGTTCGTGCCGGAGCTGGCGCGCGGCCTGGATGCCTTCCCAAGTCGCGGCGATTTTGATGAGGATGCGCTCGCGGGCGATGCCGGCTTTTTCGTAGCGGGCGATGAGCGAGCGGGCTTTGGCGAGCGTGCCGGCGGTGTCGAAGCTGAGGCGCGCATCGACTTCGGTGGAGACGCGGTTGGGAACGATCTTGAGAATTTCGAGGCCGAAGGCGACGGAGAGTTTGTCGAGCGCGACGTCGAGGGCACCGCGTCCGCCGGCGGATTCGGCCTTGGCGTCGGCGATGGTGCGATTGACGAGGTCCGCGTACTCGGGCATCTGCGCGGCCTTGAGGAGGAGGCTGGGATTGGTGGTGGCGTCGCGCGGTTGGTATTTGCGGATGCTCGCGAAGTCGCCGGTGTCGGCGACGATGATGCTGAATTGTTTGAGTTCGGTAAGCTGGTTGCTCATGGGATTATTTCGGTGTGGTCGGCTCGAGGCGGAGGCGCCCCGATGCTCGGTTTTTGCTCTCGGTGATTTTCGGAGCGGCGGAAACTTAGCAGCGATCGTGGAGGAATACTGCTTTTTTCTTAGGCCCGCAGCGAGGGGCGGAGGGGGCGAAGCTCAAAGTTCAAAGTTCAAAGCTTAAGGGAAGGCGCAATTACCAAGCACCACGGGGCGCTCTCCGTTGCTTGCCGCCGAGTTCCCATCTCATTAGCACCCGGCTTCAGCCGGATGTTTCGGGATGGGATTCGACACAACCGCTTTAGCGGTTTTCGAGATTTCCTGCCGCGGCTGGCATCTCCGCCAAAGCCGTTAAAACGGCTGCCCGATTCTTCTCTCTCCGCAACACCCGGCTGAAGCCGGGTGCTAATGAGAGGGGCAAGAAACTGAGATGCGTCAAGCTCCATGCAATCCACGGAGCAGGCCGCGGCGGTGGCCGCCCCCTGCCCTGTCGTCAGGCGATTTTCACTTTGAGGCGGTTGCCCTTGATGTTGGAGCGATTGAGTTTGGTGATGATGCTGTTGGCGTGCTCGGAGGCGACATCGACGAAGAGGTGGCGGTCGCGGATGTCCACGACGCCGACGGTGCTGGCGGGCAGGCCGGTTTCGCCGAGGATCGCCCCGACGACGTCGCCGGGGGTGACGCCCATTTGTTCGCCGACGCTCATGAAGAGGCGGGTTTGCTCGGGCGGCGTGCTGCGGCTGGCGGGCTTGCGCGGCGCGCCGGGACGGAATTCTTCGGCGCGTTTGCGCTCGAAGGGGCGTTGCGGGCGCTCGGGGCGCGGGGGGCGGTCGGCGGAGGACAATGGGCCGGAAGCGGCTGTGGGTGCGGGCGCGGACGCGGCGGGAGAGTTTTCCGGGGAGGGCGTGGGAGGCGGCGGTGCGGGAGCAGCGGGCGACGGTGTGGGTCGAACGGCGGGAGTGACTGACGACGGTGCCGGAGCGGCGGCGGGAGTGACGGAACGCGGTTTTGAGAACGGCGCGGCGACGGGCGCGGGTGTGGGGGCGGGCTTGGCAGCGGACGCGGGCAGAGTTCCGGGCGCGCCAGCCACGGCGACGGGCGCGGCGGCCGGTGACGTTTTGGGTTTCATCGCAGCAGCGGGGCGCGGCGGAATGGCGGGGCCGTTGAATGCGGGGCGGAGCCGCGCGGGCGGGCGTTCGTCGCGGAAATCGGGGCGGAAATTATCGCGCTGCGGCGGTCCGTCGGGGCGGTCGTAGCGGCCACCGCGGTCGCCCCGATCACTGCGGTCGTCGCGGAAGGACGGGCGTTCGGAGCGCGCAGGGGCTTCTTCGCGCGGGGGCTGCTTGGCAGAGGAGGCTTCGCCCGACTGGAGCTGATGGAGCAAGGCGGACGCGATGTCGGTGGAGGTGAAGCCTTCTTCGAGGAGTCGTTCGATGAAGTGATCCTGCTTCTTGAATTCGCCGCCTTTGAGGGTCGCGCGGATTTTTTCGAGGAAGACGTTGTTGCGGGCTTCCTCGACTTCCGCGGGCGTCGGGACTTTGCCGCGTTTGATTTTGACCTTGGTGTAGCGCTCGATGTTGTAGATCTGGAAGACCTCGCGGCCGGCGACAAAGCTGATGGCCTTGCCGTCGCGTCCTGCCCGGCCCGTGCGGCCGATGCGGTGGACGTAATCCTGCACGTCGTAGGGGAGATCGTAGTTGAAGACGACCTCGACATCATCCACGTCGATGCCGCGGGCGGCGACGTCGGTGGCGACGAGGAACTCGAGACCGGACTTGCGGAACTTGCCCATCACGCGGTCGCGCATGGCCTGGTTCATGTCGCCGTGCAGGCGGTCGGCGGAATAGCCCTGGGCATTCAGATGATCGACGAGGTCATCGACCATCGCCTTGGTGTTGCAGAAAATGATGCCGAGCTTGAGGTCGTGGATGTCGATGAGCCGGGTGAGCAGCTCGATTTTGAAGCGCCGGTCCACTTCGTAATAAACCTGATCGACCGTCGGCACGGTGAGGGCCTTTTGATCAATGCTGACGTTCTGCGGGTCGCGGGCGTATTTGGCGATCAGGTCGCGGATGATCCGCGGCATGGTGGCCGAGAAAAAGACCGTCTGGCGCGTGGTGGGAACCGCCTGGAGGATGAATTCGATGTCGTCGCGGAAGCCCATGTCGAGCATCACGTCGGCCTCGTCGAGGATGACCATTTTCACCTGGTCGAGACGGATGGTGCCGCGACGCATGTGGTCCATGAGGCGGCCCGGCGTGCCGATGATGATCTGCGCGCCGTTTCGGAGGCCTTGGTACTGGCGCTCGTAGGACTGCCCGCCGTAGATGGGCAGCGCGTGGATGCCGCGTTTGAAAAAAGCGAGTTTGTGGACCTCTTCGGAGACCTGCACGGCCAGTTCGCGCGTCGGGCAGAGGATCAGCACCTGGATGGCGCGGATGGCGGGATCGGTTTTTTCAATCGCGGGGATGGCGAAGGCGGCGGTCTTGCCGGAACCGGTCATTGACTGGCCGACGAGGTCTTTCCCGGCCAGCAGGGGCGGGATGGCCTCGGCTTGGATGGGGGCGGCTTGTTCAAAGCCGAGTTTGACGATGGCCTTCTGCACTTCGGCGGAGATGCCGAGTTCGGAAAAAAGTTTGGGAGTCATGGCGCGTGGTGGTGTTCCGGGCGGAATCACAGCCGCCCCATTCCCCTGAGTTAACCGATCCAGCCGGCCAAGTCGTACGGAGAGCCTGAGCAATTGCGTCAGGCAGCCAGCGAGGTCGGAAAAGCCCGGTGCGGCCACAGCGGCACGACCAGGGGAAAAAAAACCGGGCTTGGCATTCAGGGGATGAGCACCAAGCCCGGGGAATTTTCAGAAATGGCACACAGTGGGTCTTAGGGGAGATCCAGCTACGACTGTACCGATCGCAACCGAAATTAAATAGGCACTCAAAGAACAATTTTCAGATGTGCCCGAAAGCATTTCTAAAACCGAGCGGAGAATGGGGTCGGATGGCGGAAGTGTCAACGAATGTTTTGAAATTATTTTGGATGCTCAAAAGGGGCGGATGGGAGATGGGGCGGGAAACGCGTCGACGCGGGGCGGGAACGCGGCAACATGCGGGGGCCGCAGTGGGTGGATTCGGACACGGCAAAACCCGGTGCCCTTCAGAGTACGCCCGCAGGGGACGCGGCGGGCTGGCTTGGGGTGAAGTGGATGAAAAACGGGATGGCCGCGACGCACCTCCCGCGTTCGACCGGCCCCGCCCGCAGGTCAGGCGCGCGGCTTCAAGCGAAAGGCGGCGAGATGGATTCCCGACATGGAAATGTCCAGCG
>BJHT01000358.1 GCA_014193395.1 Verrucomicrobiota bacterium
GCGGCGACGGCAGGTCTTGCAGGAACTGCGGCGACGCCTGGTCGAACAGGCGCACCGGCGGCTCGAGGCATGGCAGGCGCGGCAAACGCAGTTGGGCGCGCGGTTGAAACTGCTCTCGCCGCTCAATGTGCTGGAGCGCGGCTATTCGATCACGCTCGATGCCGACTCGGGGGCGGTGCTCCGCTCCGCCGCCGGGGTGGCTGCGGGCCGACGGCTGACGACGCGCCTCAAGGATGGAACAGTGAGCAGCGTGGTCGCGGATGGGACGCGGTGAAGCGGAATGGTGCGCGGTGGTTCGCGGCGGACTGGCAGGGGAAAAAGCTCAAAGCTCAAAGCTTAAAGCTCAAGGGAAGGTTCAAGGTGCAAGCTCCAATCCAGCAGGGCGAATTTCGATGCGCGCGGGGGAGGAGCGCCGCCGTGCGAAGCGGCCACGGCAAAACCGCGGCGGCTGCCATCGGCGGGCTACCGCATGTCGAAGAGGAATTTGTTGAAGTCAACGGGCTTGCCCGTCGCATCGAGCGGCGCGGCGCCAATATATTTCTTGGCGATCAGATCCGCCCATGACTGCGGCGCGCGGCCCGTCTCGTTGAAGTAGCGTTCAATCGCCAGCTTGGTCGCGGGATCCACGGGCAAGCGTGATGCGGGCGCGGCGTGAGCCGCTGGCGCAGCGGACGCCGCCGGGGCGCGGGGCGCGGGTGGAGTGCCCGGGAGATCCAAGGTCTGTTCCGCGGGAGCGGCGGCGGTCGGAGGTGCCGACGGGGCCGCGGGTTTGTCGCAGCCGATAAGCGAACCCGCGATGGCGACAGTCACAGCCACGGAACGGAAGCAAGCGAAGGGAGCGTTCATGGTTTGTAGGTCGAGGCGTTGGTCAGATTTTCCCAGTCCTTGTTGCCGAGTATCTGGGCGTTGCCGCCGCCACCCGTCCACGTCAGCGTGCGTGAGTCGTGCAGCTTGATCTGCGCGCCGTGGCCGTCGGCGAAGCCCATGCCGTAGGACTGCCGGTGCCGCACGCTGACGGAATCCGGCAGACCGCTGCCGCCCACCATGTCCACCACAAAAAAGCTGTCGTTGATGCTCTTTTCATTTTCATCAATGAACACCCAGCGATCACCGGGCTTGTCGATGTCCGACTCCTTGAACATCACTTTGAAACCCGCCCCGGCGTTGAGAATGTCACGTCCGGCCATGAAACAGTTGGCGGAGTAACTGCGGACCTTGGGGGCGCCGTTCCAGACGCTTTTGTCACTCGGGCAGCGGTACGCCTTGGTGTCGCCGACATAACGATAAAACAGGGTCCGCGTGATCCCGAAGGTGTTGGTCGGATAACCCATGCTCGCACCGTCGGTCGGCATGTAGTAGAAGGCGTTGTCGTTTTGGACATCCCCAATGGCCCAGGCCTCCGGGTTTTTGACGTTGCTCCCGCCCCAGAAGCCCGTCCCCAGCGGGTTGTACCACAGATGCGTCTGCACCAGCTCGTCGTTGTATTCCGATGAGTAGAGCTTCCACGCCACCGCCATCTGCTTGAAATTGTTCATGCAGATCGTGCTGGTGGCCTTGAGCTTGGCGTTGGCCAGCGTGGGCAGCAACATGCTGGCGAGGATGCCGATGATGGCGATGACGACGAGCAACTCGATGAGGGTGAAGGCGGCAATGGCGAAGGAGGGAGTTTCGGATGCTGCCGGACGCGGACCACAATGCCGACCAAATTGCTGTTTCATATCAAACGTTTCACCGTCTGCCAGGTCGCTCGAAACAAATCCGTCACCGGCAAAAGCCGGACGGTGGGTTGGAGGTCGCGGCAGACTCGTTTATCATCCCGGAGAATGCAAGCTGGGTGACGGAATAACGGAATAGGTGCGATGGGAAGCGGTGGCGTCGGGCGCTGTGCATCGGCGATACCGTCTTGGAATGAGAGGGAAAACAGACGGCTCTCAGCCAGGGAATTTGTGTTTGGTAGCCATCGGCCTGGGCTTGGGGTGCCGGTGGGAATCCGCGGTTGGCCGGAGCGGAGCACGCCCACGCAAAGGCCCAGCAGTTTGCGCCTCACGACCCGAACCCGCCCGATGACTACTCCAGATTGGCCAAGGCCGTCACCCCGCGGGCTTTTCGTGGGTTTCGTGGGTCCAACCGCTTTTTTCCAGATGACTAGCTTCGGCAGTCGAGAACCACGCCTCCGCCATCACCGCCAAATCTCCCCCTTCGTCACGTCCCCCGGCACATCCAGTACTTGGATTTGATTGATCGTCTTGAAATGTGCGTGGTCCGCGAACTGCCACACGACCCGCTTTTCTCGCGTGACCTCGAAGAACTGCGGCTGCTTCCCGACATGCCCGTGCCCGAGATAATTGCACACCAGCGTGTTCCCGTTCGGCAACCGCTGGCACCCCGCCAGCAGCCGCAGCGGATTGCCCGGCAGATCATTTTCGTTCAGCTCCCACACGACCTTTTCCAGCGCGTCCAGTTCGATGACCTTGTGCCCGTCGCCGAGCGTGATCAGCAGATTTCCCCCCGCCAGCAGCACCGTTTCATGCACGTCGCCCGGCACCTTGATGGCGCGCAGCACCTTACCGTCGCCATCCAGTTCGACCACTTTGCCCTCGCCCTTGAAGCACACGAGATAATGTCCAGCCGTCGTCTTGCGCGCGCCGCGAAATTGATTGTGCAAACTCACCGTCGGCAGCGTTTGCAGTTTGATTTCCTTGGCGATTTTCCCCGCGCGATCCACCTCGACCAGCCGGCTCGTCCCGCACTCGACCACCAGCACGCGGCCGTCCGGCAGCGGCTGGCAGCCCTGCACCTCCGTCTTCGCCGGCGCTTGATATTCCCAGACCACTTCCTTCGCGCGCGTGACCTCCCGCGCCCCGCCCGCGTGCGCGAACAGGATGTTTCCATTCGGCAACCGCCAGCAATCCTGCGGATGCCGCGCCGTCATCTCCCACTCGATCTTCCCGTCTGCGGACACGATGGCGACCTTGTCCCCATTGTAATCACAACACAGAAACGGCCGCCCCGCCTGCGCCGAAAACGCGGCGACGAACAACCCGACCAGCACGACCGCGACCCGAACAACGAAGAATAGTTTCATAGCGAGCCGCAGTGTGGCCCCGGACTCCCCGCGTGCGTAGTGAAAAAATCGTCCGCCACGCGCGACGAAAGCTCCGGGGAAAAAGCTCAAAGAACAAAGCTCAAAGCTCAAGGGAAGGTCCAAGGATCAAGTTGTCCAATCCCGAGGCCCACGGTCCGACGACTGAAAAAGTGCGCCCAGCGTCACCCCAGAACGCAGTTGAAAGAGCGAAAACCTGCTCCCCCGCTTATGCCTTGACCCTTGGTTCTTGCTCCTTCCCTTGAGCTTTGAGCTTTGAACCTGGAGCTTCTCCGCTTCTTCGCAATCTCCCCGCTGGACGCTTGCCTCCGCCCCGCCCAATCCCTAGCGTCGCCGAAATTCTTCCGCAAAATATGAACAAAACGATCCGCAACAAACTGTTCCTGATGATGGTCCTCGAGTTCTTCATCTGGGGTGCCTGGCTTCCGCTCATCTTCGGATACCTCCCCAGCTTGGGATTCACCCCCGGCCAGCAGTCGATGATTCTCAACGCCTTCCCCATTGCCGCCATCGTCGGCATGTTCTTCAGCAACCAGTTCGCCGACCGCAACTTCTCCGCCGAGCGCTTCCTCGCCTTCAGCCATCTCGTCGGCGGCGCGGCCATGATGGGCCTCGCCTTCACGCGCGACTTCCCGGTGTTCTTCACGCTCATGCTTGTCCACTGCCTGCTCTACGTGCCGACCATCTCGATCACCAACTCGATTGCCTTTGCGAACATGAAGGACGCGCAGAAGGAATTCGGCATCGTCCGCATGGGCGGCACCATCGGCTGGATTCTCGCTGCGTGGCCGTTCACGTTCATCCTCGTGGACTGGGCGAAGGTCACCGCCGCGCACCCCGAGGGCATGGTGAAATGGCTCGAAGTCGTCCTCAGTTCCGGCCTCTCCGGCGACCCGCTCAAGGAAGCCACCAAATGGACCTACATCGTCGCGGGCACCGCCTCCCTGCTGCTCGCCGGCTTCAGCCTCACCCTCCCGCACACGCCCGCCAAGAAGGCCGAGGAAGGCGCGGAAAGCCTCGCGTGGCTCGAAGCCCTCAAGCTCCTCAAGCACCCGTTCATCCTCGTCCTCTGGCTCGTCACGCTCCTCGATAGCGCTGTCCACAACAGCTACTTCATGTGGACCGGCACCTTCCTCGGCACCGCGGTGGACAAGGGCGGCGTGGGCATTCCCGGCAACTGGATCATGCCCATCATGAGCATCGGGCAGGTCGCGGAGATCCTCACCATGTTCATCCTTGGCGCGACCCTCAAGCGGCTCGGTTGGAAATGGACGCTCGTCTTCGGCATCCTCGGCCACGCCGCGCGGTTCGGCGTCTATGCGCTCGCGCCGCAGAGCGCCTCCCTCATCATCGTCGTGCAGATCCTCCACGGCATCTGCTACGCGTTCTTCTTCGCCACCGTGTACATTTTCGTCGAAGAATTCTTCCCGAAAGACGCGCGCAACAGCGCCCAAGGCTTGTTCAACGTGATGATCCTCGGCGCGGGCGCGCTGCTCGCCGGCTTCGTCTGCCCGCAGCTTTTCAGCCAGATGACCGTGGACGGCGTGGTGAACTTCCGAAAACTCTTCCTCATCCCCATGAGCCTCGCCCTCGTTGGCGCGACGCTGCTGGCGATCTTCTTCAACCCGCCCGCCATCGCGGCCAAGAGCGAAGGTGGCGCGCCACCGGCGCACTGACGGCGGCGCGCGGCGCGGACGGCGCTCAGCGGTAGGGACGCGATGCGCGCGTCCGTGACCTTTCGCCTCCGCGCGGCAACGCGGTCCTACCACGCTGCTGGCGCGCGACATTTAGCCGCTACATAGTTCGGCCGTCGGCACGGGTGCGATAACGCCGCGGAGTTGTTTCCCAAGTTGGACTTGGCTCGACAATCAAGTGCCGGTTAGCGCCAGTCAGTGGTTCCTACCCTGGTCGGTGGCCAAGCAGCCAACCGCAGCTTACGATCTCGGCTTACGGCCCACTCCCCAGATCAGCCAGATCGCGAGAGCGACGAGGAGGATGAGCCACCAGAAGACGCGCAGCTCGCGCGCGGCCATTTCGGCGAAGGCGACGCCGGCGGGAAACAGGAGGAGCAACCCGAGCGCCACGAGCAGCAGCGCACCGGCAATCAGGAAGGCTCGCACCCGCGGGTTCATGGCGTCGCGTGGGTGTCGGGCGGACTGAGCGGGAGCAGCAGGCTGGCACCGCGCGAGGCGGCGTTGGCGGGGACGACCAGGGGCGAGCGGCCGTTCCATTTCTCGACGATCTGCAGGTTCAGGAAGGCGGGGTTGAGCTTGAGGGCTTCGCCGCGGACCTTGATGGCCTCGGCCTCGCCCTTGGCGCGGATGATGACGGTCTTGGCTTCGATTTCGGTCTGCTGCTGGGTGAAGCGCGCCTTGGCCGCCTCCTGTTCGGCGACCATCTTGGCCTCGATGGCGTGTTCGAGTTCGCCGGAGAGATCGATGTTGCGGATGACGATGTCCTCGACGTGGAGAATCTCGCCGATCTTGTGGCGGGCGGAGGCGATGGCCTTTTGTTTGATTTCCTCGCGGTTTTTCACGATCTGCTCGGCGGTCTGGAGGGCGGTGACTTCCTTGAGCGCTTCCTGCACGCGCGGAGCGATGAGGCTGTCGAAGGCGTCGCCGGCGTATTCCTTGTAAATCTGCACAACGGATTTTTCGGGGATGCGGAAGAGCACGCGGACATCGACCTTGATCTGCTGGAGGTCG
This sequence comes from Verrucomicrobiota bacterium, assembly GCA_014193395.1. GTDB lineage: Bacteria > Verrucomicrobiota > Verrucomicrobiia > Limisphaerales > BJHT01 > BJHT01. Next base: position 5,809 of record BJHT01000358.1, read on the forward strand.
GAGGAGAAGCAGTCGGCCTTCAAGCCCATCGTGCGCTGCTTCACGTTGAGCGTGACGATGTGCGTGATGAACGGGGCCTTGAGACCGAAACCTTCGGGCAGAAACACGTCGCCGGCCTTGCCGAGGGTGACCTTGATGCCGCGGGTGCCGGGATCCACGACATAGGTGGCGGCGGAGAGCACAATGACGACCGCAAAGAGCGCGGCGGCGAGCAGGAGGAGCGGGCGCAGGGCGGGGTTCATCGGACTAGGGGCGGGCGGGCTTGATGTTCCGCTGAAGGGCGGGCGGGGTTTGCGGGGTTGGGCTTCCATGGGGTTTTTGGTTGCGGAGACGTTCGAGGTCGGAGAGCGGCAGGACGAGACCGTCGCCGCCGCCGCCGATGACGAGGGGTACGAGGCCATCCCATTTTTCCACCACTTGCAGGTCGAGGTAGGCGGGGTTTTCGCGGAGCGCGAGGCCGCGGATGCGAATGGACTCGGCCTCGCCACCGGCCTTGATCACGGCGGTGTCAGCCTCGATCTGCGCGCGCGTCTGGACGAATTTTGAGCGTTGCGCCTCTTGTTCCTGGATCATCTTCGCCTCGATGGCCCGCTCGAGTTCGCGCGTGAGCGTGATGTTCTGGATGACGATGTCCTCGATCTCGACGAGCGGGCCGACTTTCTTGCGGACGAGTTCGAGCGCGCGGGATTTGATCAGGTCGCGGCCTTTGACAATCAGCTCGGCGCTCTGAGTCGCGGTGACTTCCTTGAGCGCCTCCTGCACGCGCGGCTCGATGAGGCTCGCGAACGGCTCGCCGTGAAACTCTTGAAACAGCTTCACGACCGCGGCCTCCGGGATGCGGAACAACACGCGCAGTTCGATGTTCACCTGCTGGAGGTCTGAGGAGAAACATTCGGCCTTGTCCTGCGCCGTCTGCTGCCGGATGGAGACCGGGTGCACGGTGGTGACAAACGGCGCGCGGAAACCGAAGCCATCACGCTTGGGCAGCGGCGAGACCCGGCCCATCGTGACCTCCACGCCGCGAAATCCGGGCTGCACGATGTAGGTGCCGGACGACGCGACGATCAGCACGACAAAGATGAGAATCGCGACGCCGATCAACCGGGCTAAGTTTTGGGGGCTCATGGAAAAAATACGATGCGCGGACGGTCAGGCATTCCATCGCAGGCGACAAGGAAAACCGGGGGTGAGGGAACGGGGAATGTCGAATGGGGAATTGGGAATTGGGAATGCCGAATGGCGAGTCACTGTGAAAACGATTTTTCAGCCACGGATGGAAACGGACGGGAAGGGGGAATTGGGAAGCTGAAGTTCAGCCGGTGGGGGAAGGGCCAATCACAAGTCTGTCCCCTGTTTATCGGGGTATCTCCGTGGTCTATCCGATCGACCACCGCTCCTTCAAT
>BJHT01000359.1 GCA_014193395.1 Verrucomicrobiota bacterium
ATCGCCGCCACGCCGCTGCCCGAGGGCGTCCGCATTTACGTCCGCGGCATGGTGCAGGGAATGGAAGCCTCGTTCCGCAGTTTCGGCATCGGCTTGCTGCTCTCCGTCGTGCTGGTCTATTTGATCCTCGTCGCGCAGTTCCAGTCGTTCCTCGATCCGCTCCTCATCCTGCTCGCCGTGCCCACCGGCCTCACCGGCGTGCTGCTCACGCTCTGGGCCACCGGCACCTCGCTCAATGTCATGTCGCTCATGGGCGTGCTGATGATGGTCGGCATCGTCCTCTCCAACAGCATCCTCATCGTCGAATTCATCCACCGCCTGCGCGAAGACGGCAAAACCGTCCGCGAAGCCGTCGCCCTCGCCTGCCGCGTCCGCCTCCGCCCGGTGCTGATGACTTCCCTCGCCACGCTCTTCGGGCTGCTCCCGATGGCGCTCAAACTCGGCACCGGTGCCGAAGCCTACGCGCCGCTCGCCATGGCCATCATCGGCGGCCTCGCCGTCTCACTCGTGCTCACCGTGTTCATCGTGCCGGCGGCGTATCTGCTGGTGCATGGCCGGACGGGCACCTTGACCCATGCCCCGGCTCTGGCAGCCTCCGCCGCGCAATGAATTTTTCGCCCCGTCGATTTCTCTCCGCCACCCTCACGCGCGCGTTCGCCGCGCTCCTGCTGGGTGGCTGCCTCGGGACGCTCGCCGCCGAACTCCGCGCCGCCGAAGTGCCGAAGCTGACGCTTCCCGAGGCCCAGGCCGCCGCCGTCCGCACGCACCCGCGCATCGCCGCGAGCGACGCCCGCTCCCGCGCCGCGCGCGAAACGATCACCCAAGCCCGCGCGAATTATTTCCCCACGCTCTCCGGCAACTTCACCGCCGCCGGCACGCTCGAACAAAACAACACGCGCCTCGGAGCCTCGGGCGCGCTGAGCGTCTCGCAGGTGTTCGACCGCGCCGCCGTCGGCCTCAACGCCACGCAATTGCTCACCGACTTCGGCCGCACCGACAACCAGGTCGAAGTGGCGCGGCAAAAATCGCGAGTCGAGGACTCGCTCGTCCGCACCGTGCAGCGGCAGGTCGAACTGCAGGTCTCCGTCGCCTATTTCACCGTCCTTCAGGCGCAGAGCGTGTTGAACGTGGCCACGCAGACCGTCGCCACTCGCGCGGTCGTCCTCCAGCAGGTCAGCGCCCTCGCGACCAACCAGTTGAAATCCGAACTCGACGTGAGCTTCGCCCGCGTGAGCCTCGAGGAAGCCCGCCTCCTGCTCGCCCGCGCCGAGAGCGAACTCGCGTCCGGTTTCACGGAACTCTCGATCCTGCTCGGCGAACGCGAACCCCGCACCTACCAACTCGCCGAAGCACCCTTGCCCGCCGCGCTCGCTGCGGACGCCGCACCGTTCGTCACCCGCGCCCTGAGCGAGCGCCCGCGCCTGACCCGCCTCCGCGCCGAGGCCGCCGCCGCCGCCGCGCAGGGCCGTGCGGATCGCGCCGTCCACTACCCCACCGTCAGCGCCATCGGCGGCGTCGGCCTCCTGCCCGTGCGCGACCACCGGCTCGCCGAGAACTACGCCGCTGGCGGAGTCATCGTGAACTTCCCGCTCTTCGCCGGCGGCCGCGACACGGCGCACCAACGCGAATCCGAACTCAAAACCCAGGCCGCCCTGGAGACCCTGCGCGACGAAGAGAACAACATCATCCGCGACGTGCGCGTCGCGTATCTCAAGGCCAGCCACGCCCACGAACGACTGGCCCTCACCGCCAAGCTCCTCTCGCACGCCCGCACCTCCTACGACCTCGCCACCGCACGCTACAAACTCGGCGCCAGCAGCATCACCGAACTCAGCCAGGCCCAACTCAACCTCACCACCGCCGAAATCTCCGAGGCCGCCGCCAAATACGACTACCTCCTCCAGCGCACCGTCCTCGATTTCCACGCGGGCGGGCGGTGAGCCGACCGCAACCACTTCCTCGCGGTGGCAGGAGCACGCCCGTCCTCATAAGCGACTGGCAACCGCTCGCCGTGGCTCGCGGATTACCAGCGCAGGCCAGTCCACCCCGGTTTTCCAGCAACTGCCCCTCAAGCAACCGCCAGCACCCGCCGATATAGCTTTCAGTCACGCAAGCCGTTCTTCGTTAGCCCCCGGATTTTCCGGCGGCGGCGGAAGGCAGATGAACCTACTGATTTGGCAATGAAGATTCGCTCGTTGATCGTCGATGACGAACCTCTGGCCCGCAAAGTTCTCAACAACCTGTTGCAGAACGAGCCGGACATCGAGGTGCTCGGAGAATGCGCCGACGGCCAGGAGGCCCTCGCGGCCATCCGCAAGCAGGCCCCCGACCTCGTGTTCATGGATGTGGAGATGCCCGGCCTCAACGGCTTCGCCACCATCCGGGAAGTGGGCGATCAGCAGAAGCCCGTCTTCGTGTTTGTCACGGCCCACGAAAAATTTGCGGCGCAGGCCTTCGACGCCCAGGCGGCGGATTATCTGGTGAAGCCCTTCGACAAGGACCGCTTTCACACGGCCGTCGAGCGGGCCAAGGAACTGGTCCACGAGGGCATGGCCCAGCGCCTGGGCAAACACCTTTCCTCGCTGCGCACCTTTCTGAAACCCGAGGCCAAGCGCGCCGACCGTCTCGTCGTCAAGTCCGGCGGTCGCATCCTGTTTCTCAAGACCACCGACGTGGACTGGATCGAGGCCGCGGACAATTACGTGAACCTGCACGTGGGCAAGGAGGCCTACATGCTGCGCGAAACGATGACCGCGCTGGAGGCCCGGCTGTCGCCCGAACAATTCGTCCGCATCAGCCGCTCGACCATCGTGAACATCGAGCAAATCCGCGAATTGAAGCCGCTCTTCCACGGCGACTACGCCGTGATTCTCCGCAACGACACCCAGCTCACCCTCAGCCGCAGCCACCGCACGAAGCTGCATCAGCTCGGGTTGGAGTGAGTCTTTGGTAGGGAAGTGCTGCCGCACGTCCGAACCTTCGGCCCGAAGCGTTCGCCTACCCGACGGTCCCATTGGTGTGGCATGGTCTCCTGGCGCATCTCCCGCGCTGCAAAACCGGGTTCGACACTGATTCACACGCCGCTATAACTCGCCGCCGTGAATCACACCGTCCGCTCCATCCAGTTCTGCACCGCCTCCCGTTTATGAGACTGCTCGCTTTCCCAATCATCCTCTTCGCCCTCGTCGCCAGCGCCCGCAACAGCCCCGCCGCCCTGGATTCCACGACCCTGCCGCAGCCGGCGTGGGGGCGCATCACCGCGCTCACCAACGGCACCGGCCTCGTCCTGCTCGAGGTCCGCGAGTGGCCGGCCAGCGGACGCCTCGCGTTGCCGACGCCCTTCCCGCACATCACGGCGGCGCACCTCGTCAACGGTCGCCAGCGCCAGCCATTGCGCTGGCTCTTCAATGCCGACGCCACCGAGTTGCACCTCGAACTGCCCGTCGCTCCCGCGGTGGTTCCTGCGGCCTCCGCAGCACCAGCCCTGATCGAACTCGAAACCGCCGAGAAAACCGCGCAGTTCGCCGGCGGGCGCATCACCTTTTCCGCGCTCGACGCCAAAGTCCTCGGCACGCAGGCGAAGCTCGAATCGCATCCGGGAAATCATCGCATCGGCTTCTGGGCGAAGGCCACGGACGCGGTGAGCTGGGATTTCAAACCGACGCGCTGGGGCCGCTACGATGTCGTGGTGACCTACTCGGCCGCGGGCGGCGACGGCACGGAATTCCTGGTCGAGATTGCGGGAAAAAGTTTCACCGTCGCGCGGCCGAGCACTGGCAGTTGGTATCGTTACACCACATGGCCGGTCGGGCGGTTCTATCTCGATAAGTCGCAGCCGTTCACCGTCAAGGTCGGCTGCGCGGCGCTGAAAGGCGTGGCGGTGGCCAATCTCAAGGCGGTAACTCTACTGCCCGCGCCCGAGGGCGTCGCCATCGCCCAGGACGCCACCGGCCTCATCACGCTCGCATCCAGCAATGCCATCACACACAGCGTCCTGATGCGCTACGAACCGGCCGAGAAGAAGAACTGCTTGGGCTACTGGGCGAACCCGAACGACTGGGCGGAATGGGAATTCGCCGTCACGCGCCCCGGGATTTTCACGGTGGAAGTCTCACAGGGCTGCGCCGGGGGCGGCAGCAAGGTGCAAGTCGAGACGGGCGGGACGAAGCTCGATTTCGTCGTCGAGAACACCGGGCATTTTCAAAACTTCAAGCCGCGCGCGATTGGCGAGATCACCCTCAAGACCGCAGGCACGCACACCCTCGCGGTCCGTCCGCAGACCAAGAACGGCGGCGCGGTGATGGACATCCGGCAGGTGCGGCTGATTCCGGTCGCACGGTGAACGCCTCGGTCCCTCGACACCCGCTCGCGAGACGCACGCGCTGATTTTTTCCGCACGAACATGCCTTCAGAACTGCCGCGCCAGGTGCGCTTCATCGTGAGCACGGAAGCGTGCGAACGCTTCAGCTATTACGGGATGCTCTCGATCCTGACGCTCTACCTGAAGAACGTGCTGGCGATGGGCGAGGGCGAGACCAAGGAGTCCGTCCACCTTTTCAAGATGGCGGTTTATTTTCTCCCGCTGGCGGGCGCGTGGATCGCCGACCGCTGGTGGGGCCGCTACCAAACCATCCTCCGGCTCTCGCTGCTCTACTGCGTGGGCCACGGCGCGCTGGCGTTGCTCGAGGGCACGCGCACGGGCATCTACGTCGGCCTCACGCTGATCGCGCTGGGCGCGGGCGGGATCAAGCCGTGCGTGTCGGCGTTCGTCGGCGACCAGTTCACCGCCGCGCAGCATGGGCTGCTGCCGAAGGTGTACGGCCTGTTCTACTGGGCCGTGAACATCGGCGCGCTGTTCGCGTTCGCGCTGATTCCGCTGGTGCGCGACCACTGGGGCTACCGCTGGGCGTTCGGCATTCCGGGTGTGTTCATGGCGTTGGCGACGCTGATTTTCTGGCTCGGCGCGCGCCACTACCGCCACACGGCACCGGCCTGCGCCGCGCCGCCGCCTGCGCCGGACGCGCCCCCGCTCCCGCCCGGCGCAAACGCCCGCGCCATCTGGCGCATCGTGCTCGTGCTCGCGCCGGTGCCGGTGTTCTGGGCGCTCTTCGATCAGATCAATTCGAGCTGGGTGTTTCAGGCGGAGAAAATGACGCCCTTCGAAATTCTCGGCTACAAGGTGGATGCCGAGCGGATGCAGTCGGCAAGCGCGCTGCTCGTTTTGATCTGGGTGCCGGTGCTGGCGGTCTGGGGTTATCCCTTCGCCGAGCGACGCGGCTGGCGGCCGTCAGCGCTGCGCCGCATGGGCGGCGGCATGGTGTGCGCGGCCATCTCGTTTCTCATCTGCGCGTGGCTGCAAACGCGCCTCGACGCCGGCGTGAAGCTGAGCCTCGCGTGGCAGCTCGTGCCCTACGTTGTGCTCGAACTCGGCGAGGTCATGCTCAGCGCGACCGGCCTTGAGTTCGCCTATTCGCAGGCCCCGCCGCAAATGAAGAGCACGGTGATGAGCCTCTGGCTCTGCACGACCGCCATCGGCAATTTCCTCGTCGCGGTGATCACGAATCTCAACACCCGGTTCGTTCACGCCAGCGGCTCGGCGGAATTCTGCTTCTACGCCGGCCTGATGCTCGTCGTGGCCGCGCTGTTCGCGGTCATTGCCACGCGCTATCAATCTCCGTCACCGACGGTCGGCGCGACGGGCGCGACAGGCGCTCCGACGTGATCCTTTTTTTCCGAATTGGAACCACCCCGACCCCCACATCATCCCCGCACTCACATGAACTCTCCGAAACCCCACGCCGTTCAGGTCATCGACTCCCACACCGGCGGCGAACCGACCCGCGTGGTCATTGGCGGCGCGCCCGATCTCGGCGGCGGCACCGTCGCTGAGCGCCTCAAAGTTTTCCGCGAACAGCACGACCGTTTCCGCTCGGCTGTCGTCAACGAACCGCGCGGCTCCGATGTGCTCGTCGGCGCGTTGCTCGTGCCGCCATCCGAGCCGTCGTGCGTCGCCGGCGTGATTTACTTCAACAACGTCGGCCCGCTCGGCATGTGCGGCCACGGCACCATCGGCCTCGTCGCCACGCTCGCGCACCTCGGGCGCATTCGCGCCGGCGCGCATCGCATCGAGACCTCCGTCGGCATCGTCACCGCCACGCTGCACGACGATGGCAGCGCCTCCGTCGAGAACGTCCCCAGCCATCGACAGACCAAAGGCGCAACCATCGAAGTCCCCGGCTTCGGTCCCGTGAGCGGCGATGTCGCGTGGAGCGGCAACTGGTTCTACCTCGTGGAAAATCACGGCCAGACACTCGCGCTGGCCAACGTGGAAAAACTCACCGACCTAGCGTGGCGCATCCGCCAGGCGGTCAATGCGCAGGGTTTTCCCGAAGTGGACCACGTTGAACTCTTCGGCCCGCCGCAGTTGTCCGGCGGGCATTCGCGCAACTTTGTCCTCTGCCCCGGAAAGGCCTACGACCGCTCGGCCTGCGGCACCGGCACCAGCGCCAAACTCGCCTGCCTCGCCGCCGACGGAAAACTGCGCGCCGGCGAACGCTGGGTGCAGGAAAGCATCATCGGCAGCGCCTTCACCGGCTCCTACCGCTGGGCCGATCAAGCGCACGGCATCGTCATCCCGACCATCACCGGCCAGGCCTTCGTGAACGGCGAGGCCACGCTGCTGCTCGATGAACAAGACCCGTTCTGCTGGGGGATTCGGTAGCGCCGGTGGGTGCGCGGGCATCCTTCCATTGAGGCTGGGGCTGCGAAGCCGTGAGCCTCTCGACCACGGCGGTTGCAGGGGTCCATCGTTCAAAATGGGGTGTCGGTTTGCTGAGTGACCATCGGATCCACGGCTATTGAACGTCTTCAAAAAGTGCTTATCCTGCGCGTATGAAAACTCTAACAGTGACGGAAGGACGGCAAAATCTCGGGGTCTGGCTGAAACGCGCCCTGCTCGGTGACGACATCGGCTTCGTCGTGGATGGCCGGGTGGTAGCGCTGCGACCCGTGGAGGTGCATTCGGCCGATTACCTCCTGCGCGAATACGGTGTCAGCGAGCCGCAGGCCGAGCGCGCCTTTCAAGCGGTGAAAGCCGACGTGCGCAAGGCCCGGGCGCGCGGCGAAACGAAGCCGTTCACCGGGAAGCTGTGAAGATCGAGGTCCACCCGCGGCGCCAGAAGCGCGCCAAGGGCTTGAGCG
>BJHT01000360.1 GCA_014193395.1 Verrucomicrobiota bacterium
GGGCGGTGTTCGCGTATTTCGATCTGCCGTTTGATGCCGAGCCAGCGCCTTGATATTGACGGCTCTGATCGTGGGCTGAGCCGGGTGCGGCGCCGCCTCAGTTTTCACAGCCCTTTTTTTAGCCGCCTGATCGCTTTCGACAACTTTCCCGCGTCGCACGACTCCTAGTTCCCCCGTTCACCGACCGCGACGCTTCCGTAACCGCGGTCTTGAGTCGGTTCGGGCACCAAAGTGCCGCAAATCGAATCCTGGCGCGTTTGCGGACTTTGGGCGCTTCCCAGAGCGGTGGCGGACACAAAAACTATGCGGGGCGGTCGGCACCGAGAGGCAACCAGAGGAAAGGCATCGGGCCAGAATTCCGCAAACCCGCTAAAACTCGATTTACGGCGTCGCGACCGAGCGAGCATTGCGAATTCCGTGACCGCGAAATCGACGAACTTGGTCCGGTTTTGCCTACGACTCGTGCGCGCCAAGCGTTGCCGCGGTGCGCGAAACTGGTCGCAACGCCCAAAACTTCTCGGCTTCGGCTTTCGTCACCAGCGCCTTGTAGTGATTATGGACTACCTCGGTGCTCTTGTGCCCCATCTGATTGGCCGTCTTCGTGGCATCTCCGTGGAGGGCGAGGTGGTATGATCCGAAGGAATGTCGCAGGGCATTGTGCGGCCAGTTTTCAAGTCCAGCTGCTTGCTTCAGTGCTTCAAAGTTGTCCCGAAAGGCCGCCCCAGCAACCACCGCCCCCACCAAGGGTGGGCACAATCGAAGCCATGCATTCAACCCGTCGCTCATTTCAACCACCCGACGCGACCGCTTTTTGGCCACAGCCTGTCCGATGACAATCACCCGCTCATCCAGCTTCACCGCATCCGCACTCAACCGAAGCAGTTCAGCGGACCTGAGGCCGGCAAACAACCCGAGAGCCACGTAAGGCAGAAGACCGAACTGGAGGGATTGCTCCAGCAGAGATCTTGCCTGTGCGATGGTCAGAATCTCAGGTTCCTTGTCCTCGACACTGGGGCGGTCGATTCTCTCTGCAAGGTTCATATCCGCCCAGCCGTGTTTGATCGCGTAGTTGTAAAGCTGGGAGATCTTCGTAACGAAGTTGATGCGGGTTCTGGGCGACCAACCATCCTCATCCAGCCAATCTTTCAAATCCTCGACGGTCAAATCACTGAGTTTGCGATCAGGAAAGTCCGCAGCGAACGTGTCCAACCGGTAGCGCAGGTCTTCGACAGTTCGCTGACGCCGCTCGTTCCGGGTGGCCTCATCGATCAAGTTGTTGACGATCTGCGGAAGCGGCGGGGCGTTACGGTAAGCCAGAACATGGTCGATGTAGTATCGTGCAGCCTCGATCAGGCTGACCCCGTGAGGCGCAAGCATCGCCGAAGCTTTTGAAGCATCGACCCGAACGCCATCAGAAATACCAAACGCAGCGGTCCCCTCGTTCTGCTTCTTGACCCGAGCCATTTCCCCAAAAGTCTCCGCTTCGACCTTGCTCTGGAATGACCGGCGTTCCCGCTTGCCGTTGATGAGACCCAAATCGACCACGTAGCCGACCTGACCGCTGCGGTGAACTTTTTTGTAAATCTTGGGCCACCGCTGCCCCGCGCGGCGCTTCACTTTGCCTGAATTGCTCTCGACGGCGGTGCGTTTCACTGCCGCAAAACTGTCACGCAAACGTCACGCGGTCAAATTTTTATCGCAAGTAAATCGGGTGTAAGTCCTTGATTATGAAGTGGAGCCAATGGTCGGGATTGAACCGACGACCTACGGTTTACGAAACCGTTGCTCTACCACTGAGCTACATTGGCGTCACGCGGGGCATCTTATACGGGGCGAAAAAACACCGGTCAAGGTACATGCTCGCGCCGCTCAACGCGCGCCGTCGGTACCCCGCTGGAGAGCGCCCGGCTGCGGGCGCGGTACGGGGGGCGGCAAAACGCTGACCGATCCCAAAGCCCACCTGGCGCGCGGACATCGCTGCGGCCGAGAACGCCCGCACCGCGCAAGCCGGCCCGGTGCGCGGCGTTCACGCCACTTCCTGCGCCGAAGGTCGCTCCGCATTCACACGCGCCCGAAAGTTCCGCTTCGTTGCGGCTGCAACGCCACACCCCGCATGACGAAAACGCCCGCGGTAACGCCGTCGCTCAAACACCTCCGCGAACTGCGCGCCTGTGTTCACCGTGTCTCTGTGGTCCGATTGCATCGGCTCGACGGAGTGGGCCGCCCGCCGATGCTGGTCACGCATCCGGCCCCTGACCTCTGAGTTCCGACTGACGAATCGGGGCTGAGTTCGCCATTCGCCATTCGCCATTCGTCATTCGTCAGTCCCCATTCGTCAGTCCAAACCCCGCCTCCGTCCGCGCCAATTCCGTTTTCACCGCCGCCCGCAAGGTCGCCACGCGCGCGGCGGACATCGGCAGCCCGATGCGATTGGTCAGCTCCTCGGGGTCGTTCCCGAGATCGTAGAGTTCGTCGCCGACACCGGGTTTCAGATAGTGGATCAGCTTCCAGCCGTCCTGCACCACGGCCACATACCAGGGCACGTCGTGATACACCGCCGCGCCCGGTTCGCTGTTCACGATCTTCGCCACGTTCGCGCCGAAGTGTTCGCCGGTGAACTGGTAGAGGCACGGGTACGGCCACGGCGCGGCGGGATTCCGCAGTAATGGCGTGAGATCGCGCCCGTGCGTGCGCCACGGAATCGTCACGCCTGCCAGCGCCGCGAACGTCGCGAAAAGATCAGGTCCATTCACCGGCTGCGCGCACACGGTGCCTGCGGGCGTCAGGCCGGGCTGCGAAATGATGAGCGGCGAGCGGTAGGTCGCGTCATATGGGCCGAGCTTGGTGCGGAAGCCATGCTCACCCATGCCGAAGCCCTGATCGGCGGAATAAACAATCAGCGTGTTTTCGAGCTGACCCGTTTCCTTCAACGCCTCGACCAACCGGCCCACGCCCTCGTCAATCGCCGGCACGCACTCGTTCATCTGCCGCACAAAGCCCGCGAACGTCTGCCGTTTCTTCCCGCTCTCATCACCGAACGTCTCGCCGCTCTTCCCGGCGATGGGCGTGCCGTCGGCGTCTCGCGTCCACGCCTGCGTGGCGTTGAGATAGTCCGGCTTGCCGGGACGCGGCGGGAAGAGGTCCTTCGGCACGGGAACCTCGGCGTTTGCGTACATCCCCTTGTGCCGCGCGGCGGGCTTCGACGGCCCGTGAATGCTCCCGTAGCAGAGCCACAGAAACCACGGCTTGCCCGCGGCGCGATTTTTTCCCCGGACATAATCCACCGCCCACTGCGAGTAATTGTCCGCGGGATAACCCTCCGCCCATTGCTCCTCGCCATTGATCGCGAGCAACTGCCGCTCGTAGTAAGCGCCCGCATTCTCGGGATGTTTCGGCCGGTTCCACACCACCTGATAATCCCAGTCGCGACCCCAGCCCGCGTCCACGCCCGTGTGCCACTTCCCAATCTGCGCCGTGTGATAGCCCTGCTGTCGAAATTCCGCCGGCCAGAAACGGCACACCGCCGAATCATAGGCGCTGGCCGGATACTTCCCCGCCATGCGCATCGTCTCGATGCCGTGCGGATGCCGCCCCGTCAGCATCGTCGCGCGCGACGGCATGCACCACGCGCCCAGATACGCCGCGTGAAACCGCACGCCCGTCGCCGCCAGCCTATCGATGTGCGGCGTCTTCACCCACGACCACGACTCGGGATAACATCCGACAGTCTTGTAAGATTGGTCGTCCGCGAAAATGAACAGGATGTTCGGGCGCTTGGCCTCGGCCGCAGCCACTTTCGGCACCGTGGGCACGGAGGCAGCGAGGAAGAGAAGCATGAGCAACGGCTGCACTGATTTCATAGCCAAGACATGGTTGTTTCCGGTCAGGCCGGTTGTTGGTGGACTTTGGGATTCGAAGTCACGGGCGGCTGCCGGCACGAAGCTGCCAGGCGTCGTCAAAATACCCAGCCCGCACAGGCTCCTCCGGAAAATTCGCAGCGCCTGGCTGCCACGCCTCCGCGCCGGCACCCACGCGCATCACCGCCCAATCGCCAAGGCGCGGAAACAGCAGGTAGTTGAGCGCTGCAAATTCCTTCTCGTGGAAGGTGTGGCCGCTGTTGATGACGAGGTAGCGATTGGTTGCGCCGGGCAGGGGGCTGGCGCAGATGAAGGCGGGAGCGTGATTGGTCGCCGAGTGACGTTCGGTGCCGAGGCGGACTTCGTCGCGGGTCCAGGTGACGGGGAGGTTGGGCAGAGCCTTGGCGATCCAGGGATTGCTGCCGGGGTCGCCGAACAGGATGAGATTATTCGTGCGCACGTCGGACTCGGTGACTTCGGTGTCGTTCTTCACGGGCACGTCGCCGCGCATGTAGCGGGCGAACTCGTAGGTGAAACGCCGCAGGCTGGCGTCGGCCCACGCGCCGACGGCGGGATTCCACGGCGTGCCCGTGCCGCGCACGCAGAGAAAGGGCGCGGTGAAGGCGTCGTCGATCGGACCTTGCAGGCCGGGGCGTTTGCCGGTGAGCACGACGGACTCGCGCGGGCCGGCGACCTTCCACTTTCCGCCCTCGAGCGCGAAGACGAGCACGCGGGGCGGATCGCCGGCTTTGCGCTCGGGCAACGGGATGTATCCGCCATCAATGCAAAACTTCGCCCCGGGATCCTGCAGCATCGGTGGATGGATGGCGAACTGCCGGATGTTGTCCGCCTGCCACACAACGATGGATCCGTCCAGCGAGCCGTCCGCGACAAACTCCGCGCGCTCGTAGTGCTCGCCGAGCGCGAGCAGTTCGAGCCAGTGGCAGCGGTTGTATTTCAAGGTCCACGTCACGAAGCGGAGCTCGCGTTTCGCGTGGTCGAGACCTTTTGCGACGTGCTCGCCGATGCGCCGCAGTTGCTCGCGATGCGTCACCGGATCGATCGTGTGACCGGTGCCGGGCGAGATGAGGTTCACCATTTTGAGGCCCTCCTTTGCCATGACTTCCTGCATGTGGACGTGCGATTGGAAGAACACGTCCTTGTCGCCGATGGCCGCGATGGCGGGCACGACGGCGGCGTTCGCCGCGTAGTCAATCGAGTCGAGCATGTGCAGTCCGCGCTCCTGATGCACCGGCAGCGGGCCGACCTTGATGAAGTTCGATATCGGCGTCTCGGAGAAGCGGTGCGTGTCCACATAGCCGCAGTAAGGCCCGAGCGCGACGAAGCGGCTCGGATGCTTCAGCCCGAGATGCCACGTGCCCGACGCGCCCATGCTCATGCCGCGCAGCACGATGCGGTCACGGTCGATCTTGTAGTTTCGGCACACGGATTCGATGGCCTCAAAGACGTCCGTCTCGCCCGCCCAGCGGTAGCAATTCTCCACGCGGCCAAGCGGGTGAAGTTCGATGAAATCCACGTCTGGCGCGGTTTTCGCGGCGTCATCGCCCTCGTCGAAACGCGCCCCGAAGCGCAGTTCGCTCATGCCCACGGGCTTCGAGCTGCCGTGCAGCACTACGTCGAGGCGCACGGGTTTCGTGCCGTCGTAGCTCGCGGGCACGATCACGCCGTAGGGCTGCGTCGAGCCGTCCACGGCGGAGACGTAGGCGCGGAGGACTTTGCTTTTGCGCAGCGACCACGGGCGATTGCCGTCGAGGAGCAGGTCCGCACGCTGCAATCCACGCGTGAGCGCCTTCTTGATGAGGGCGACATCGTTGGTCGTGAAAGCCGTGTCGTAACGCAGCGCCCACGTCACGCCCTTGGCGAACACATCCGCGTCGGCAATCAAATCGGCGAAGCGCGCGGGCCAGGTCTCGCCGGCGGCGCGCAGCTCGGCGGTGGTGAGGTATTTGGCGGCGGACTGCGGGGAACTCTCGCGCTGAGCTTCGCGGAGCAGTGCGGTCTTACGGTTGAGGGCCTCCAGTTGAACTTGCACCAGCCGCCGCTCCTCGGCCGACAGTCCCGCCGGCCCGGGTGCGGCCGCGACCGCCCCCGCCGCGCGCAGCACGAACTCCAGCGCCGCGACCGTGTCTTCATAAGTCGTCGCGTGGCCGCCCGTCTCGCGATGGAGCAACAGCGTTTTGCGCCCGGCCAGCTTCAGTTTTTCGGCCAGCCGGAGCACGCTCTGCGGCGGCACCAGCGTGTCGCGTCCGCCGGTGGTGAAGGACACCGGCATCGTGAATTTCTCCGGCCACAGCTCGGCGCTGCGCTTCTTGTATTCGTCCGGCACCTGCGCCTTCGCGCCGCCGAACGACGCGGCGATGGCGTCCTGAAACTTGTCATACTCCACATGGTTCGCCGTGCCGTTGAGGCTGCACACGCCCGCGACCAGCTCCGGATGCAACGCTGCGAATGTCAGCACCGCGGTCCCGCCCATCGAACCGCCGACGAGGAAAACGCGCCCGATTTTGTGGCGCTGCCGCAGTTCGCCGATGAGCTGCACCGTGTCGGCCTCGGCCTTCGGTCCCATCCACGAGGTCTTCGCGCGATAGTCAGGCGACACGAAAATCATCCCGAACCGCGCCGCCACATCCCGCGCGCCTTTGCACTCGCCGCGCGCATCGCGGATGAACTGCCAGCGATCCGAGCCATGCCCGTGAAACGCGAGCAGCAAGTCGTGAGTCGTCGTGGCCGCGAAACCCGGCGGCAGCAGTTCGACATAGCGCTGCTCGGTGCCATCGACGCTGGCTTTGAACACCTGATCCGCAGGCTCCACAGCAGGCGCGGGCGCAGGCGCGGGTGCGGCGAACAGGGTGGCGAGTGTGAAACAGGCGGCGAGCAGAATGGCGGCGGTTTTCATGGAGTGCTGTGTGCTGCGAGATTTCGGACGTGCAGATGGAACGCTGGACCGGGGGACCGTGACAGGCGAATGGGGACTGGCGAATCCCGATTCAAATTCGCCCGCGCGCCGGGAGAACCCGGTTGCCGCCGCCGTTCGGAGGCGGCTCGACCGCTGCGAAATGAACGCCTCAGCCTGCCAGCGTACGGTTGCGCCAGCGTACCGCAGGCGTCCCGCCTGCGAGTTCGCGGGGCGTCTCGCCCCGAGTCGGTGCGGGCGGCGAGACGCCGCCCGGACTCGCAGGCGGGGACGCCTGCGGTACCCCGAGCATCGCGCGGCGGTGACGA
>BJHT01000361.1 GCA_014193395.1 Verrucomicrobiota bacterium
AGGCCGAGTTGCGTTCCGAGCAGGCCGAGACTCGCACTGAGTTTGCGGAAGCACGGACGGAACAAGCCGAGGCGCGCACCCAACAGGCTGAGTTGCGCTCCGAACAGTCCGCCACCCGCACCGAATCCGCCGAAGCGCGCACCACCGAGGCTGAGATCAGCGCGCAAGCTCTCCGCGCCTCCGAACTTCGCTATCGCCGGCTCTTCGAGGCCGCGCGCGACGGGGTCCTGATTCTAAACGTGGAGACCGGCCGCATCACCGATGTCAATCCCTACCTGCTGGAACTCCTGGGCTTCTCCTATCACGAAATGGTCGGCCAGACCGTCGGCGAACTCAGTCCGTTCAAAGACATCGAATCCAACCAGACCATGCTCGAGCGCCTGCAAACCTACGGCTACGTCCGCTACGACGACCTGCCGTTGGAGTCACGGGACGGACGCCGCATCGCCGTCGAGTTTGTCAGCAACGTCTATCAGGCCGGGGACCGGCATGTCATCCAATGCAACATCCGTGACATCACGGAACGCAAACGTGCCCGGGATGAAATCCGCCGCCTCAACGAAACCCTCGAACAACGCGTCGCCGAACGCACCGCCCAACTCCAGACCGCCAACGCGGAACTGGAAGCCTTCAGTTACTCCGTCTCCCACGATCTGCGCACCCCGCTGCGTCATGTCATCGGGTTTGTCGAACTGTTGGAACAAGACGCCGGGCCAGCCCTGTCCGAAACCAGCCGCCAGCATCTCACAACCATCTCCCAGGCGGCCCGACGCATGAGCAGTCTGATCGATGACCTGCTGGACTTCGCCCGGATCGGCAAAGCCGAGCTGCGAACAACGACGGTGAATCTCGGCACCTTGGCACAGGAAACGGTCAGTGACTTTGAAGCCGAGCTAGCGGGACGCAACCTCACTTGGGAAATCCAACCCTTGCTTCCGGTGCGGGCCGACCGGGATCTGTTGCGCTTGGTGCTGGTCAATCTGCTCTCCAATGCCATCAAGTTCACCGGCACCCGCGCCGCGGCCAAAATCGAGATCGGCTGCGTTCCCAGTCCCGTCGGTGAGACAATTGTTTTCATCCGCGACAACGGGGCCGGCTTTAATCCGGAGTATGCCGGCAAGCTCTTCGGGGTGTTTCAGCGCCTCCACACCGAAACGGAGTTCGCGGGCACCGGCATCGGGCTGGCCAATGTCCAACGCATCATTCAACGCCACGGCGGCCGCGTCTGGGCGGAAGGCGCGGTGGACGGCGGCGCGACCTTTTACTTCTCCCTGCCTAACGGCGACGGGGGGAGTTCCGCTACGACCTAAGCGGCAACTATTCGGCCGAGCCGCTGCTGATAAACCACAGAGACACGATGAAGCCAGAGAGAATCAGTGTCTGCATCCGCTCCCTGCTGTCACCGTTCAGTGAAACAATACCGACCGTACCCTCCTTTGTTTTCTCCGGGTTCATCGTGTCGCTGGGCTCACTTTTCCGCTTCCTGCTGACTACCTACACCTCACCAATCCGGGGCACCTCGTCTCAGCAACCAATCCCCACCAATCCCCCGCAACCAAGTCCATGAATCCCCCCGCCTCCGTCGAGCCTGCACGCAGCGCGGCCCATCCACCCTATCGCATCCTGATCGTCGATGATGATGCGGCTATTCGTGAACTAACCGCCTCCGTACTCACCCGCTGCGGCTACCAAGTGGAGGCCGCCGAAGATGGCGCAGCCGCCTGGAACTCCCTGCAACAGTCCAGCTATGACCTGCTGGTCACCGACAATCACATGCCGAAAGTAACCGGGGTGGAACTGCTGAGAATGGTTCGCGCCGCCCGTTTGCCCCTGCCGGTCATCATGGCCAGCGGCACCTTGCCCCACGAAGATTTCACCCACGATCCCCTGCTCCTCACCGCCGCCACCTTGCAGAAACCTTTTACCGCCCAGGAATTGTTGGGAACCGTACAAGCCATCCTGTGCGCCGCCGCCGCCAATCGCGCCCAACCAGGGGCGTCGCCGGTCTGAACCCGGCGGATTGCCGCTGCGGATTTACCAGCCCGCAGCTGGCTCTGCCTGTCACCCCCAACTCCCTCGCGCGCCCGGGACGGCGGGCGCGCAGAAAGTTACCATGGGGCAAACACCCCATAGCCGCCGCCCGGCGGTCTGCATTATTCATCCTCCGATGAAACGTGAGCTAGAGACCAAGTCCGCACCGCCAACCACACGCTCTCGCCGGGTGCCTTCGCCCGGTTTCTCCACGTCAGATCTCTCTGAGTCTTTCGCGGTTGCTATGGCACTGTTCATGTCTAGGCAAGTTTCGACTAATGCGTGATTCCATGCACCTGTCCTCTACCATTGCCTCGCGCTCGGTGTCTCTGTCCGACAGCTCGGACAGGTCGGAGCACCCCAATGCCCTCCCTATGCGCACGGCCACTGGCAATAGTCCCGCCTCATCCTTGCACGAGCAGGCCCGGGCGATGCGCGACGACCGCTTCGGCCGCCGCGTCTTTGTCCGCGGGGTCGTCGAAGTCTCCAGTCACTGCCGCGAGAACTGCCGCTACTGTGCGATGCGCCGCGACAACCGCGCGCTCACCCGCTACCGCCTGGACGCCGACGAACTCGCCGAACTGATCATCCACCGGCGGCCCGCGGGCATTACGGACATTGACATCCAGGCCGGTGAAGACCCCGTGGCCGTGCGAGAAGTAGTTCTGCCCCTGGTCCGCGAACTGCGCCGGCGCACCAATCTCGGCATCACACTCTGTCTCGGCACCCTGGCCCCGCGCGAATACGATCAACTTCGCGAGGCGGGCGGCGATTTCTACGTGATGAAGATAGAGACCGGCAACAGTGACCACTACGGATTCGTCGGTGCGCCCGGGAATCTATCCGAACGCCTGGCCGCGATTACCTATCTCGCGGCCACTGGCTGGCAGGTGTCCTCAGGATTAATCCTAGGTCTCCCTGGCCAGACGCCGGCGATGGTGGAGCAAACCTTGAATCTCCTGACCCTGCTGCCACTGGCCGGCTGTAGTGTCAGCCCCTTTGTGGGCGGACCGCAAACACCCTTCGGCGCGGCCCCCGCCGGCGACATCGAACAGACCTTGAATTGTGTGGCGTGGCTGCGCTTGCGCGCGCCGCACTGGATTATTCCCGCCGTCAGCGCCATGCGGTTGGTGTCCGAGGACGGCTATGTCCGCGCCTTCAACGCGGGTGCCAATCTGGCCACCATCAATCTGACTCCCAGCACTGCGCGGGCGAACTATCCCATCTACTCCCGTGACCGGGTCATCATGGACGAAGACCGTGTCCTGACAGCCATCGCCGCGGCCGGCTGTGAAGTAAGTCGCATTGGTATTTCCGAACACCTCAGGGGTAACAAAACTTTGGCAAACGGGCGGGTGTTGAGCCCCTCCCATGTGGCTTCGCGTGCATTCGAAGCCGTTGGTGTTGACACCTGTTCGTAATGCCAGCCCCAGCCCTGTGGCCCCGCGATCTTCGGGGTCACAGGGCAACAGTAACGGGAAGGAGTAACCCCATCGGAGTCGGATGCGGTCTGCGCCTCTTCCATCGGCTACCCGGGTTCGCGGTGAAACGTGAATTCGCGGGGCATTTGATTCCGATAGGTTGGCTGAAACGTTGAAACCACGGAAAAACACCACCAAACACGAATGCAAAGTCGTTTTCATGCTCTTGCCCTGGAAGCACAGCAATTTTGCAGGTCCCGCTACCATCCATGTTTATCCCTGCTTATCCGTGGTTTCACAGCCCCAATTCGGTTCAATGGGTTGCGATGGGGTAAACACCCCATAGCAGTGATCGAAGCTGAGTAGCTACTGTGCGGAACTGATTCGAATCGGCCAACCGAGACGACGGCTACTAACTCAAAATACAGAAGGCAACTTATGTCGCTCGGAACCATCCTGCTCGTGCTGTTGATTCTCATGTTGATTGGCGCACTCCCCACCTGGCCTCACAGCAAGAACTGGGGCTATTCTCCCAGCGGCGGGCTGGGGACGGTGGTGGTAATTCTAATAATTCTCATCCTGCTCGGCAAACTGTGAGCGGTGGGCCGGTGGGACGTGCCGATGGTCCCGCTGCGTCCCACTGCTGTCACTGGAGTCATAATGGAATTGGCTGCAAGAGCCAGCACATGTCACAGCACGCCGCAGCAGCCAACGGTGCCGGAAGCACTGCGCAATCCGAAACGCTGGAACGTCATCCAGACCGTCCCGAGGCCAGAAAAGCGTCATGGCATGCGCCAGACCTCGGGCGCATGCCGCCGGACAGTGGGGTAAACACCCCATAGCGTCGGCCCTTCGCTCCGTGTTCTTCTGCCCTTATGTCGCAACTCCGATATTTCCTACTGATTCTCACTGGCAGGAACCGACCCAGGGAAATCCCGACCTTACCTTTCGCCCCCGCGCCCTTTTCGCGGAAGCAGTCAGAGTTACTCCGCGGCGTTTCCTACCGAAGTGTGCTGCAACTTGCGGATCGATCCCAAGTCGCGTCCGCGATGCTGGTCGAGCCTGTTGCCCGGGCGGAACAGTCCCTGAAACGAATCATGGTTACCGGGCCCAATGTCAGGCCGCGACTGGTACCTCGCCAGTTTCATCCGCTCGCTCCCGCCCCCACCGAGCCACTCCCGGTCGGCGGTGCCGACACCGGCGCCTGGTCCGCCCGCCGCGGCAAGGGTTGGCGTTCGAACGTCTCTACTTTGCCGGCACCGATCGCCCGGCCGCCCGAGTGGCGGGTCGCCCCCCACGACCATTCACCGCGGCTCAGCGCCATGTTCCGCCCCGTGCTCCATGCGGCAGGGGGAATCCGTGGTGCCGCGCTGGCACTCGCTCTCCTCGCCGGGTGTCTCTCCCTGTTCGCCCAAGAGCAGAGGATCGGAACCGCCGTCACCCCGCTACCGCAGCGTGAGTTCGTCATTCTCCCCCAGTCCGTCCCTGATCCTCTCGAACCGCTGAACCGGGTGGTCTGGGCCTTCAACAAAGGGCTCATGATTGGAGTTATCCAACCCACGAGCAATGTGTATCGGTTCGTGGTCGTGAAACCGTTCCGCACGAGCATCGGGAACTTCGGCCGGAATCTGACTTATCCCGGACGACTCATTAACAACCTGCTCCAGGGAAAATGGACCGGTGCACGTGACGAATCCTATCGCTTTCTCTGCAACACCACCGTCGGCGTGGCCGGGCTCTTCGACGTGGCGACCAAATGGGAAATCCCGAAATCGGACGCCGACTTCGGCCAGACCTTTGGCCAATGGGGCTGGCAGCCGAACTGTTTCTTGATGCTGCCCATCTACGGACCCAGCAATGATCGGGATCTGCTGGGCCTGGGCGCCGACACGGCGGCGAATCCGCTGCTTTACATCGCACCCTATGATTTCAATGCGAAGAATCCGCTGACCTATCTCGGGCCTTATACCTATTTCAATTATGCGGTGATGTATAACGACCTGAGCGACTCAGTGGACGAATATGTCCGCTTCAGCCGGGCGGAGATGGATGCCTATTCCGAGGTGCAGTATGCCTGGACCTTTGCCCGCAAGAACCGCGTGGCGGATTTTCAGGTCAAAGGAAAGCAGGATGACGCCTCGCTCGAAACCCTCGAATCCGTCTTCTTCACCTACAAGGACCAGGAATTCCCCGGCCGCGGCAAGACACGATCAGTGGAAATACCGGGAACCGCCCGGGACCTGAAATACACGGTCTGGTTGCAACCGGGCAAAGCCCCCGTGGTCTATATCATTCCCGGCCTCGGCTCCCATCGGCTCTCCCAACCCTCGGTGGCGCTGGCCGAGCTGGTTTACAGCAATGGTTTCTCGGCGGTCTGTGTCAGCAGCGCCTTCAATTCCGAGTTCATGGAGCACGCCTCCACCGCCGCGCTGCCGGCCTACTTACCCGTGGATGGTCGCGACGTGCATGTCGCCGTGACGGAGATTGACCGCCAGCTACAACGGCAGTATCCGAACCGACTGGGTGCGAGAGCGATGATGGGCTACTCCATGGGCGCGCTGCATTCACTCTATATCGCCGGCACCGAAGCGACTAATGCTGCGCCATTGCTGAAGTTTGATCGCTATGTCGCCCTGAACACTCCGGTGCGGCTGGCGCATGGGATTTCCACCCTGGACAAATACTACCAGGCCCCGCTGATCTGGCCGGGACCGGAACGCGGCAGCAATCTCGAGAACACCTTTTTGAAGGTGGCGGCTTTGAGCCAGACCAAACTCACCCCGCAGACGTCGCTGCCCTTCAGCGCCGTCGAATCGAAGTTTCTCATCGGGATGACGTTCCGGTTCATCCTGCGGGATATTATCTTCAGCAGTCAGCGTCGGAACAATCAGGGTGTCCTGCAACACTCGATCAGCAATCTCCGGCGCACGGATTTGTATCAGGAAATCCTCCAATATTCCTACCAGGACTACTTTGAGAAATTCGCGATTCCCTACTATGAAACCCGTGGACTCCCCGCGCCCGTCGGGCCGGCGCTGCAAAAAGCCGGCGACCTCCGGACCTACGGCGCGGGGCTGCGCGCCCATCCCAACGTCCGCATCATCGTCAATCAAAACGACATCCTGCTGGCGAACGAAGACCTCGCGTGGCTCTACGCAACCTTCACCCGGGAACAGTTGACCGTGTTCGAGCAGGGCGGGCATCTGGGCAATCTCTATAACCCCGGCGTGCAAAAGACCATCCTGGGGGCGCTGGGTGGCTTGGGGGCCTCCCGCTCCAAGAGTAACTGAGCCGGAACTATCCAGTGAGGGCAACCGGGGCGCTGCCGGCACCCTGGAGACAGCAGTTCAACCACGGATGGACACGGATAGGTAGGGAGAATTTGGCAACCGTGGCTCACCCAGCGGATGAAGCCATGAACCCCGGGTTTCATCCGTGTTTATCGGTGTTTATCCGTGGTTTCTATCTTCCAACTGCTTTTTCCAGGTGCATTCCTTTTGCCGCCGTTCCTTTGCCAAATCCGTTTCGAGGAGCGGGGTTCCGATTCTGGTTGGTGCTCGTGTTCTCCTATCTCGGCGGCTACGTTTGCAAGCCGGCACTGCTGGCCGCGCTCCGGTTGTTCCGGCTGCATGGTTATG
>BJHT01000362.1 GCA_014193395.1 Verrucomicrobiota bacterium
GGAACGCCAGCACGATGATGTCATACATCGTGCGGAGATAATCCCCGAGCATCTGGAGCGAGATGTCGCGGTTGAGCTTCGAGTGAATCGACGGCTCGATCTTCGGGCGCGGGGTGTCGAGCCACTTGTCCGAACGCCCGGTGCGGATTTCGACCTCGCGCACGGCGGTGAGGTATTGCTCCAGCCGCCCCTTGTCTTCGCTGCCGAGCTGGCCGCTCAAGCTCTTCGCCTCTTCCAACACCGCGTCAATGATGCTCCCGCGCCGCTGAAAACCCCGCCGTTGCTTGGCGATGCCGCCCTTCGGGTCCTCGAACAATTCGCGGAACGCAAGCCCGGGGCTGAACTGCGCCGGCAACTGGATGCCATCGGGATTCACCGCCAAAGAACCGCCCTGATTGCTCAACTCCAGCGAGGAATAGCGCGTGAGCGGCGCGGTCACCTGCGCCATGAGCTGGTCCACGGAAATGGTGTTGCGCACCGACTGCCCAATCTTCCCGCCCGTCAGCCAGATGCTCTGGCAATTGTGGTGGTGCCCCATGCCGTTGGGATGATGCAGCCCGCTGAACGGCGTGACGACATCGCGGTGCGGCCCCAGCGACGCGAGCGGCTTGGACAACTGGTAGTCAGGCCCGGCCTCCTTCATTTGCCAATCCGCCGTGCAGACGCCGTTGGGCAGGTAGATGAAAACGCTGCGCCGCGCCTTGAGTGCCGGGTCCGCAGTCGCCGCGCGCAGCGGCACCATGCTATCAAGGAACGGCAGCGCCAACGTGACGCCGAGGCCCTTGAGCGCGCGGCGCCGGGTGAGCAACCAGTTTTGCGAAGGGATGTTGGCCATAAAAATTTTCGGTCGAATGTTAAACAATGTTCAACTGCGCGATTGTGAAACCTGTGACTGCATTTCGATCACCGGGCTTCGCCGAGATTCGGCGATTCCTGCAGCGCGGCAATCTCGCGGTCCGCCAGCGCCCGCCGATAAAGCCGCACCTCGCGGATGCGCCCGGTGAAATAGTCCTGCTCACCGAAACCAATCTTCAGCGGTTGCTGCACGGTGAGGTCGTAGTCGGCCGCGTTGAACGGCGCGGATTTCGTCGCGAGGCGGCCGTTCACGTAGAGCCGGAGTTCCCCGCCCTGACGAATCGCGGTGAGATGCCGCCAGCCCGCGCCCAGGTCCTTGTCATACGAAACGCACTGCCCCGCCTGCATCGAATGAACGCTTCCGCGAACGCCCGCCGGGGCGTCCTGCGCCGCGCTGGTGCAACTGCCGATGCTCGCGAAGAGGCGGCCCTGAAACACCGTGAGGCTCGTGACGCGCGTCCAGTTGTTGATCTCTTCACGCACGGGCGCTGTTGCCGGACCCGGCTCCCAGCCGGGCGGCGAGAAGAATTTTCGCAGCGAAGTCCAGCCGGCGGCCTCATCGTAGCGCGAGACTTCGCCGCGAGGAATCGCCCCGGCATAGAGCTTCCCGTTGTAAACCGTGAGTGCGTTGATCTCGGTGCCGTCGCCCAGCCGCCCGCGGTCCAGCCATTGCTCGCCGCGCTGATGTTCGACGACGCGCGCCTCCGGCCACATGCCGGCCTGCAGCCGGCCGCGGAACACCGCGAGCGAATGCACCTGTAGGAACGGCTTCAACTCGACCGGCGTGTCGCCGAGCGGAGTGCCCGCGAATTCCCAGGTCTTCCCATCGAACGCGTGGACGTTTGGGTAGCCAACGAACAGCCGGCCGTCATGCACGGCCATCGCGTGCGGGTAGCAGTTCCGCGGCGGCTCGGCGGGGAAGCTCCCGGCCACGCGCCATTCGGTCCCACCCTCGTGGACGAAGACCTGATACGGCCGGCCGGTCCACTGCTTCTCCCCGGCCGGTGGCAGCCCGCGATCGCCGCCCGCGTAGAGCCGTCCGCCGAAGGTCGCCATGCAATTGATTCGCAGCATCTGCCCCGGCTGGCCGCAGTCGGTCCATTTCGTTCCGCCCTCGTAGCGATAGACCCGGGCCGGATCATATTTGCCGGAGAAGACGCGGGTCCAATCGTAGGTGGACGTGCCCGCGTAGAGATGACCTTGATGAACAATCAGGGCCATGACGCCCGTGGTCCGGCGGTTGCCCACGCGGCCGCAATCAGTCCACTCCTTGCCCCCGGCGTAGCGATAGACATGCGCCCAGCCGGACTCGTCCTGCGCGTCAATGGTCGCGGCGTAGAGATGACCGTCGAAGACCGTGAGCGAATTGCTCACGTAATTGCTGGTGGGATTGGGCCGGCCGCAGTCCTGCCATTCGCCGAGCTTCCCGTTGTCGATGCCGAAGCTCACGTGCCGGTCGTCGCCGGAAGACTGATAACCGCCCGCGCTGGCATGGAGATTCAGCGTCAAGCCCCTGCGCAGTCGCGGGTCATACCAGCTCAACACATCGCCGAGCGTGTCATCCACGATCTTGTCAGTATGCACCCACGCGGAGAGGGAAAAATCACCGCGCCCCAACTGGAGAGCGTCCTTTGCCGGAACCTCGATAAATGCCGCGCGCCCATCGAATGCCCCGGTCTGCAAATCCACGCCGTGATTGATCCCGTGATGCCCGCCGCCGGAGTGATCGCGGCAGTCGCCCTGCAATTTCCAATGGCCGGCGAGTCCGCGTTGGAGGTCCACTGGGGGCGAGGCTGTCTCAGCGGCGCGCAGGGATTGCACGCTGTCGAGCAGCGGCAGGGCCAGTGTGGCACCGAGGCCTTGGAGAGCGCGGCGGCGGGTGAGAAGTTGGTCTTGGCGAGGCGAGTTCATGGTGAAGTGTTGAATTGGTTCACGGTGGGCTGGCTGGGAAATCAGCGGCGATGTCGGATCCGCCATGTTTCAAGGTGCCGATCTGCCCGATGTGCGGCGCAGCACCGCGATGGATTTATTCGCCCGCACATAGCCGGCGTATTCCTTACGGTCCTCGGCGGTCAAGTCGCCCTCCGCGGATTTGCGTGCGAGTTCCCCGATTCGTTCGCGCAGCGACGGATCTCGCTGCGCGGCCAGCACCTGCTCTTACCCGGCAATAACAACTGCATTACGGGCTGCAAATTACGAGGGACGGCGACGGTGGAACTCATGACTGAAACCCTATCGATCGTTGGGTCGCTGGCAAGGACCTTAATCCCCGCGTAAGGAACAGCGAAATGCAGTTCCGACCAATAAGCACAGGGCGGCGACACGTTTCAATGTTCCCGACAAGCTGTATTGCCCAGGGAAGCGCATGAAATCCTTGTAAAGAAAGGCCAAGATCGAGCTTTCAATTCCTTGCGCGGCGATGTGGGGAGGATTTGGATTCCGGCGTTCAGCATCGCACCCCCGCAAAAACCCGGGGCAGCGCGGGCGACTTGCCCGTGCCGGCGGCCACCGGTCCGGCGGGTCGCCGGACTGCGCAGGCATGCAACTTGTGCCATCCCGGTTGGTGCCGCCACCCATGGAGCATTGGTGTCAGGACATTGGCTGAGGTACTCGCTCGCAGTCATCACCGGAATGGAGGACGCCGTAAATTGGCGGGTGTTGCCAGTCACGATGACTGCGGCCTGAACTCGGATCGCCGCCGCGTATTGGAGGGCATCTTCGAAGTCCTGCCATCCCAGTTCCAAGGCGAACCGGGCGTCGTGCTCGTCGGTCGGGACGATCCGGGATTGTCGGAGCAGGTCGCGCCGGTGCCGCTCTCATTGCATCGGTGTCGGTTCCGCACGAGCGACCATCTATTGATCGCTACAGAAGTTTATGCCCGGACCGTGGTAGCAAGTGGAGCATCCGTGTTCTTCGCCTCGTGAGACACGAAGGGGGAGGGTGCTCGACAGTGGATTCAATGCCTCGACACCCAGTCGGGGGTGGATCTCGGACACTGCGGCTGCCCGCCCCTGTTGGGTGACCGCCTGCTTGTGAACGTGCATCACTTGTTCGCGCTCGACGCAAAGACCGGCAAGGTGGTGTGAAAGAATCAGAGTGTCCCCGAACGCGGTGGGACACCACTGGCAGTGCGTCTCGGCGGAGTGGCTCTTGGACTGGCTCCGTCCGGGCAGCTCGTGTGGCACGACGACGGCAAGGAATGCCGCCCGGCCGCGAAACTGCGATACGCCAGCCTGATGGTGCAATGTTCGGTCGCCTAGTTTGTCGGGACAAGTTCCTCGGCGGTGGCCATCTCGGCCAAGAGTGACGAAGAGACGTTTGCGACTACCTGGAAGACACACCCGAAAGAATCCTATTACGCCTCGCCGGTGTAGGGTCATGGAGTGCCGTACTCGGCCTCTAACATGGGTGTCTTGCTGATCCCCGATTCGACGGACGGGAGGAGCATCCTGAGCAAATAACTGCCGATCAGTTCGGTTGCCCGACACTCCAACCAACCCCATGCGAGCCTCTATCCAAACCTGACACTCGCTGGGAAATACGGGTTCTTCAGCATTCACATGGGCGACCCGCTGGTAAACGAGTCTGACCTGGAAGGCGGAGAGATTCGGCGCAAAAATCCGGAGGAAAGATTCAGCGGCGCACCGGTCATCGCTGCGGGCAGGATGTATGTCCGCACCAAAAAGCGACCCGATTGAATCGGGGTGAAATGAGGAGTTGGCGAGCGCCCGCCGAGTGAGCGCCGGGATACGATGAGCCAAGGGGACTGGCTGCGCCTCCCCCCCCGGATCAATCCTTGGCCATCTATGGTTTCTCGGTTGCCCGCCAGTCCAAATTCCGGTGTTGCCGCGTGCCGACGATCCCTTATCTTCCGCCGCCGTGAACCACCGTATTCTTATCGCCGCCCTTTTCTTCTCCACCATGGCCTTGTGTCTCGGGCAAGACAAACCGCAGCCGACCAGCGCCAAGCCCGCTCCAAGCCTCGCCGCGGAACCATGGGTGGTGTTTCCCGGTGGCGACGGTCCGGGTAAAGGGAAGCATGTTGTGTTCATCGCCGCGGAGGAATCCTATCGGTCGGAGGAATCCATGCCGATGATGGCCAGGATACTTTCCCGCCAAGGCTTCAAGTGCACCGTCCTCTTCGCCCTCGACCCGGCGGACGGCACGATCAACCCACAGATCAAAGATAATATTCCGGGCCTCGAGGCGCTCGAGTCTGCCGACTTGCTGGTGGCGTTTCTCCGTTGGCGCGAACTGCCCGACGAACAGATGAAGCGCATCATCGAATACACGGAATCCGGCCGGCCAATCATCGGCATCCGCAACGCCACCCATCCCTTCCGCTATGTAAAGCGCCCCGGCAGTCCGTATGCACGCTTTGACTCCGGCAGCAAGGACCCGCGCGGTGGCTGGGGCCGCCTCGTCCTCGGTGAAACCTGGGTGTCACACTACGGCAAGAACCTCGTCGAGAGCACGCGCTGCGACGTGGTGCCTACGGACGCGCAACATCCCATCTTTCGCGGCGTGCGGCCAAGCTTCTGGCTCGCGGACGATGTCTATGGCATCAGCGAATCCCTGGCGGGTGACAGCACACCCGTGCTGCTGGGACAACCGCTCGTCGCCTGGTCAGCCGATGCAAAGGTTCATCCCGACAAGAAACCCTTGCCCATCGCGTGGACCAAGACTTATACCGGAAAATCCGGTCAAGCGGCCCGCATCTTCACCACGACCATGGGTCATGGCGACGCCTTCCACAGCGAAGACTTCCGCCGCCTCCTCGCCAACGCGTGCTACTGGTGCATGGGATTGGAAGCTCGCATCGATCCGAGGGCCGACCTGAGCATCATCGGCACCTATGCCCCCGGCCCAGTGGGCGCAAAGGGACTGAAGGCGGGTGTGAAGCCAGCGACGTTGAAGTAACTTCGCGGGCCCTACAGAGCAGCCTTTGGTGGAGGATATCCCACCGGCCAGCGATCGACTGGCCGGGCCAGATAGAGTATTCCAGCCTCGGATAGACAAAGATGAACACGGATGGGAGTTAGTCGATAGCCAAGCCGGCGAACCCAGGTGAGTGAGACGGCTACCAAAAGTTCCCTCCGTATCACTGAGAGTTTCTCAATGACTAACTCAATGCTGCGACTTCGTTCGGACTAACCCGTATGAGTTGGCCCGCCACCTCTTATCCCATTACGCTGGTGAAGCGGTCACCCAGCGACTGCGGCGCGTGGTCGGCAGCGCGTCGTCGCTGAGTTTCAGGTAGAAATAGCGGAAATTCAGGAATTGGAATCCTGCGGCACCGCGCCGTTTAGCCCGGTTCCCACCACGCCGCTGGCATCATTGACTAAACCAATGAGGGGGCAGTTTTAACGATTAACGCCGGAAGGGGAGATGGCGGTATGACCAGCGCCATGAAAACACCAACTTGTCCCGCCCACCCCGAAGTAGCGGCCCTTGCCACAAACGCCAATCACCGATTCGCCCGTCGCCCCCATCCTTCCCGGACATCAACCGCGCTCCTGGCCTTGGTCACCGCCACGTTTGCTTTGGTCCTGACCGGCTGTATTCCTTTCGCGGGAGCCGTCCCCTCCATTTCCCGCCCGATCATCGCGGGCAAGAAACTCACCCCCGATGATGTGGCATTCGTGCAGCCGGGGATGACCACCCGCCAGCACATCATTCGGGAACTCGGGCAACCTTGGGCTTTCTATGAAGATTCCCATGTCATGGTCTATTACGGGGAGCAGCGAGTGGGGTTTTGGGCGGCAGGACTGGCGCCCCTCACCCATGCACCGGCTCCGATGGACGGTGGCGAGATCACCCGACTGCACTACCTCTTTGTTAAACTCGACCAGCGTGACCGCGTCGAGCGCCTCGGTTTCGTCAAGGCCACCCACCGGACGAAGACGCGCGACGTGGTGAAAAAGTGGGAAACTGATCTGGCCCGGAACAGTGAGTCGGGGACCAGTTACTACAAGGCAGTTTCTGGGACAACAGTTTCCGCAAAGTAGGAGATCCCGACACCCAATCCCCTGATACCACCAAACCTATGAACCCACTTAGAGCGTGTTTTAAAAGTCATGAAATTGGTCTTAAGCCAGCCGGCGGAGCATGACGCCAATCATGGTGACATAGATCATCGCCTCGGCGTGTTCGGTCTTCGTCTCGTAATCGCGCACCAAGCGCCG
>BJHT01000363.1 GCA_014193395.1 Verrucomicrobiota bacterium
AGCGTCATCGGCCAGTGCGTGTAACTGGCCGAGCGCGCCCATTCCCCCTGCACCGCGTAGAGCGTGTCGCCCGCGGCGAGCGGATGGCCCCAGACCAATCCCTCCGGCGCCTCCGCGCCCCACAGCCGTCGGCCCGTTTGCGCGTCGAGCACCGCGAGGCTCGGGCCGGATTCCTGAATCAGCAGCCCGTCGATCAGCCGCGCCTGAAAATCCTTCGCGCGCTCGGCGAGGTCCTGGCGGAGTTGTTTCAAGGCGGCGGCGTCCTTGGGCAAATCCGCCGGCGGCGCGAAACTGAGGCCCTCGGTGAATTCCAAAACGGTCCGGCCGGTGCGCAGCTCAAGCGCGATCTGGCACGGGCTGGGAATTCCGGGAAAGCCCCGCTGCCCAACGGGAAAAATGTAGATGCGCTGCGAATCCACGAGCCACCCGAAGCGCGTGGCCGGCAGCAGGCCCGGGCGCTTCCACAGCGGCAGTCCGCTGAACGCGTCGCGCGCCCACAAACCCTCCGCGTCGTGGCCGATCACCAAATCATCGATCACGCGCACCCCGTCGCTATGCGTGTCCTGCGGTCCCGCCTGCCATTGCAAACCGCGCGCCGGTCCGGACACGCGATCCGCCGAGAGATCGCTCATCGCGGCATCGTGGAAATACTGCGCCCAGTCATCCACGTCCTTGGGCCGTGGCTTCGCCGTGGCCGACCATTTCCCATCACTCTTCAAATACGCCTTGCCGAGCGGACGCAGCACGCGAAAAAGCTCCTCGCGTTTGATCGCCTTCGTAGCGTCGAGATCCGCCACAACGATGGCTGCGACGTTGTCCGCCAGCAGCAGGGTTGCGTCCGTTCCGATGCGACCGGCCGTGGCCTGTCCGTGAATGCCCGCCTTCACGAACCGCTGCCGGAGCTGCGCTTCCGTGGCTGCGTCGGGGGCAATCGCCTGAACCAGCAGCGAATCACGTTTTGCCAGCGCCTCGGCGAGACTGCCGTCGCTCGCACCGACGTGAACGACCAGACCATGCCCGATCGCAGCGGCGTTCAGCACAGCCTCGGCCGTGGGTTCGGCGGCGTCGCATGGCGGAATCAAGGCGAGGAGTCCCGCCAGCAGGAGGAGTGAGTGTTTGGCTTTCATGGGGGCTTGGAGCGGGAATGCGTTGGGGATTTGTTTGGTTCGATTTGAATCTGAAGTCACGGCTCTGCCACCACGATCACCGATCTGGCATCGGTGAGGAAGGTGAGTCCGTCCGGCATGGGCAGGGAGTAATGTTTTGGGATGCACGGAACGGGATTGCCGGAGCTGTCGAGGATGAGGTTGGCGGCCACGATGAAGACGCTCGTGCCCGGTGTCTTCGGTGTGCCTGAGAGCACGCCGGTGACCGGGTCCAGGCTGAGCCAGGGGCCCACGGGTTTGCCGCCGGCTGGGGGCGCGGGCTTGTCTTCGATTTTGCCGGAGAGATGCCACGTCACGGGCTTCGCGCTGGTCGCCCGCATCGTGACACTGAAGGGTTTGCCGACCTTGGTGTGATAGACGGCCTGCGTGGTGGTGATCACCGGCGGTGCGCAGGGAGCGGTGGTGAAACTCGCCGTCGCGATGGCGCTCGGGGCACGCCCCGATTTGAACGCGCGGGACTTCAGGGTCTGCCCGGCCTGCACCGTCACTGCCTGCGCGTAGGCTGGCGAGGTCGCGGCGGGCTCAGAGCCGTCCAAGGTGTAGCGGATGATCGCGTCCGGATGCACCGAACGCAGGCGCACCGGGATCGGACCGGCAATTGCCGCACCCGCTGGCAGGATTTCCGGGGGCAGCGAAGCCTTGGGGTTGCGCAGGTATTCATCGAGGAATTGCAACGTCCTTGCTCCATACCCAATCTCCCGGCCGATCTTGTCCTTGGTGATATACGCATTCTTCGAGGACGCAGGCGGATCGTAGGCTCCGACGGCGGTGTGGCCGTAATCACCGGGATTCTTTGCATCGCTGACGACTTCGCCCGAAGGCAGCTTTTTGCCCAACACCGCCTCCTCGGCGATCGCGCCGGCTTCGCGATACGCCTTGGGTCCTTCCTGGATGAAGTTGTCGGCCATCGGCGCACAGGTGAAAAGCGGCGGATCATCCGGTCCCAGCCAGGTGCGATGGTTGGCGAAGTTCAGATTCCAGTCGCCCTTTTTCAAGGGCTTGGCGCCCCAGTCGGTGATGAGGACGGCGACCTGCGCGGAAAATTCCGGGTCAGCCGGATGAGGCTCCATGGCTGGCGCAAAGGTCACGGGCTCCCCGCCTTTCTTCTTGTCACCGCCCCAGACCCGCGTGCCCCACAGGCTGGACGAATCCACCGTCGCATGAAACTGCGCGAGCCAGCCGCCGGCGGAGGATCCGATGATCCCGATGCGCTCCGGGTCGATACGATAGGTGGCGGCGTTCTTGCGGAGGAATCGGATGGCCGCTGCGCAATCCCAAGCCGCCATCGGCAAAGGTTGCTGGCAGCCGAGGACGTAATCGGGCGCCGCCACCACATAACCGCCATCCAGCAGGGCCTGGGTGTTCTTTTGATCCCACAGATACTTCCCGGTCCAGCCACCCCCGTAGAGATACACCACGCAGGGCAGCCTGTCGCCCTTGGCACCTTTGGGGACATGGATGTCCATGCGTTCCCACGTCCGTTCTGCGGGCAGAAAGGGCACGCGCGGAAAGTTATCGGCCTCGGCGAAAGTGGGCGGCTTGTAATTCGCCAGATCCCGGACCTCACCCGCCGCCAACGGACACCACGCGTGCCCGGCTACCGTCAGGATGATGATGCAGTGAAGGGGTTTCATCGGGTGGAACTGATGGGATTTTGAATCGCGGACGCTGCGCGCTGAGTCTCGAATTTCACGGGGCGTCCTCTCTATCTGGACTGTTCGCGTCCTGCCGCGAAGCAGGTGATGCTTCCGTCTTCCGTGGCCACGTAAACGCGACCGGCGACGGCGCTGATGCCGCCGAGGATGGGCTTGGCGGGGAGCGGGAATTCCTGCTGCTGCTTGCCATCAGCCAGGCCGAGCACGAGCAGGCGGTGGGGCATCGGTTCGCGCTCGCGGGCCTGGGCCTGACCCGCCTCGGTCACCGATATCCCGGCGAGCACGCTGTTGCCGGCCACGGCCAGCGCGCACGTGACTCCGCCGCGCTGGGTGATGGGCAGGGCATTCTCCCAGAGCTGCTCGGCACCGGCCAGCGCACGGATCGGCTTCGTCGGTTCTTTGAGATTCGGCCTTTCCTTTTCAACGACCGTTGGCAGCCGTCGGAAACTGAGGATCCGCGAGTGACCTTCGCCCATGCGACCCAGGATATTTCCCGGCGAACCGCCGATGCACACGAAGCGGTCGGCGTGGTAGGCGATCTGCCGGCCATACACGTATCCATAGGCGCTCTTTTTCTCGTAGGTGCTCAGGGCGTCGCGGCAGAGCAGGCCGTAGTTCCCAGGCACGAGGAGACCCGTGTCGAACATGGCCTGCCAATAGCTGGCTGGTTTCACGCCGCCGCCCCAGAAGCCCGGCTTCGAGGGGCCGATGAGGTTCCACGGCTGGAGCGTGCCATTCTCGCGCTTGCAGTAGAGCCGGCTGAGGAGCAGTTGCTTGCCATCGGTGACGGCGGGCGAGTTGGCTCCCGCAGAAACGTCCTTGGTGACATCGTCGAAATCCAACGAGCCGGTGCCGCTGATTCCAGACCGCAGTTCATCGCGACCGAAGCGGCCGCTGGCGCGCGCCTCGCCCGTGGTCGCATCGAGCCGCCACCACCACAATCCGCCATCGCAGTCATTGTGCCGGCCGGCCACGGCCCAGACGCCCTCGGCATCGACGGTCACGGTTCCAAACAACGGCCACGGCGATTCGAGTTGCCCGTAGGACACCATGCGCTCCAGCCGCGGCGCGGCGCGGAAACGCCACACCAGTGCGCCGGTGTCGCGATTCAGGCAGTAAAGCCAGCCCGCACGCGTGCCGAGATACACCGCGCCACGGTAGATCGTGGGCTGGGAATCCACGCGCCCATCCACGGCCACGCGCCAACGCTCTGCGCCGCTTGCGGGATCGACGGCCAGCACCTCCTGCCGGTCGGTCAACGCGAGCACGCCCACGCCTTCGGCCACGCTCAATCCCGTCACCGGTCCCTGGCCGAACCACTGATTGCTCCACTCCTGTCCGATCAACCCCGCTGGCGGCTGCGCCGGCCGCTGCGTCCACGCCTGGCGCAACGTCGCCGGCAGCGCGGTCTCATTCCACGAGGTGCGCATGTTGTCGCGCAGATACATCGGCCACGCATCGGCTGTCGCGGTCGCCGGTGCCGCGGCCGCTCGTGCATTGCCGCGTTCCAGCCGTCCGTCATCCTGCGCGGCCTGTGGTTTGCGCGTATGGAAAACGGTGGAGCCTGGCAGATAGGGCTGGCAGTGGCAGGCGTTCGGCGTAAGGAAGCTCATCCCGTTGGCGGGAAAAGCGCCGACGTCGCAGGTGGTCCGCGCGGCCTGGGTGTGCTGGACGCCCGAGCCATCGAGCGCGTAGGTCGTCAGCGAGCCGAACAGGTAATTCGGCGACGCGCGATAGACCGTGCAGCCGACCGGACGCAGCAGCTTGGAATAGGCGCGGTCGAATTTGCTCGCATCGGTCGGCGCCGCCGGATCGACGCTTCCGAAAACGCCGATGATATTCGGCAGCCACCAGCGTCCGCCCACCGGCAGGACGCGGAAGCCGGAATGCCCGGCGCCGAGGCTGCCGCCGCCTGGCCATTCGTCGGCTGGCGTGCGTCCATACGCGACGAACTTCCCAGTCTTCGCGTCGAGAACCAGTTGCCGGACGAGGCCATTGCTGAGGATCAGGTTTTTCAATTCGGCCCGCACCGCAAAGACGAGGCGCCCCTGGTCGAGCGCCATGTTGTAGGCGACCGCGATGCGCCGGCCGGGGGATTCCAGGTCAGTCTTCTTGACGCCTCCGGAACCGGGCAACGTCGGGGCATCGGGCGTCGCATCCGCTTTCGCCTGCGCGGCGAAAATCGCGGGCATCTCGTTTTTCCATTCCCAGATCCAGCGCTGCCGGCCCGTCCGCAAATCCATCGCGAGCACTCGCTCGACAACCGTGACAGGCCAGTGCGTGTAGCTCGCCGAGCGCGCCCACGTGCCTTGCACGGCGTAGAGCGTATCGGAGGTGGCGAGCGGATGCGCCCACACCAGCCCTTCCGGAGCTTCCGTGCCCCAAAGCCGTTTGCCGCTCTTCGCATCCAAAACCGCCAAGCCCGCTCCCGACTCCTGAATCAATAAGCCATCAATCAATCTCGCCTGAAAATCCCGCGCGCGGTCGGCGAGATCCTGCTGGAACTTCTTCGCCACAGCCGGGTCCTTTGGCTTTTCCGCGGGCGGCTCGAAGGTCAGGCCTGCGGTATATTCGAGCACCGTCTTGCCGGTGCGCAGATCGAGCGCGAGTTGGCAGCGACCGGGCGTGGGGGGGCCGTGCTGTCCGGCGGGATAGATGTAAACCCGCTCCGAATCGACCAGCAGTCCGAACCGCGTCGCCGGCAGCAATCCCGGCCGTCGCCACAGCGGCAGTCCGCTGAAGGCATCGCGCGCCCAGAGCCCCTCGGCGTCGCGGCCGATCACCACATCATCAATCACCCGCACTCCGTCGCTATGCGTGTCCTGCGGTCCCGCCTGCCATTGCAAACCGCGCGCCGGTCCGGAAACGCGATCCGCCGAGAGATCGCTCATGGCGGCGTCGTGATAATATTGCGCCCAGTCGTCCGTGTCCGCGGACCGCGGCTTCGTGACGACCGACCATTGCCCGCCGCGCTGGAGATACGCCTTGCCGAGCGGACGCAACACGCGCAGCAGTTCCTCGCGTTTCACGGTGGTGACCGCATCAAGGTCCGCCACGACAATGGCCGCCAGATTGTCCGCGAGCGGGAGGAGCGCGTCCGCGCCCACGCGTCCGGCGGTGGCCTGACCGTGAATGCCCGCCTTCACGAACCGCTGCCGGAGTTGCGCCTCGGTCGCGGGGTCGAGCGCCAGCGCATTAACCAGCACCTGCTCCTTCTGCGCCAGCGCCTCGGCCAGCCCGCCGTCACTCGCCCCGACGTGAACGAAGATCCCGTGGCGAATGCCCGTGGCATTCAGCACTGCCTCCGCCGTGGGCTCGGCGGCGTCGCATGGCGGAATCAAGGCGAGCATTCCCGCCAGCAGGAGGAGTGAGGTCTTGGTTTTCATGGGTGCATTCATTCAGTGGCGTGGTGTTTATGAGAGTTGGTGCTTACTTCCCCGCTGCGCGCAGGTCGTAGCACACGATCTGCCCCTGCCAAGTGCGCATGAGAAAACGGCCGTCCACGTAGGGCAGTTCGATGAACACCTCGTAGGCCGTGGTGTTGTCGTGCGGGGCGGTCCAGGTGGTGCCGATCTTCCGGAAGTCCTTTGGATCGGTCGTGTAGAACTCCCAGTCGATCTTCTTGAAATGCGCCGCGTCACGCGAATAGAGCAGGCGGTCCTCGACGAGGAAGAACTGAGGGCTGCCCGCCATGTCCTTGCGGGTCATGAGCACTGCGCCGGTCTGCTCGTCGAGGATGTGGAAAAAAGTGGACGACTTCGCAGGGTCGAGCGTGTGGCCCTGGGTGAAGTAATAGACGCGGCCATCGCGGATGAGGACGCGGCGCATGGCGCAGATGTCCATGTGGTTCTCAAACCAGAACTCGGGTTTGTCCGGAACTTCCCACGCGCGCACGGCCTTCTCCGGCGACAGGCGATAGGCGGCGATGCGGCCCCACGACTGCCCTTTGTGCTTCGCGGTGTCGGTTGCAGACTTGATGTTCACCACGACATGATCCGCGGAGGGCGACAGCGGATAGTAAACGGGTTCCAAATCCGCCACGGTCCAGAGCACCTTGCCGGTCGCGGCGTCCACTCCTGCGACACTCTCGGCGGTGAGCTGGATGTATTGATGTACGCCATTGATATCCGCGGGGACGAGCGAGGAATATTGCGCGCCATCCGTGAACTCCGTGCTCTG
>BJHT01000364.1 GCA_014193395.1 Verrucomicrobiota bacterium
TCGGAGTTCATGACGGACAACCCTACCGTCATGAACCTAACTCGTCAGCGACATTGCGGTACACCCGCATTTTTCACCACATCCAATTCATTCATAGCAAGTTACAAAAACTTTCGTAACACCCTCTCTTTGCGTCTCTTTGCGTTCTTTGCGGCAATCCCGTTCCCTCCGCGGCTCACCGCCCTGCCGCCCGCGCCAGCACCAACTGCTTCGCCAACCGTACCGCCGCGATCATGCTTCCCGCGCTCGCGATCCCCTGCCCCGCGATGTCGTACGCCGTCCCGTGATCCGGCGACGTGCGGATGAACGGCAGCCCCAGCGTCCAGTTCACGCCCGTCTCGAACCCGATCATCTTCAACGGCACCAAACCCTGGTCGTGATACATCGCCACCACCGCGTCGTAATCCCCGCGAAACGCCTGAAAAAACAGCGTGTCCGCCGCCAGCGGCCCGACGACATCCGCGCCGCGCTCCCGTGCCGCATGCACCGCCGGAGCGATCACGGTGATTTCTTCCGTCCCCACTTTTCCGCCCTCGCCCGCGTGCGGATTCAACCCACACACCGCCACCCGCGCCCGCGGCAGTCCAAGGTCTCGACACGCCTGCGCCGCCAGTTCGATGGCGAGCACGATCTTCTCCGGTCGCAGCGCGTCGGCGACCGCCCGCAGCGGCACATGCGTCGTGGCCAGCGCCACTCGCAGCCAGCGCCCGCGGTCATCCGCGCCCAGCAGCATCATCGTGGTGCGCTCACACGCCGCGAGCTGTGAGAGGAATTCGGTCTGGCCCACAAACGGCACGCCCGCCGCCATGATTGATTCCTTGTTCACCGGAGCCGTGACCAGCGCCGCGAGTTCCCCGCTGAGACAACGCCGCGCGCCATCCTCCAGCCACGCCAGCGCCGCGCGCGCGGCCGGCACAGCGCCGGGCGTGAGATTCGCCGGAAGTGAGTTGGAAAGGGGATCGTGGACCTGCACCCGCCCGCCGTCCTCGACCGTGGAAGTGATGGAGGTGGAAAGCCCGTTCGCGACCCGCAGCCCCAGTCCGAGTTGCTCATTCACCCGTCGCACCAACGCCGCGTCGCCCACCAGCAAATATCGAAAACCATCCCGCCCCAGTTCCGCCGCGACCGCCTTGAGCGCGACCTCGGGCCCGATGCCCGTGGGATCACCCAGCGCAATGCCAATCGTGTGATTCATCTTGGTTTGCAAAGTTGGGCCTTATGTAGAGAACCCAAAAGAGTGCTCCGCCGGAGCGCTACCGGTCTCCGGTCTCAGCGCGTGAATGACAACGGGAGCGGTGGGATATTCCAGCACCTTCACCCCTGCGGACGCGCTGCGGGCGGGGACCGCCCGCGCTCCGCAGCGTTCGCGTCCAGCCGCCGCTCACAAATCGAAGTAACGGACGAACGACTTCTTCTTCAGCCGGTCCACATACTTCTGCTGCAAACGCGTGCGCTCCTTGCCCAGCAGAATCTTCTCCGCCTCGGCGCGCACCTCGTTGATCGACTTCGTCCGCGCCAACCGCGCCTCCTCGACGAGCATGAGATAAAACGCCTCGGGCGTCTCGATCACATTGCTCACCTGGCCGGGCTTGAGACTGAACGCCACATCCGCCAGCTCCTTGCGAAAAAACGAGCGCTCGCGCCAGCCATAGTCCCCGCCCTGCTGCCGCTGCGAGCCTTCGGAATACTGCTTGGCGAGGTCCGCGAACGGCCGGCCCTGCCGCGACAATTGCAAAATCTGCTCCGCCCGCGCCCGCGCCTCGGCGCGGTCGCTGCCCGGCGGCGAATTGAGCACGATCATGCGCACCTTCACCTCGTCGTTCACCTTGAACTGCTCGCGATTGGCCGCGTAGTAGTTCTCGATCTTCTGCGGCGAGATGAGGATTTCCGACGTCACGTATTTGTTGCGCAGCGCCTCGACGATGATCTGCTCGCGCACCTGCCGGCGAAACCCCTCGTACGTCAATCCCTCCGCGTGCAGCGTGCGCGTGAGCTTGTTGCGATCACCGAACCGCTCGCGAATCCGGTCCTGAATCGTGTCCTCGATCACCGTCTCGGGGATGTTGTAACCCGACACCTTGAAGTCATTGAGGATCAGCTTGCGCTCGACCAACTGCTCGGTCCCCTCCTTCAAGGTGTCCTGCATTTTCTGCATCATCACCTGCGGCTTCGTCGCAAACTGCTCGCGCAACAGCTCCATTGCCGGCCCGACATGCTGGCGCACGTCGCTGAACGTGATCACCTGGTCATTGACGATGACCGCGATCCCGTTGGCGAGATCCGCCTGGGCGCGCGCCCCGTTCACAAAACCAGTGAGGGAGACAGCGAGAATGCAAAGGGCCTTTTTCATTTCAAGAGCGCGGATAGTAGGTAGCGCACCCGGAGGGGTCAAGGACCGCGGCACCGGTGTGGAATGCGGCCTTCGTCGGCCGCAGCAAACTGGTGTGCGGCGAGGCGCGGAAAGAAATCTCGGCACCCTCGTGCATGGGGACGTCGCTGCGGCCGGGGACGGCCGCACTCCGGGGCTGCGCGACAGCGGACGCGCGAACTCGCGCGTGAGCCGCCCGTGCTCCGCCCGCAAAATATTTTTCGTTTGATCGACGCGCGCCCCGCGTGTTCCTGTCTGTCACCCATGATTCTCAAATCTCTCGCCCGCCGGTTGCTCGCCGCCCTGTTGCTCCTCGCGCCCGCCTTCGCCCCCGCCCAGACCCGCGTGCCGTGGACTACCTCGCGCATCCAAGGCACGCCGGAACCGCCCCTGCCCTACCGCGTCGAACGCGCGTTTCCCAATCTCACGTTCACCAAACCCGTCGAAGCCGCCACGCTGCCCGGCACGGACCGCATGGTGCTGATCGAGGAACAGGGCAAGGCGTTTTCATTCCGCGCGACCGAGGGTGTCGAGCAGGCCGAACCATTCGCGGAGTTCAAACAATTTGATCCCGAGGTGCGCAGTTCCTACGCGCTCACGTTTCATCCGAAATTTGCCGAGAACCGCTTTATCTTCGTCTTCCTCGTGCGCGAACTGCACGGGAAGAAGAACCGCGAGAACGGCACCAGCATCGTGCGTTTTCGTGTAAACGAAGCGAATCCGCCGCAGGTGGACATCGCGAGCGGCAAGGTGATTTTCAGTTGGCTCGCGGGCGGCCACAACGGCGGCAATCTCCGCTTCGGCCCGGATGGCATGCTCTACATCGGCGCGGGCGACGGCGGTTCGGCGGACCCGGCCGACGGCCTCGTCAGCGGGCAGGACCTCAGCAAGGGCCTGTCGAGCGTGTTCCGCATCGACGTGGATCATCCCGAGTCGGGCCTGACGTATCGCATTCCCAAGGACAATCCGTTCGTCACCACGCCCAACGCGCGCGGCGAAGTGTGGGCCTACGGGCTGCGCAATCCGTGGCGGCTGAGCTTCGATCCGAAATCGGGCGAGCTGTATGTCGGCGATGTCGGCTGGGAATTGTGGGAGATGATCTACCGCATCCAGCGCGGCGGGAACTACGGCTGGAGCATCACCGAAGGCAGCAAACAGGACGTGCGCCCCGACCGCCTGCGCGGGCCGACGCCCATCCTGCCGCCGCTGGTCGCGCATTCGCACGAAGAGGCCGCGAGCATCACGGGCGGCGAATTTTATTACGGAAAAAGACTGCCGGAACTCGCGGGCGCCTACATCTACTGCGATTACCAGATGGGCACCTTTTGGTCGTTGCGCGCGCAGGGCGACAAGGTCATCGAATCGCGCGAACTCTGCCACAGCACGCTGATGTGCGCGGGCTTCGGCATCACGCCGGACAACGAACTTATCATCACCGATCACGCGTCCGGCGGCCTCTTCCGGCTTGGGAAAAATCCTGACGCCGGGAAGAAAACCAACTTCCCGCGCAAACTCAGCGAGACCGGTCTCTTCGCCAGCGCCGCGAAACAAACGCCCGCGCCCGGCGTGCTGCCCTATCTCATCAATGCCCCGCGCTGGGCCGATCACGCGACCGCGGAACGCTGGGCCGCCGTGCCCGAGCGGCAGGGCATCACCCTCGCGGAAAAAGAAATGGGCATCCTCCCCGCCAACCGCTGGGTGTTTCCCAAGGACAGCGTGCTGGCCAAGACTTACTCGCTCGAACTCGAACGCGGCAATCCCGCCACGCGCCGCCGCATCGAGACGCAGGTGCTGCATCACGACGGCCTGCAATGGGGCGCTTACTCCTATCGTTGGAACGACGCGCAGACCGATGCCGAACTCGTGCCCGCGCGCGGCGACGAGGCCGTGTTCCGCGTGAAAGACGCCGCGGCCCCCGGCGGCGAACGCCAGCAGAAGTGGCGTTTCTTCAGCCGCGTCGAGTGCCTGCGCTGCCACAATCCGTGGGACAACTACGCGCCCGGCTTCAGCCTCGTGCAGCTCGACCGCGTCACGCCCGAGGCCACGGGCCGGCAGATTGATCTGATGACGCGCCTCGGCCTCACGCCGCCCGAGCCGAAGTTCACCGATCCCTTCGGCCCGCACGGCACGCTCGAGGTCCGCGCGCGCTCGTATCTGCACGCCAACTGCGGTACCTGCCATCGCTTCAACGGCGGCGGCGCGGTGCCCGCGTTCATGAACATCGAGAAGGAGCTGAAGGAATCGCGCCTGCTCCACGCCAGCCCGTCGCGCGGCGATCTCGGCCTGGCCGATGCGCGCGTCATCGCGCCCGGCGATCCCGAGCGCAGCGTGCTGCTCTATCGCATGGCCACCGAAGGCCGCGGCCACATGCCCTATCTCGGCGGCAAGCTCGTCGATGACCGCGGCCTGATCCTCGTGCGCGACTGGATTGCGAAAATGAAGGAGTCGTGGAAAGACGGCAGCGCCGCGACGCGCGCCCAGCGCGACGCCGAACGCACCGCGCTCGCCAAACTGAAAACCGGCGACGCCGCGCAGCTCGACCCGCTGCTCGCCTCGGCCAGCGGCGCGTTCGGCGTCGCCCTCGCGCTGGCGGACGGCTCGCTCACCGGCGCGCTGCGGACACAGGCCATTGCCAAAGGCAGCGCGCTGCTCGATCCGCTGCGACGGGATTTGTTCGACCGCTTCCTGCCCGAGTCGCAGCGCCGCCAAGTGCTCGGCGACAATTTCCAACCCGAGGCGTTGCTCGCCCGCAAAGGCGACGCCGCGCGCGGCAAGGTCTTGTTCGCCGCCGTCTGCGCCGCGTGCCACCGCGTGAACAGCGAGGGCACCGACTTCGGCCCCGACCTCAGCCACATCGCCAAGAAGTGGAATCGTCCGGGCCTGCTCGAACAAATCCGCTACCCCTCGAAAACCATCGACCCGCAATGGCAGCTCACGACCGTCGAACTGACCAACAAGGAATCCAAGAGCGGCTTCCTCCTCGCGCAGACGCCGACCGATCTGTCGCTGAAAATGGCCGGCGGCGAACTGGCGAAAATCCCCGCCAAAGAAATCGCGAGCACCCGCACCGAACGCATCTCGCTCATGCCCGAAGGCCTCCTGCAAAGCCTCACCGCAGCCGAGGCGGCGGATTTGCTGGAGTTTTTGAGCGCATTGCAGTGATCGGCGGGCGAGGGTGATCCGGTAGGGACGCGCTGCGCGCGTCCGTCACCTCCCGTCCGCGACGTGCATGAACCCAGAGCGTTCGTCCGCAAAGCCCGCGCCTCGCACCAACGAGGAAAAGTCACGGCCAGGCGCAGCCCGGCCCTACCGGAAAGTCGCGCGGACGCGCGGCAGCGCGGCCCAACAAACTCCGCACTTGAAAACCCTACCGCGATTCCGCGGGCGTCTTTGGCGGCGGCGGGTCGAACGCGATCAGTTCGGCGAAGGATTTGCGCCAGACGTTGTCGGAGAGCTGCGCGGTGTCTTCGTTTTGAATGAAGAGCTGGCCGCGGGCGAACCATGCGCCGTTGTTGCGGTGCGGGCCGGAGCGGACGAAGGGGGGAATTTCGCGGGAGTGGTTAGTGATTAGTGATAAGTGATTAGTCGGGGTGGTTGTGTTCGGAGCGCCGCTCTCCGAGCCGGCGCGTGGTGGAGCGGCGTTGGTTCGTGCCGGGTCGGAGACCGGCCCTCCGCGTTGTTCGTGGAGGACTTTGTGGCTCCAGCCGGCGGCCCAACCGAGGCCGGGCTTGACGGTCTTGGCCCAGAGGTAGATCGCGTATTCCTTTTCGTTGGAGAGGATGAGGTCGTCGAAGCCGTCGCCGTTGAGATCGACGAAGCGGAGGCCGTTGTCCTCACCGCGTTCGTTGACGAGGGTGAGTCCGGCGGGGAGGGAGTAGGGGAGTTTTTTCCACGAACGCTCGGCGTCGGACCACGAGTAAATCGCGGTTTTGGAGGGATCGCCGCCGATGAGTTCGCATTTTCCATCCCGATCAATGTCACGAAGCACGACACGAACTTTTCCAGGATAAAGCTCGCAATCGTCGTCGTGTCCCACAAAGCGATGCAACCCTGTGAACGCGTCACGATTTTTTCCCCATTT
The DNA here is from genome assembly GCA_014193395.1 of Verrucomicrobiota bacterium. Lineage (GTDB taxonomy): Bacteria > Verrucomicrobiota > Verrucomicrobiia > Limisphaerales > BJHT01 > BJHT01. The sequence goes on from BJHT01000364.1 coordinate 6,450, forward strand.
TCCTTCACGAAATGTCCAAGCGGTCTGTTGGTCAAAATCATAGCTGCAGATCCAATTTAACATCAGGGTGTCACCGAAGCCGGGGATACTGCCAAAGCAACCGGTAGAACGTTTTCCGTCGTGGAGTCTCGGCTGGGTCCAAAGAATTGACGGGACGTTACGCCCACGACTCGGATCGTATAATTCTTCCCACCGACTCTCCGTCGCATTCCAAGTTCGAACCGCTGATCCTCCGGTCGGGTGATTGATAACCAGATCCATATATCCGTCGTTGTTCTGGTCGAGCAGACGCACCGATTGAATATATCCGCCGGTTTCCCACAGCGGAGTTCTCAGCAGCAGATTTTTGTTCAGCCGCGCCACCGCTTCTTTGAACGTCAGGAATTTCACCTTCTTGCCGTAGGTGCGTTCGGCGTAGTCGATGCACTGGATGATCTGGTCGTTGCGGAGCCACCCGTGCGGATGGAAGACCGAGGTGAAGACGCCCTGTGCGCGCACGACGGCATCGAGAGCGAGCTGCCAGTCGGCGACG
>BJHT01000365.1 GCA_014193395.1 Verrucomicrobiota bacterium
TGGCGCTGCGCTGCCTCCACGCCAGCCGCCGACTCGCGGCGTTCTGGAAAGAACGCCTCAATGCTCACAGCGCCCGCAACGACTGCCTGGCCCTCGCGGCGTGACTGAAGAATTCTGTCATGCGCCCTCCCTTGAGCTTTGAGCTTTATCCTTGGAGCTTTTTTCCGAGCTTCCGCGTACACACCAAAGTGCCTCCCGCGGCCCCGGTTCGCTTTGACACCTCCCCGTACCCAGCCCCAACCTCTCCGCGTGACTCGATTCTCTCGTTCTGTTCGCCCCGGCCTGCTGCTCGGACTGCTGCTGCTCGCGGCGATCGCGCCCACGCATGCCGCCACCTTCACCATCGCCACCTACAATGTGGAAAACTATCTCGACGCCCCGGCCGGCACCCGCCCCGTTAAGCCGCCCGAATCCCGCGCCAAGGTTCGCCAGGTCATCCGCGCTCTCGGGGCCGACGTGCTCGCGCTCGAGGAGATGGGAGCCGCGTCGGCATTGCAGGAATTGCGCGCCGCGCTGAAAGCCGACGGCTTGGATTATCCCCACTGGGAACACGTCCTCGGCCCCGACCCGGACATCCATCTGGCGCTGCTCAGCCGCTTTCCAATTGTTGCCCGACGCGCGCACACGAACGAGGCCTACCTGCTCGCGGGCCGGCGCTTCCTGGTCAAACGCGGCTTTCTCGAGGTGGATATCCAAGTCACGCCGCAATACCAGTTCACCCTCCTCGCCGCCCATTTGAAATCCAAACGCCCCGTTCCCGAGGCCGATGAAGCCGACCTGCGCGAAGAAGAAGCCAAACGCCTCCGCGAGCTCATCGACGAAAAACTGCGCGCCAAACCCGATCGCAACCTCGCCGTCGTCGGGGACTTTAATGACACCCGCGATTCCCGTGCTCTCAAGGCCGTAATCGGCGGCCGCGGCAAATTCTCCCTGTTCGACACCCGCCCCGCCGAGCGCAACGGTGACAGCGCCTTTCGCCCGAAGGTTTACTACGCGCCCCGCAACATCACTTGGACCTATTTCTACGGCAAAGAAGACACCTACAGCCGCATCGATTTCATCCTGCTCAGCCAGGGGATGGTCAAGGAATGGAAGGCGGACCTGACTTCGATTCTGACATTGCCCGACTGGGGCATCGCCTCCGATCACCGGCCCATCATCGCCGGTTTCGAGGCGCTGGATCGATAGGCCGCGCCGATCCCAATTCATCCCGTCCGATTCCCATGCCCGAAATTCCCCAGCCCAATTCGGCTGTTTGTGCGGCGCACCCGCCGCAGTACGGTCCCCGCCGGGGACGCCTCTGATTTCAACGGGTGCCTGCGCAGTTTCGGGACCGCTGCGGCTGGTCCGCCGCGGACACAGCCGCGTTCGGTGCGTCGCGGCTCCGCATCGCTAGTTTCAATTCGAGTCGCTGTTGTCCGCTCGCCATCCGCGACCGCATAAACACGGCTCCGCGCCAGCCTTGCGAAAACTGCCCCGCGCCGTTTAATGGCGCGCAGTTCAGCCGATCACCGCACCTCTCATTATGTCTCACCGACTCCCTGCCTGCCCTCCCGCCCTTCCTCTCGTCTGCCTGTTCCTCGCCGCGGCCAGCATCGCTTCCCTTCGCGCCGCTGAACTGCCGCGCCCGGATTTTCCCGCCGCGCTCACGGAAACAGTCGAGATGCTGCGCGGCTTCATCCGCGTGGACACGGTGAATCCGCCGGGCAACGAAACGCGCGGTGCGGTGTATCTGAAGGCCATCCTCGACCGCGAGGGCATCGCGTCGGAAATCCTCGAACTCGAACCGGGCCGCGGCAACCTCATCGCCCGCCTCAAGGGCAACGGCAAAAAGCAGCCGCTCCTGCTCATGGGCCACCTTGATGTTGTCGGCGTCGAGCGCGACAAGTGGACCGTCGAGCCGTTCGGCGGCGTGGTGAAAGACGGCTACGTCTATGGCCGCGGCGCGCTCGACGACAAGGGCATGGCCAGCGCGTTCCTCCAGATTTTTCTCCAGTTGCACCGGCTCAAAGTGCCGCTCGACCGCGACGTGATCTTCGTGGCAGAAGCCGGCGAAGAAGGGACCACGCACGTCGGGATTGATTTTCTCGTCGCGAAACATTGGGAGAAAATCGCCTGCGAATTCGCGCTCAACGAAGGCGGACGCATCAACGAAGCCGACGGCAAGGTGAACTATGTCGCCGTCTCGACCACCGAGAAAGTGCCGCGCCCGTTCCTGATTTCCGCCAAGGGCACGAGCGGCCACGCCTCGCGCCCGCGCTTCGACAACCCGATCGTCCACCTCGCCGCCGCCATCGCGAAGATCGGCGAATGGCAGGCGCCGATGCGGCTCAACGACACCACGCGCGAGTTCTTCCAGCGCATGGCCCGGATCAGTCCGCCTGCGGAGGCCGAACTCCTGACCCACCTCGACACCGTCGAGGCGCAGGAAAAACTGCGACGGCATAATGGCACCTTCTACGCGATGACCCGCACCACGTTGGTGCCGACGATCATCAAGGGTGGCTTCCGCATCAACGTCATCCCCGGCGATGCGCTCGCTCAGGTGGATGTGCGCGCGCTGCCGGACGAGGACATTGGCCGGCTTGCCGCCGAGATGCGGAAGGTGATCAACGATCCGCTCATCGAAGTGGTCGCGCCCGAAGGCGGACGCCCCACCGCCACGCCGTCGCGGCATGACACGGTGATGTTCGGTGCGCTCGAACGCGCGCAACAGCGGCTGTTCCCCGGCGCGATCACCGTGCCGATGATGGTCGTGGGCGCGACCGACTCCGCGCAGCTCCGCGCCCGCGGGGTGCAGGCGTACGGCATCGGCAACATTTACGGCGAAAAGGAACTCAGCGGGATGCACGGGAACGACGAGCGCCTCTCCATCCGCAACTTCGGGCGCTTCATTGAGTTCGTCTGGCACGCCGTCACCGAGGTCGCCGCCGCGCACTGAAATTCCGGGGTGGCGACAGCTTGTCGCCATTCCGCTTGTGGCGACGAGCCGTCGCCGTCCCGATATCAAGCGGACGTGTGCAGGGCACGGCATACAGTGCGGGCGGCGAGATGCCGCCCGAACTCGCAGGCGGGGACGCCTGCGGTACCGGGGCAGCGCACGGATGCACCCGCGCGCTCGCTTCCCTTTCCAAAAAATTTCTCGCGCCCCAAAGTCGTTTCCCTACAGTCCGCCCCACACAAACCGGACCGGCCTCGGGCAGTTGAATGCACCGTCCGTTTGCAACCAAATCCAACCGCAAAAACACCATCGTTATGTCAGAAAAAATTGGCTTCGTCGGAGTCGGTCGCATGGGCGCCAACATGGCCCGTCGCCTCAAGGATGTCGGCTACACCATCGCCGCGGTCTATGATGTCCGCCCCGAATCAGCCGCCGAACTCGCCAAGGAACTCGGCGCCGAGGCCTGTGCCAAACTCGCCCGCGTCACCGAGCTTTCCGATGTCATCATCACCGTCGTCACCGACGACAAGGCGATGCTGAAAATCTTCGGCGACAAGAAGGACAACCTGCTGAAGGCCGCCAAGGGCAAGGTCTTCGTCAACTGCGCCACCGTCTCGCCCAAGACCCACACCGACGTCGAGAAGCTCTGCAAAAAAGCCGGCGCCGCCAGCTTGGAAGGCTGCATGGCCTCGAGCATCAACCAGGCGCGCCAGGGCACGCTCTACCTCATGTGCGCCGGCGACGAAGCCGTCTTCAACCAGGTCAAGCCCGTCCTCACCAAGCTCAGCGACGAAGGCAAGCTCATGCGCTACATCGGCGGCGCGGGCAAGGCCGCCCAGGTCAAGGCCCTCGTCAACATGGTCATGAACATCAACACCGCCGGCCTCGCCGAAGGCCTCGGCCTCGGGGCCGCCCTCGGCCTCGACCTCAAGATGCTCATGGAAATCTTCTCCCAGACCGGCGCGAACTCCCGCGTGCTCGTCACCGATGGCGAAGACATGGTCAACCGCGATCACTCGTGTTTCTTCTCCGCCGCCCACGCCGCCAAGGATTCCGGCATCGCGCTCGGCGTCGCCAAGACGAAGAAGCTGAACCTCCCGCTCGCCACCGCGACCTACAAGCAATACACCAAGCTCACCAAGATGGGCCTCGGTGGCCTCGACAAATCCGGCATCGCCGAACTCACCTTCAAAGGCCGTGCCGGGAAGGGGCTGAAAAAATAGGGTTTAGTTCCCCCGGACATCGCACGCGGTTTTCACAGCGCAGGTTTTTCAGCCTGCGCTTTTTGTTTGGTGCTTTCCCGCTGGCGGCACCGCCTTGCGCCAGCGACGGATCCCAGTCGCAGCCGAAAAAGGCACTGAGCGGCCGAGCCGCATCCAGATGGGCGTGCTTGTGGAGTGCGGGGACTTGTCACCGCTTTCTCAAGGCGACTTGTCGCCGTCAAACTGCGGTCGGCGGCGACGAGGAAAGGGCGTTCACGGCTCGCGCCGCCGCCGGCGCGCCCGCGTGATCGGAGCGGCACGGAAGTTCGACGGCACCCAATCGCCTGCGCCAAAGCGGTGACGAGTCACCGCACACCAAAGCCGTCGCCCCGCGCCGACACGGAATCGGACCGCCGCGATTCGTATGAAGGACAGGGCGCTCCGGCGGCGGGCTTGCGTGGAGGGTGCGGGTTGGTTCACGGTTTTGGCCGTCACCGACCGCTCGCGTGCGCGTGCCGTTGGTTTTGAACTGAACTGCTTATGAAAATCTTCTCATTGATCCCGGCCCTTACCGCGCTGCTGCTGGCGGCGCTCGCGGAGTTGAATGTGCGCGCCGCGGTGCTGGAGCTGCAGCCGGGCGATCACGTCGCGCTCATCGGCAACGCGCTGGCCGAGCGGATGCAGCACGACGGGCATTGGGAAACGCTGCTGCACCAGCGTTTCCCGCAGCACCGGTTGGTGGTGCGAAATCTCGGCTGGTCGGCGGACGAGGTGGACGTGAAGACGGAACTCGTGATCACCGAGCCGTCGTATTCGGCGGGCGACAAGCTGCTGCGGTCGCGGCCGCGGTCGCGGAATTTCGGGACGCCGGATGCGCATCTCGCGCACAGCCAGGCGACGGTCGTGCTGGCGTTTTTCGGGTTCAACGAATCGTTCGCCGGGCCGGCGGGCGTGGCGAAATTCAAGGCGGACGTGGAGGGTTTTCTCGCGCACACCGCAAAGCAAAACTACAGCGGCAAGGGCGCGCCGAAGGTGGTGCTCGTCTCGCCCATCGCGCACGAGAATCTGCGCGATCCGAATTTCCCCGACGGCGCGGCGAACAACGCGAATTTGAAATTGTACACCGCGGCGCTCGCTGAAGTGGCGGCGGCGCGCAAGGTGGCGTTCGTGGATTTGTTCACGCCGACACTGAAACTGTTCGCGGCGGGCGGCGCGGTGAAGTTCACGATCAACGGGGTGCATTTGAACGCCGAGGGGCAGCGCGCGGTGGGGCGGTTGCTTGACGAGGGGTTGTTCGGTGTGGCGGGGACGGCGGTCGATTTTTCCAAGGCGCTGCGCGAGGAGATCAACGAGAAGAACACGCAATGGTTTCATCGGTATCGCGCGGTGAACGGCTTCTACACCTACGGCGGGCGTTCGAAGCTGAGGTTCGCGGACGGCGAGCAGACCAATGCGGACGTGCTCGAACGCGAGCGGCAGATGCTCGACGTGATGACGGCGAATCGCGACGCGCGCGTGTGGAAGGTGGCGCAGGGCGGCGCGGTGCCGGCGGAGATTGACGATTCCAATGCACCGGCGGCGCTGCCGGTGAAGACCTTCTTCGGCGCGAACCGCGTGAACAAGGCGACGGCCAAGGGCGTGGCGTCGCAGGGGCTGACGAGCAAGAGCGCGGAGGCCAGCGAGATCAAGTATCTGACGAGCGCCGAGGCGGTGAAGGGGTTCAAGCTCGCGCCGGGGTACGCGGTGAATTGTTTCGCGTCGGAGGAGCAGTTTCCCGAGATCGCCAACGCGGTGCAGATGGCGTTCGACACGCGCGGGCGCTTGTGGGTCGTGACGATGGCGAGCTATCCGCAATACCAGCCCCTGCGGGACCGCAACGCCACGGGGCGCTCGGGGCCGGACGACAAGGTGGTGATCCTCGAGGACACGGACGGCGACGGGCGCGCGGACAAGGCGACGATTTTCGCGCGCGGGCTGCATGTGCCGACGGGGCTGGAGTTTTTCAAAGGCGGCGTGCTGGTGGCGGGGCAGCCGGATTTATTGTTCCTGAAAGACACGGATGGCGATGACCGCGCGGATGTGTTCGAGCGCGTGCTGCATGGGTTTGACTCGGCGGATTCGCATCATGCGATCAGCGCGTTCACGCTGGGGCCGGGCGGGGATTTGTATTTCCAGGAGGGGACGTTCTTTTACACGCAGGTCGAGACGCCATACGGGCCGGTGCGGAATCACAATGCGGGCGTATATCGGTTCGAGCCGTTCACCTGGAAGTTCGACACGTTCATCAGCTACGGGTTTGCGAATCCGTGGGGCATCGCGTTTGACCGCTGGGGGCAGACGTTCATCGCGGACGCGTCGCCGGGCGGGAATTTTTTCGGCACGGCGTTTTCCGGGCGCACGATTTATCCGGCGAAACATCCGAAGATGGAGGAGTGGATCAAGATGCGCGTGCGGCCGACGTCGGGGTGCGAGTTTGTGTCGAGCCGGCATTTTCCGGCGGCGGCGCAGGGGAATTATTTGCTGAACAATGTCATCGGCGTGCAGGGCGTGTTGCAGCACACGGTGGCGGAGAAGGATTCGGGTTTTGTGGGCACGGAGATCGAGCCGCTGCTGCTGTCGGACGATCGGAATTTCCGGCCGGTCGATATGGAGTTTGGGCCGGATGGCGCGCTGTACATTGTCGATTGGCACGAGCCGTTGATCGGCCACATGCAGTATTCGATCCGCGATCCGCAGCGGGACAAAACGCATGGGCGCATTTATCGCATCACCTATCCGGCGCTGCCGCTGCTGAAGCCGGCGAAGATCGCGGGCGAGCCGGTGGCGCGT
>BJHT01000366.1 GCA_014193395.1 Verrucomicrobiota bacterium
CCGGCTTGCCGGTGGTCAGCAGCTCGACGGCTTGGGTTTTGAACTCGGGGGTGTAGCGCTTGCGTGGTGCTAGTTTCATGATTTTTTGATTCTGTAGGTTCTTGGTCCAGAAAGATAGAGCACCTCACTTGCCTGCGACTGATAGCAAGTAACAAACAAATCATCCCGCCCATCCCCGTCCACATCCCCAAACACCACACCCAGACAGTGCCGTCCCGCCAGCTCGATGCCTGATCCCCTGGTAATATCCGCGAACGTCCCGTCCCGCTGATTGCGGAAGAGATAACACTGACCCGTGGGACTGCTGACAAACAGATCGACCCAGCCATCGCCATCCACATCCGACCACGCGCACGACCGCGCCGGAGTCTTCAGCAACACCCCTGCCTTCTCACTCACATCGGTAAAAGTCCCATCCCCATTGCCTCGGAAAAGCCGGCTCGCCCCCTGCCGCAACGAAGTCAGGTAAACATCGAGCTTCCCGTCATGATCAAAGTCCGCCACCGCCGCCCCCGTCCCCTCCCCCGCAAAACTCTCCAACCCTGAGCCCCGCGTCACATCCTGAAACTTCAACCCGCCCAGATTCTTGAAATACCGCACATGCGGTTTCCCAAACGTGGGAATAATTATATCCGGCAACCCATCCCCATTGAACTCCTCCACCGCCACCGCATGAGGATTAGTCCCACCCACCCCGGTATTCTCCGCAATGAACAACCCTGACCCCGCCGTGACATCCGTAAACCTTGCCTTCTTGCCGCCCGCCGCCGCCGATGCCCCAAAGGCCGTGAAAAGGCCCCCGTGAACCAACAAGGCCAGGACAATAAAGCCAAGGCTCCGCAATCGGGCGCAGGCCGACCCGCCGGGGAGCGCACGCCGCTGGCGTGCAGTTTTCGGCGGCCCGCCGAAAACCTCGTCCCACAAACCCTTCCCCATACCGGGACAAGCAGACCGGGGCACGATGGTTTGGGCGGGCCGCCCAAACCAGCACGCGGGCCGCGTGCGCTCCCCGGCCATTTTTGCAATTCCCATCAAGCCTGCACGCATAATCTCAAGTTGAGCTGAAATTCTGAAAAACGAAGGCACAAGAGTAGGGTTCACCCTGCAAGACCCACCCGAACTACCGTTTCTTGTCCAGCAACGGCAGCGTCTTCGTATCCCCATAGAACGCCACCGCATTTCCCCCCTTGTCCGGCCCCACGAGATGCAACACCTCGATCTCATATCCAAATGCCTGCTCCTTTGCCGTGCGGATCAACCCATGAAACATCCGGGCACCCTTCGCCTGCTCGATCAGTTCCTGCGACCGCTTGCTGAACGGTGCCGACTGCCCGTTGATGAACCCATAAATGTCATACGGTGCCGCCTTGTCCGCATAGTGTGAGTAAATAACCGGATCGGCGCGCTCGCTCCACTTATGAAACCAGTTGTTCGCATTGTATAACTGCCACCCATCCTTCGGCAGCTCCACCCACACCAGATGCGCCGTCGCGATGTTTGCCTCCTCCAATTTGAAATCGTAAAACGTCGCCGGCAAGCGATCGACTCCGGTGACACCCACGATACGCACCCGCGGCCCCGCCTTCCAGTCAGGCTTCAAGCCGGTGAAAGTCGTGCCCATCCGCCAGTCATACGCCGGCGTCGGCTCCCGCGAGAGGATCCGCCAAACCTTGCCTGTCTTCTCGTCAGTCAGGAGAAACGAAAAGTCTTCGCGCCAGTAATAGGAATTGTAGTTTCGAGTAAAGAAAAACTCCGTCGCCTTGCCAACCATCTCCACAGCGGCGGGCACCGGCTTGGCCGTGTTCTGCGACCTCGCCGGCACGTTCGCAACCAGCAGCACTGTCAGAACCAAGAGGTGCATCTGGATTCTCATAGGGTCTTTGGTGTTCTCTGCGAACCAAACTACTCCGTTGGTCGTGGACCAGTCATCGGCCCACGCATAGGGCCGGGCCCATTCCCCAGACTCGAAACCGCCGGCGAACCTGCGCCCGTCACCCCCACACCGGTAACTCCGGCGGCACCCACAAACTGCCGGGCCAACCGGCTGCCCTCCCCCGCCGACCCCGTCGCTGCCGCCGCTGCTGCGGGAATGATGGCACGCCCGGTCCCAATGACCGCTCCCTGTCCTTGTCCTTGCCTCTGGCCAACCCCAACCGGACTGCTCCCGCCCACACTCACGCCCGACACCGGACTCATCACCACCCCGGGCAATCCCTGCTGGAATGTATCCGGGTTCGCGCGGATGGTTCGCCCAAAAACCCCGCCAGGCACACGCAGGAAGAACGATACCGCGTAGTCCTCCACGCCAAACTGCGTCGGCACCTCGGCGCTTTTGCAGATGACATCCAACGCATGACGCAGTGTTAGCCCCACGAGCGGCTCGCGGACATGGATAAGCCCATCGCCCAAACTCAGCGGTGGTCCCACCGGCGCAGGATTTCCACCGGCCACCGGCGGCGGATCAAAGATGACAAAGTTCACCCCCCGTTTCTCCGGATCGAATCGCTTGGCTTCTTCTGATAGTCTTTTCACCACTTCGGACAATGGAACGCCATCAAAGTGTACCTGTGGCAGCACAATTTCCCCCAGCTTCCGTTTGATATTCTTCACCCCGATGACCGGGTAATTCGCTACCGCCGGTAACTCGGCGCGGGTGGGAGAGTCTGCCAGCGCCCCAGACGACTCAAGAAACAGAAAAAAAGCTACGGTGGGCAAAAACATCAGTAGTCGCGAAACTTCAAGCCGGGGCGCTGGTCGCAAAAACCGCGTCAACCTCCCTCGCCCCGTGAGGCACGAACGGGGAAAAGGCCGGGGCCAGGGGTGTTTCACACTTGCGTGCGCCCGAAGCGTACGGAGCGCCTCCTCCCCCCGACCCTCGCCTCCGTTCCGAACGGAGGCGAGGGAGACTGAGGGCACGGTGCGGACGGCGGCACATTTAACGAAGAATGACATGAGCAACGAAGCACTGTCGCTCATCACGCTCATTGCGCCTCGATCGGAAGGACTCATTTGTTGAGCAGGACATACTCCGCTTGCGCAAGGTCCAGGGTGAAGGTGGCGACACCGTTGGCATAAGTTACCGGCACCGATTTTTGGGCGCTGACCTGGCGGGCGGACGTGGGTTGGAAGGGAATCCGCACCTGAACGGTGACTGCCTTGGCAGGGGCTTCACTCCAGTTGACAAGGGTGACCAAGGTGCCTTTCGCGTTGTCAATCACGAGACCTTCGATGCCTGTTACGGACGTGATAACCTCGCGCTGTAGATCGGGCCGGGCGGAGACACCCAGATGGACGAGCCGGTTTTTATCCGAGTCACTGGTCATCAGTGGATAGACCATGCGGCGGCCGCCGCGCGCCCACGGAGTAACCTTGGCGGCGCTGTGGATGTAGCCGTGACCCGGCAAGGTGCCGACGGCGATGGCCTTGCCTTTGCCGTAGTCCCGACGGGTGACAGCGGCGGAGCCATCCGCCCAGGTGCCGATCACCTTCGCGTCGGCAGGAGTCAGCACCTGTTTCATCGCAAAGGCGGGCAGCTTGGCGCCGTCGAGGGTGAGAGTGTCGATGGGAGTGAGGAGCGGCAGTTCGAGAATTGGCCGGACGTTGACGGCGGTTTTCTGAATGGTGGCCGATTTCAGTCCCAGCAAGGACAGCAGACTGCCCTCAGATTGGTTGAACTGGTTGAGCCGGCCCAAGCCGGCGCAGGCGTAGAGCACGCCGCCGTTCTTCACCCAGCCGTCGAGTTTCTTCGCAATGCGGTCATCGACCCACTCACCGGCGAAATAAATCACGTCGTAGTTGTTGAGGATGTCCTGACCACGGACGCCGTCGTTGATGTCATCCTCGGTGATGAGTTCCACGCCGTACTGGGCGTTGCGGAGGGAGAGCCAGATGCCGTGGGTGTCCTTGCGGCAAAGAGTCTGTTGGAAGTTACCGAAATCCATCTGACATTGCCGGGCGAAGGGATCGTCCTTGGGATCCACCTTGAGAACGCGTTCGTTGAAATCAGTGGCTTTCGAGAGAATCACGGCAATGCGCGCGGCGCGGTATTTGCCGCCGACGGCGAGTGACTCGGCTTCGCCGGAATCGTAGATGGATTCGGAAATGGCGCGGAAGCTTTCTGGATAGGCCCAAGCCACGGAGTTCTCCGTGAAGTTCTCGGGCGGGGCGACCCAGAAGCTATCCAACTGAGTGGCACCGGCCCCGACCGCATAGACCATGCTGCGGCGCAGATTCTCGGCCGTCTGTCCGGGGGCATGCGGCATGACATAGAAATGGATCGGGAGGTTGTGATACTTCACGGCGCTGCGGGCCGTGGCCATCATCCAGCCGATCATCTGCGGCGGCTCGGCCACGGAGAAGATATAGTCTTCCGCCCAGTAGGCGCTCATGCCGCGAAACTTGAAGATGTCGATCCACTGATAGATCGGGCCGTAGTACATCACCGGGCCGTGCGGGGAGTAGTTCGCACCGGTGAGAACGTCGGGATTCAGGAGTCGCTCGGCCAGGCGGGTCATTTCCGCGAATTCAGCAAAGCGCGTCTCTTCGCTGAAGATGTTCGAGTACCAACGGAGCCGCGGCTGGGCGGGGTCATCGGACAGCTTGGCGGTGGCGGGACTGATCCCGAGATCACTCTGAGTCAGTCCCTTCTTCGAAATCCAAGCGCGGAAGAGATCGACATACTTGGCATCGCCATAGTTGATCTTGGCGATGTGAATTTCGTCGCCAAAGGAAAGGATGCGGAAATTCTTCTTGTCCTTCTCGGACAGCTTGGAGGTGTAGGATTGGATCTCAGCCGTCGAGTGAGTGTGCTGGTGGTAGCCGTCGCGTTCGAGATGGGAGTAGGTGTCAGGCAACTGGGTGTTGTAGCCAAGGGAGTCCTTCAGGGCATTGATCCAGGAATCTTGGCCGGGCCGTTTGGCGAAGGCGCCGTAGTAGGCAAGCTGGGAGGGCTTTTTGCCGCCGTTCGCTCGTCGCCATTGGGTTTTGGCGAGCGCGGTGATTTCCTCGGCGTTCTGTTTCGAGGTTTTGATCTTCGCGTCAAGATTCCACGCCACGTCGATGGGAAGAATGAGGACGTCGCCGCCAGTCACTTTGAGCGAGCCAAGCGGATCATGTCCGGCGGAATCACGGGCGACCTCGAAATCAAAGGTTGTGCCGGCGGGAAAGCCGAGGGTGACGCCTTCCTCGTGAACGAGCTTGCAGATCGAGGCGATGTTGAACCATTCGCTCCACTGTCCCGGCGCGACGGGCGCGGCGGGGAACTTGCCTGACATGCCGCCATAGTCGGGCTGCATGTGACCCGCGACCGTGGCCGTGAGTTGCACCGGGGCGGCGGCGGCGTTTTTGAAGCGTGCCCAAATCTGGGAGTTTTTGATCGCCTCGCGGGCGAAGGGACTGCCGGAGTTATAGGGTTTGTAGCCGATGTAGGTGTCGCTTGGCTCGGTGGTAAGGATCACGGTGTCGATGAAGCGGTCGCCGGCGGGTGCGGGGTTCTTGAGCGTGGTGAGGCGGAGTTCCGCAGGACCGGCGGAGAGCGTGGCGAACTTGCCCTTGGGCGCTTCGGCGGCATCATGGTCCACGCCCCAATACCACCACTGTTGTTTGATCATCGGCGCCTTGTAAGCGCCGGCGAAGCTGTAGAAGCGATCGCCGCTCAGTGCGCCGTAGTCATGGGAATAGACAACCTTGCCGCCTTGCAACACTTCTAGGCGGTGGTGGTAGTTGAAGTAAGGCGGTGACTGATACTTGCTCCACACGCGGTAGTCACCGGGTTTGGTGACATTGATTTTGCGGACCGCGACGGAGCCATCGCTGGCGGCGGGTGCGCCCAGCAGGCCGCCGTTCATCACCCACATGCCGCCGTAGGTGTGACTCGCATAGCTGTCATCCTGATGGACAACCTGCCAGCCCTTGGCGTCCTGCACGCGGAAGAACTCACCTTCGGCCACGATCAGCGCCGGCTCGTTGGTCTTGGTGGCGACGGGCTGGAGCAGGTCGGGGCCGGCATAGACCCGGACTGGGCGAGGGTTCCACGGCGGGGCGGAGTTGGGATTGGTGGGCGGGGGAGTTTGAGAGGAGGCGGAGAGGGCGAGGGTGAGAGCGAGGAGGGTGGCGAGACAGTGGGGGAAGAGAGGAGGGAGGGGCATAGGTGGGTGAGTTTAAGGAATGGTTGGACAGTTAACAGTTAAAGGTAGGTCACAGGGACGGCTGGCAAGAGTGTTGGTAAGTCGAAGAGTCGAGTTGAACGGTTGGCAGGGTTGATAGCCCGCATCGCTGTAGCCAAAACGAGGACCGAGCTATTCGCACAGCGCGTTGGAGTCGGGGTGGCGACGGCTCGTCGCCACAAGCTGATGGCGACAAGCTCTCGCCACCCCTTTTGTTTTGTTTGGTGACACCAAGGCAGGGCGCCGCTGCGCTCGGCTTTGGGGAGGTAAGAGCTCGTCCGGTTGAGGAGAGCCTTGGGATTTCATACCGAGCGTGTAGCGCGGACTGACAAGGAAGATTCGGCGGGGCCGGCACCCTGCCGACTCGGAAGTCGGCGACACAGCAGGTTTGGAAACCTGCGCTACAGGGCCTGCGGCGCGCGCGCTGCGGCGCTCGGCAACCCCAACGGGGTTGGGGCCTCCAGCCCAGGGTTGCGAGGAACGAGCTACCCTGGGTAGGGAGAGGAAGAATTCTCAACCCCAACGGGGTTGCGGCACATTCCGCTCGCCGGGCCGCAACCCCGTTGGGGTTACGGTTATTTTGGCCGTTTTCCCAGGGTAGCTCGTTCCTCGCAACCCTTGTATGTTCATTTTCAAGATTTCCGGTGTGGCGACCGCTGGTCGCCACCCAGTCAGTGGCGACCAGCCGTCGCCACCCCGATTCTTGGCGGACGCTGGGGCCAGTGTCCCAGCCCCTGTGGGGTTCATTTCCCATCTTCCTTGCACGGCGACAGCCGGGC
>BJHT01000367.1:0-3737 GCA_014193395.1 Verrucomicrobiota bacterium
GCCCCGAGTTCACCCGCCGCGACGTCCTCAAAGGTCTCACCCTCGGCACCGGCGCGACCCTCCTCAGCCCCTTCCTCGCACAGCTCGCCGCCCACGCCGCCGGCAGCCCGGACGCCATCCGCCGCCGCGTTGTCATCGTGATGCAAAGCAACGGCCTGCGCCCCAGCTTCATCACCCCCACCGGCCACAAATGGAAAGACGACGGCCGCAACGGCACCACCGCCCGCGAAGTCTTCGAACTCCCCCTTGCCGACCACCAACTCCCCGCCGCGCTCGAACCCCTCACGCCCTTCAAGGACCGCCTCGCCCTCCTCCAGGGACTTTCCGGCCGCGTCGCCCTCAGCGACCACTCCGCGAATCACGGCGCGCTCGGCTGTTATTCCGCCGGCAAAGTCATGGGCCAGACCATCGACTCCGCCCTCGCCGACGCGCTGCCCGCCGTCTTCCCCCACGTGCTCCTCGGCCTCGGCGGCGACCCGCTTTCCGAAGCGATGAACTACGGCCACTCCGCCCTCGGCCCGAACAAACCCCTGCCCACCATCTGCTCCCCCGACCTCGCCTTCCGCTCGCTCTTCGGCAGCGTGGACGGCGGCAGCAGCAAGGCGCAGTTCGACCGCCACACCCACCTCCTCGACTTCATGGCCGACGACGTGAAGCGCGCCCGCACCGCCCTCGCCCCCGAGGAACGCCTCAAACTCGACCGCTACGTCGAGGCCTTCGAGTCCTTGCACCAACGCCAGGAACAAATCGCCGCCCTGCAGGAAACCATCCGGCGCAACGCCCCGCAGCTTGGCGAAAAACGCACCGCCACCACCTCCAGCCTCATCCTCGAAGCCCACTTCGAAATCGCCGCCGCCGCCCTCATCGCCGGCCTCACCAACGTCGTCACCCTCACCTCCGGCAGCGGCGGCCAGCGCTTCGGCAAATACCCGGAACTCGGCGCGCAAGACCTCCACGGCCTCGGCCACGGCGGCACCATCATGGGCAAGACCAATGAGGAAAGTTTCATCGTCATCCACCAGTTGCACACCCGCCTCATCGCCGCCCTCGCGCGCAAACTCGCCACCGTCCCCGAGGGCAACGGCACCATGCTCGACCACACCACCATCCTCTTCCTCAGCGACTCCGGTGACGGCCACCACCCGCAGCTCCGCAACTGGCCCATGGTCCTCCTCGGCAACCTCGGCGGACGCCTCAAGACCGCCGGTCGCTACCTTGAATTCCCCGCCTACGGCCTGCCCAACCACCGCACCATCGGCAGCCTCTACAACACCCTCCTCGCCGCTGCCGGCAAACCCCGCGCCAAATTCGGCCTCGACGACATCGCGTTGAAAGACCTCAAACAAGGCACGGCGTTGCCGGAGATGTTGGATTAATTGCGCCACGAGGCTGTGATGCACATTGAAGGCGATGTCGGCGCGCAAGCTGTCGGCGTGGACGGGGCTAAGATCCCCTTTGCGCGGTGATTTGGATCTAGCCGGGAAACCATGAAAACACACTCAAGATCTGCTTGCGCGACGCTTCGCGCCGTCGCGATCAGCGCCGCACTTTTCACCATCGCATTGCTGACCACACCAATCACGGCGGCGGATTTGCCGGAGGCATTGACGGCGCTGGAAAAGGAGCGCGTGCCGGGCGGCCTCGCGTTGATGATTGGTCCCACGGATCTCGAGGCGGCGCGGACGCTCGCCGGTTCGGGGCGATTTCTCGTTCACCTGCTTGTCCCGGCCGAACGCGTCGAGGCTCTGCGTCGCGAGGCGCTGGAGGCCGGGATTCATGGGACGGTGTGCATCGGGGCCAGACCGACCGATGGCCGCCTGCGTCACCCGAGCCGGTTCGTCGATCTGGTCGTCGCGGACCCGGCGGCTCCGGGCTGCCCGCCGATGGCGGAACTGCTGCGCGTGGCCAGCGTGCAGGCGCGGATGCTCATCGCCGAGCGCGGTGATTGGAAAGCCGGGATTCGCCCGCCGGAAGCGGGCATCGCGGAGTGGAGTCACAAATGGCGCGACGCCACGGGCCACCAGCTTTCGCCCGACACCAAGGCCGGCCCGCCGATCACCGTCCAGTGGCAGGCCGGCCCTGCCCTGGCCGACGGCGCTGGCGGAGGAAAAACGCCGGTGATCGCCGAGGGCTTCTTCGCCTGCGTGGACGACGCCGACGGTGAGAAGCGGTCGGGAAAAGGCATCGCGGTGCGCTCCGCCGGGAACGGCCTGTCCCGCCTGCGGACCCCGCGCATTTCCAATCCGGACGCGGAACTGATCATCGCCGATGGAAAACTGATCGTGGACGCCAGGCCGCTTCACGTCATTGACCTGCGCACCGGCGCCGATGCGGTTCTGGCCGAGTCGGCCAGGAAGGGCGCGTCCGTCATCGGGAAAGAGAGCGGGCCGACATTGACCAGCACGGTCGTCGCGGAGAAAATCCTGCTCACATGCGAGGAGAACGAACTGGTGGCCGTGGATCTGCCCGCGGGCGGACGCCGGTGGTCGAATCGCCTCGATGACGCCGTGTGGTTCTCGCCCCGCATCACCGGCGGCCTGGCGATCGCGGTCGAGTGCCCCCTGGCCGGCCGCAAGATCAAGCAGGACGCGGCAATCCGCATAATGAGCCGCGGCCGCTACGATGATGCCAACGTGGCCCGGGCCGTCACGGCGTTCCGGCTCACCGATGGCAAACAGGTCTGGCGCACACCGATTGAAATCCCGACTCCCGCGGTCCCACCCGAAAAATGGCCCATCGGCAAAGACGGCAAACCCCATGAGCCCGAGCGGGCGGCGCTCAAGCCGCTGATCTGCGTGGGCGACATGATCCTGCTCTACACGAGCATGTATCAAGCGCGGGCGGATGACTCCGCGCTTCACGCAATGGATGTTGCCACCGGCAAGTTCCGCTGGAGCACGAATCTCCCCGAGGGCAGCCGGCCCGGACGCATCTCGAACACCGATTCCGCCAATGCCATCCTCGTCCGTGGCGGCGAGATTTTTTACATCGGCGGACACGGCCCGGGCGGCATCATCCGCATCGACCCTGCGACCGGCGCGATCAAGGGTCCCGCCACGGGCCGCTTCGCGCAATTCGCCTACGCCGGTGAATGCAGCATGTCGCGCGGCACCGTGAACTGGTTCAACAAGAGTGCGGTGACCTGGTATGGCCCCGATCTGCAACCGATCGCCCGTCCCGCCGTGCGCGGCCAGTGCGGCAGCGGAGTGTTCCCGGCGCAGGGCATGGTCTTCGCCACGCCCATCGGCTGCGATTGTTCGAATTACGCCCGCGGCTACATCGGTATGGCGTGCGAACCCGACGAGGCCGTCTCCGACGCCAACCGGCTCACGGTCGGCGGAGGAACAGCGGGGCAAACCACCGTCAAGCCCGGCGACTGGCCGGTCTTCCTCGGCAACAATCAGCGCAGCGCCCGCACGATCGCCGCCCTCCCCGATCGTCTCGCATCCGCCTGGAACACATCCGCCGCTCCCGCGCCCATCGCCGGCCCGCTCGCTGAAGATCGTCGCCGCGATGAATATTGGGTCGGCGGCATCACCGCGCCGGTCGTGGCAGGCGGCACCGTCTATGCCGGTTTACCCGACGCACATGCCGTGGTCGCGATCGACGCAGCAACCGGAAAGCTCAAATGGCGCGTTCCCGTCGGCGGCCCGGTCGATACGCCGCCGACGATCGCCGGCGGCCTGGCGGTTGTCGGTTGCCAGGACGGCGCAATCTATGCGCTCAGCACGACGGAC
>BJHT01000367.1:3747-6909 GCA_014193395.1 Verrucomicrobiota bacterium
CGGACGGCGCGCTGGTCTGGCGGTTCGACGGCGCGCGCGGCAAACGCCTCGCCATGCTGAATGGCCGCCTCGCCAGCGCCCACCCCGCGCCCGGCTCCGTCATCGTGCAGAAAGACAAAGTGCTCGCCACCGTCGGTTATCACGCGTGGCTCGGCGGCATTGCCGGTTGGGTGCTCGACCTCGCCACAGGCAAGCCACTCGCGCGACAGGACGCAGCCGGCGTCGGGCTGGACGGCAGTGTGGACGCGGCGGCCGTCCGCGGAGCCAAGGGAGCGCCGGGCGTCGCCAACGTCCTCAACGACATCCTCGTCGAAGCCGCCGACGGCGGACTCTGGATCGGCGACAACAACAACGAAAGCAGCCTGCGCCTGGCAGCCGACGGCAAACTCGCCATGTTCCGCCGCTATCAAAAGGATTTCCCCGCGGCACCGGCAACCATGACGCGACGCAACTCGATCGTGGCCTTCACAAGCGCCGGACGCGGCGGCTCCACCCATCCGTGGTTGCAAACGCAGGGCGCCGT
The DNA here is from genome assembly GCA_014193395.1 of Verrucomicrobiota bacterium. Taxonomy (GTDB): domain Bacteria; phylum Verrucomicrobiota; class Verrucomicrobiia; order Limisphaerales; family BJHT01; genus BJHT01. The sequence goes on from BJHT01000367.1 coordinate 4,271, forward strand.
GAAGTCGGGCGACCTTCTCTACAGCAATCGCGACGCACTGATCTGCCAGCGCGTCTCAGCCGACGGAAAAAAGCGCGAGCCCGTCTGGACCGTTCCGGCCATGGACCTCGGCGGCATCGAACGCAGTGACGCCAACGCGCGACAACTGCCCGAAACCACCACCGCCCTCATCATGGCCGGCGAACGGCTCTATGCCGCCGGCGGCCGTTACGACGGCACCTCCGGCTGGCTGTGCGCAGTCGGCCTCGACGGAAAGATCGTGCAAAGGCTGCCGCTGCCGTCCCGTCCGGTCGCCAGTGGTCTGGCCGCGGCGGATGGGCGCCTGTTCGTAAGTTGCATCGACGGCCGCATCGTCTGTTTCGGAGCGCCGTGAAAGCTGCTGCCACATTCCGTCGTCACGACGGCAAGGGTGACGCACCTCACGCCCCCACACCGTCGTCGTGAGCAAGTAAGCTCCCTCCGGAACCATCAAAGCCCATCATGCGAACGCTCGCTATACTCGTACTCCTCGCCCTGCCGTCGCTCGCTCGCGCCGGCTACGAAATGCCGTGCCATATCGATGGCTGCCAGTCAGTCGATGGCCGCTACACCATCATCGCCGAGCCGGTTGGCAGGATTGCCAACCACGGGCCGAACCAGTGGAACTTTGTCTGGCACGACAACAGGACGAGCGACACACGGAAATTCCCGGCGAAGGGCGTGAGCGGCGGGCAAACGCACAGCCAGCTTTTCATTGCGCCGGACGGGGAAACATTCGCGCTCTTTAATCACGTCACACTCTGGTATCCGGGGAAATCCGACATGCACGGCGCGACCAAGCTCTGGGGCGACAGGGCGGGCACTCCGAAAGACATTCAGCACGAGGCGTTTTCGCGCCGCATCATCATCTACAGGAAAGACGGCACCATCCTCAAGGAACTCGGCATCTGCGATCTGTTGACACCGGCCGAACTGGAGAGCGTGACGACGGTGTTCACGCGCGTGCATTGGATCCAAGAGTATCCGGAATTCAAGACGTGGAAAAAAGCGATCCGCCCGGCGTATGCCTTTTGCCAGGTGAGTCCTGACTACACGGTGCTGGAGGTCCACGCCATCGTGCCGCGGGGCGTCAAGGAAAGGACGGGGCGGATCGTGAGGGTCTCGCTGACCGACGGCAGCGTCCTTCCCGCCGACGCAAGGCTGAGTCACGAGAAAACACCGGTTCGTCCTGTCGTCGGCCCGGCTGAACCACCCGACGCTGAAACCAAAACTCGTGAAGGCTTCGTCCCGAGCCTTGACCCGGTGCGTGTGCCGGGAAAATTTGGGTGGACGGCCCCGAAACCGGCAAACGATTTGAAACCCGTCGAATGAGGCAGCCAATTATGACTCATCATCGCATCGCACTCGCATTGTTCGCCGTGGTCACGCTGGCCGCGGGCCAAGACCAGCACATCATCCCGGCGGCGGGAGATTACCGGGTCATGGATCTGGTTCTGGAGAAGGCCGGCGAAAAAAATGCGCCGCTCCGGGTGCGCGGTGCGACGCGCAACGGCAAGATTCCCGTGCCCAGCGCAGTGAGCCTGCGCGACATCATCCACGAGTTGAAAGTGGATGCCGCTTCGATCCAAGGCACTTATTACATTCCGGGATTGGCCCACGCGGGCGTTGGTCAGGGCGCGGCTTTCGGCGAGTTCACCATCAGTGCCACCATCGCCAGCGGCAAGGTGACCGGCACTTGGACGGCTGGCGACAAACGCACAGGCACGGTTACCGGCACGATGCGCTCCGAGGCCGAGCTTGCAAAAGCGAACGCGTTCCAGACCAAGGCTGACTGGCCCGATTGGTCGGGGCCATTCACCAGCATGGCGGCGACGCCTTGCGGGCTGAAGCTGGTGGACGACTTCAACAAGGAGGCGCGCCTCGTCTGGCGCAGCGAGGAACTGGTGCCACGCGGCCCCGGCAACTCACTGAACTATGAGCCGCTGGCGCTCATCATGCAAAGCAACGGTGGCGGCGCGAGTCTCGTGGTGGCCGACGGCAAGGTGTTTGTGAACTATTACCAGCCAGCCGGCACCGAGTATATGGGTGCCGGAAAGTCGGCTGATTCCAAGGAGCTTGGACCGGTCGCGCGACTCGAGAAGATGGGCAAGGAAAGGAAGCCGCCGATTACCGAGATTAACCAGTGGATGAAAGAGAAGTTCCTGACCAAGGCCGACGACGTGGTCGTGTGCATGGACGCCGCGACCGGCAAGACGCTTTGGAAGAATGTATTCGCCGGCAAATCCATGAACCAGCCCTCGCATAAGGGCGGCGCTGTCAATAACACACCATGCACCGGCGGCGGCAAAGTGTTTGCAATGGGGCCGGGCGGCACGCTGCACGGCATTGAGATCGCGACCGGCAAAGTCCTCTGGGAACGCACCGGCATGTCGGCCGAGAAGGTCCAGCCGTGGAGCGGTGCGCGCAACATGTGTTCCGCGCCGATCTACGCGGGTGACACGCTAATCCTTCCGGACCACGCGACGACGCTGGCCGGCATCGATCCCGCCAGCGGCAAGGACCTGTGGAAGCTGCCCGGCAAGAGCACGAAGTTTCAAGTCCCCGCCAGGTGGTCGCATCAGGGCAGGGAATACGTACTGTCGCTCTCCGATCCTGTGGCC
>BJHT01000368.1 GCA_014193395.1 Verrucomicrobiota bacterium
GCTGCGCTGCGCCCTGAAGAGCCATCGCTGGGACGAATGCTGGGAGCAGATCAACCACTCCCGGCAATTTCAGACCCAGCTCGCCGCGTGACCGCCCGCGGTGGTTACAAATTCGTCACACACCCGATCCAGTCCACATCCACGGTCTGCGCTTGCACGGGCAGGTACAGCCGGATCATGCCATAGGGACCGGTGTGCGGGATCGGCACGTTGACTTCCTGCCAATCGCCGCCGGTGGTGGTGAAGGTCATTGTTTTCATTCCGGTCGGGTCGCTGTCCGTGCCGGAAGGCAGCAATTCCACCTTGCCCGGACCGCCTGCGGCGCTGCGGATGCGGAACTTGATGGCACCGGGACCGACGCTGAACTTGCTGGCATAGGAGGCCAGGAACGGTCCGGTGATGCTGGGATTCTTCTTGTTGAGCGCCTTGCCGGTCACGGTGACGATGCCGTTGGCGACGGTGGCGGCGCAGTATCGCTCCCGCCAGCCTTCGAGGGGATCGTTTTCCCCGGGCCCGCCACTGGGTTTGGTCGCTGGCTTCTTGGGAGTTGGAGTCGCCTTGGGATCCAAGTTGGCAATGTCCGGCGGGCCGGGCACCGGCTTGAGCGCCGCATCGCCCGCCGCCGGCTTGGACGGCTTCGGTTCCGCTGGTTCCACCTCGGCGACCTTGAGGATGACCCGGGCGGCGACGAAGGAAACTCCAAGGACAAGGATCACCTTCAAAATCAGCATCCCGTGCGTCTCGAACACCCATTTCCGCAGGCGACGCCCGAGCGTCGCGCGCAGATGGTGCGTGCAGGAAATGCACCGCGGAGTGCCCCGCAGGTTTTCGTGCCCGCACACGGCGCAATTGATGTACAGGCCCTGCTTGCAGGTCTTGCACGCCCGGGCGTCGTCCGGGTTCTTCTCGCCGCATTTCGAGCAAACAAGAACCCCGCCCGACTGGCTGGGCTTGCCCCGGCTTGATTTCAATTCTTCGAGTCGCATTTCGACCTTTCTCTGGTTCAGTTCGCGAGGTCTGATCGTTGAGTCAGACCTTTCATCTCCACAGTCGCCATCCGCATGATCGACCGCGTGAGAATAGTTCACAGTGCGCCAGTTTTCAAAAACGGCGCAACTTTTTTTCCACGGGACCGGATGCGCGAACGCGGAACCACCCCATCCCCCGGGCCTTTTTCCACCTCGTTCCGGACCCCGGAGTGCCCCGCCGCAGTCCGATCCCATCGGGGCCCGGCGCGACGGGGAGGGGCGGGCCGGCACCGGTAATCTCCGCCACGATTTTCGCGGGAGCATTCCGATCACCCGCCCGTCTAACCCCTCCGTTACCAGCGAAATAATCGCGACTTTTGTCAACGTTGCCCCTACAACTTTTTCACACAACCAACCTATGAAGGCTGCCATGAAACCTCGCCACCTCCTCACCACCCTCGCCGTACTCACCCTCGCCGCCGCCTCCGCGCAGGCGCGCGTCAAACTCGTCGCCCTGCCCGAGCGGGCGCGCGTCGTCGTCTCCCTCGCCCACCCCAACGCCACGCTCGTCGAGGAGGAGCGCATCCTCACCCTCCAAAAGGGCGTGAACCAGGTCGATTTCTCCTGGCGCGGCGTGAACATCGATCCCGCCTCGATCCAGGTCCGCATGTTGAGCCAGCCCGACAAGGTCATCATCCTCAATACCAGCTATCCGCCCAATGAAAACGCCCTCATCTGGGCCATCAGCAGCCCCGACGCCAAGGAGGAGCGCATGCGCATTTCCTATCTCCTGCAGGGCCTCGGCCGCGATGTCGTGTATCGCGCCGTCGCCGAGCCGGATGAAAAATCGCTGAACCTCCGCAACTACCTCCGCCTTCGCAACGACTCTGGCGAAGACCTCACCGAGGCCGAGGTCGGCATCGGTTATGGCGCCAATTTCAAGAAAAGCATCGCCGCCGGCGAAGTCCTTGAGCTCCTCTCCGAGCGCGTGGACGCCCTGCCCATTCGCAAAGTCCTCAACTGGGACGCCGCCAAGCAGCCCTGGGACCCCGAGTACCAAAAGAGCACCATCGGACTCCCGCTCACCTACATCATCAAGAACGACAAGGAATCCAAGCTCGGCACCCACACCCTTCTCCCCGGCAAGGTCCGCATCTTCATCAAAACCAAGGAGCAGGCCGAAGCCCCCGGCGGCAAGGCCGGCGAAGGCGTCGCGTTCACCGGTGAAGACTGGGCCACGCTCACCCCGGCCGACCGCGAACTGAAGCTCTTCATCGGCGAAAGCCGCGAAGTCAAAGTCACCCAGCGCAAAATGAAGGATGAACGCACCGACATGCGCCGCAACAACGGCAACCAGGTCGTCGTGTGGAACACCGACGAGATCTACAAAATCGAGATCGAGAACTTCAAAAAGACCACCGCCGAACTCGTCATCGTCGAGCACATTCCCGGCTACTGGAAAATGGTCGAGAGTACTCATAAGTACGACCGCAAGGACGCCTTCACCATCGAATACAAACTCACTCTGCCCGCCGAAAGCACCGGCCCGAAGAAGACCACCGTCAACTTCCAGCTCAACCGCATCAACGTGCAGGGCAACGAACCCACCAGCTACTAAGCGCCACTGCGTTTCAGCCAACCGGAGTTCCTCCCATGAAACCCATGAAACTTCTGCCCGCGTTGCTCGCGGCGCTCGCGCTCGTTCCTGCTGCCTCGGCCCGCATCAACGTCGTATCCCTTCCCGGACGCGACTCCGTCCAGCTCACCATCTATAACTCCGCCGACCTTACCCTGGTCAAAGAGACCCGCGCCCTCACCTTCCGCAAAGGTCTGAACAAACTCGAATTCTCCTGGGCCAACACCCTCATCGACCCTACCTCCGTCGAGTTCCGCGCCCTCACCGCCGCCGATCAAGTCGAAGTCCTCGACGTGAGCTTCCCCCCGCGAGTGACCAATACTCTCGAATGGCGCATCAACAGTGAGTTCGCAGGTGAAGTGACTGTAGAGATTCGCTACTTCACCAGCGGCATCAATTGGTCCGCCGACTATGTCTCTGAGGTAAATCAAACCGAGAAACTCATGCAGCTCGCCGGCAATGTCCGGGTGAACAATAACTCTGGCGAAGACTACGAAAACGCCCAGGTCCGCCTGGTCGTCGGCACCATCCGTCTTGTGGAAGACATCGCCCAGCTCGCGCGCCAGGGCCGTCCCGGCGGCCAGCCTCCGCCGACCGCCACCGCCGCGCCCGCCGCTCCGCCGCCGGGCATGGCCTTTCGTCGCGAATCCGGCATGGCTCTCGCCAAAGCCGCCGCCATGGCCGACGGCAAGCCCCGCGAGATTGTGAAGGAAGGCCTCTCCGAGTATTTCCTCTACACCGTCGAAGGCCGCGACACGATTCCGAATGGCTGGGGCAAGCGCATGCCCTCCTTCCGCACTCCCGGTGTCACGGTCGCCAGCTACTACAAATACGAGGCCGAACAATGGGGCGACCAGGCCATGCGCTTCCTCCGTTTCAAAAACGACAAAGCCAGCAAACTCGGCAACGAACCCCTCCCCGACGGTGCCGTGCGCGTCTTCCGCGTCGCCACTGCCGACCAACTCTACGCCTATGTCGGAGCCACCTCGGTCAAATACATCCCCATCAACGAACAAGTCGAACTCGAACTCGGTCCCGACCAGGACGTGCTGATCAAACCCACCCTGATGAACTGGGAAAAGACCAACCTCGCCTACGATCAGTTTGGCAATGTCAAAGGCTGGACCATCAAGGAAACTTGGAAACTCGAACTCCAAAACTCCCGCGACATTGATGTCACCCTCGACATCCGCCGCAACTTCGCCGGCGACTGGACCCTCACCACCGCCGCCGCCAACGAAAAGGTGGATGCCAACAAAATCAAATTCGTCGTCCCCCTGAAGTCCCGCGAAAAGCGTGACATCACCTACGACGTCGTCACCCGCCTCGGCACCAACGCCACGCGCTGAGTTACAGCTAACTCCGCCCCACCGTCATGAACCCCGCCGCCACCGCGCCCGCCTCGGACCTCCCTCTCCCCTCAACGGGGAGAGGGAATGAGGGTGAGGGGTGCTCCTGCCCAAGACTCACCTACTCGCCACACCCCTCCCTACTTCTCTCCCATTTCCTCCTCTTCCTCGTTCTTTCCCTCGCTTCCGCCTCCGCCCGCATCAACGTCACCTCCCTCCCCGGCCGCGACTCCGTCCAACTCACCATCTACAACTCCGCCGACCTCACCCTCGTCCGCGAAACCCGCCTCCTCACCTTCCGCAAAGGCCTGAACAAACTCGAATTCTCCTGGGCCAACACCCTCATTGACCCCACCTCCGTCGAGTTCCGTGCTCTCACCGCCGCCGATCAAGTCGAAGTCCTCGACGTGAGCTTCCCCCCGCGTGTCACCAACACTCTCGAATGGCGCATCCAGAGTGAGTTCGCCGGGGAAGTGACAGTAGAGATCCGCTACTTCACCAGCGGCATCAGTTGGTCCGCCGACTATGTCGCCGAAGTCAACCAACCCGAGAAACTCATGCAACTTGCCGGCAACGTCCGCGTGAACAACAACTCCGGCGAAGACTACGAAAACACCCAAGTCCGCCTCGTCGTCGGCACCATCCGTCTCGTCGAAGACATTGCTACCCTCGCTACCTCCCATGCCGAAACGGAGCGCGGGCAAAGGGCTCCGCAATCATTCACCCGGGCCGTGGTTGTGGAAAAAGCCAAGAAAGAGATGAGCAGCCTGGCGCTCGGGGACGACCGGCTTGCCGATGCCAAAGGGGAGAAACAGAAAGCTATCGCCAAAGAGAGCCTCTCCGAATACTTCCTCTACACCGTCGAAGGCCGCGACACGATCCCCACCGGCTGGGGCAAACGCCTCCCTTCGTTCTCCACCGCCGGTGTTCCCATTGTCTCACTCTACAAATTCGAGCGCGAGCGCTGGGGCCAGCAAGTCATGCGCTATCTCTCCTTCACCAACAGCGCCGCCGCCCAACTCGGCAAAGAGCCGCTGCCCGACGGCCGCGTCCAAGCCTTCCGCGCCCGCACCCCCGACCGCCTCTTCGCCTATCTCGGTGCCACCGCAGTGAAATACATCCCCATCAACGAAAGCGTCGAACTCGAACTCGGCCCCGACAAGGAAGTCCTCGTCAAACCCACCCTGATGAACTGGGAGAAAACCAACCTCGCCTTCGACGGCAACGGCAATGTCAAAGGCTGGAACCTTAAGGAATCTTGGACACTCGAACTTCAAAACTCCCGCGACATCGACATCGCAGTGGACCTCCGCCGCAACTTCCGCGGCGACTGGAGTCTCACCACCACCGCCGCCTACGAGAAGGTCGATGCCAACAAGGTGAAATTCCTCATCCCACTAAAGCCCCGCGAGAAACGCGAGATCACCTACGAGTTACTCACCCGCCTCGGCACCAACGCCACCCGCTGACCACTCTCCCGCGTCAATGAACCCTACCGCCTATGCCCCTGCCCGCAGCCGCCGACGTGAGGAGGCGGATCGGCTGTCGTGCAGACACTCCCTCTCGCTCCCCGAACCGGCTATTGATCGTTGCGAGAGTTCGTCCCGGAACCTTGATAACACGATGCGCGTCCGTCTCCCTCGCCCCGTGAGGCACGAACGGGGAGAGGGCCGGGGAGAGGGGTGCTCCACTATGTCGAACGGCCCAACCGTGCGGAGCGCCTCTTCTCCCCAACCCTCTCCTCCGTTCCGAACGGAGGCGAGGGAGCCAGAGGCCCCGCCGCGGACAGCACGAATTTTCGCAATGACTGATGCGGGTTCGACTGTGAGAAACGCGCCCGTATCCGGCCTCCCTCTCCCCTCAATGGGGAGAGGGAATGAGGGTGAGGGGTGGTCCCACCCACGACGCCCATTCTCGCTGTCCCTCTCTCTCTTCCTCCTCCTCGCCCTCACTCCCCTCTCCCACGCCCGCATCAACGTCACCTCCCTCCCCGGCCGCGACTCCGTCCAACTCACCATCTACAACTCCGCCGACCTTACCCTCGTCAAAGAAACCCGCCTACTCACCTTCCGCAAAGGTTTAAACAAATTCGAATTCTCCTGGGCCAACACCCTGATCGACCCCACCTCCGTCGAGTTCCGCGCCCTCACCGCCGCCGATCAAGTCGAAGTCCTTGACGTGAGTTTTCCCCCGCGAGTGACCAATACTCTCGAATGGCGCATCCAGAGTGAGTTCGCCGGCGAAGTCACGGTAGAGATTCGCTACTTCACCAGCGGCATCAGTTGGTCCGCCGACTATGTCGCCGAGGTCAACCAACCCGAGAAACTCATGCAGCTCGCGGGTAACGTCCGTGTGACCAATAACTCCGGCGAAGACTACGAAAACACCTCCCTTCGCCTCGTCGTCGGCACCATCCGCCTCGTCGAGAACATCGCCGACCTCGCCCGCCGCGGCGAAGAAAGCCGCGACAAAGACGGCGACAAACTAGGCTTGCTCCGGGACGAAGCGAAAAAAATGGACTCGATGAAACGGCTCGAACCCACCGATTCGTTCGCCTTCGGCAACGCCGTTCTCAAACGCAGCGGTGCCGCCAATGGCCTGGAGCTTGAGGACCGTCGGCGCGAAATCACCAAGGAGGCCCTATCCGAGTATTTCCTCTACAGTGTCGAAGGCCGCGACACCATCCCCACCGGCTGGTCCAAGCGCCTTCCTTCTTTTAGCACTCCCGCCGTGCCGCTCGTTTCACTCTACAAATTCGAGGCCGAACAGTGGGGCGCAACCGTCCAGCGCTTCTACGCTTTCACGAACAACACCGCCAGCAAGCTCGGCAAAGAGCCGCTCCCCGACGGAGCCGTCCGCGCCTTCCGCACCATCACCGACGACCGCCTCCTCGCCTATGTTGGCGCGACCGAAGGAAAAGAAAGAAAAAGAAAC
>BJHT01000369.1 GCA_014193395.1 Verrucomicrobiota bacterium
GAGGAACCGGAGCGCGGTGGAAAGCGGCGGCGGGCGGCGGTTTGGGCGGGCCGCTCGCGGAAGGAGGTTAGAGTCTCCTTACGTCGGCTCCTACAAGGGGGAATTACTTTTTGAAGACGGCGTGGTCGGGCTTGCCGCTGGCTTCGAACCACGCGAGGAGGTCTAGGATTTGTTCGGCGGTGAGGGTGTTGAGGAGTTCGGCGGGCATGGGGGAAACCTTCGAGTGTTCGCGGCGGCGGATGGTGGATTTGGTGATCTCGATGGTGTCGGGGGAGAGGGGGTTGGGGCGGAGTAGGAGTTTGGTGGCGTCTTCGGATTCGATAGTGCCGGAGAGGTCGGAACCGTCGGCGAGGAAGAGGGTGGTGGTGCGGAATTTCTCGTCGATGATTTTCGAGGGGGCGAGAATTTGCTCGAGGAGATCGCGGCGGTTGAAGCGGCTGGCGACGCTGCTGAGGTCGGGGCCGAGGACGCTGGCGGGCAGCGCGGCGTCGGCGCTCACGCGATGGCAGAGGACGCACTGCGCTTGCACGAACGCGGTGCGCGCGCCTTCCCACGAGCGGCCGCGCGAGGCTTCGGCGAGGCGCGGGACGAGGTCTTCCAGTTTCCAATTTTTCACGAAGACGGCGGGCGTCGCGGGAGCGACGGGCTTGGGCGGCGCGGGTGCAAGGACGGGCGCGAGGGCTTCGCGTTCGGCGGGAGTGAGCGTGGCGAGCATTTCTTTGCGGATGTCTTGGAGGGCTTTGAAATATTGGCGGGCGCCAGGAAGCAGTTCGGCGCGGGCGAGGGATTCGAAGACGGTGCGGCGGGCGTCGAGGGTCCAGCCGTTGGTGACGTAGCGGAGGAAAAACGGGTAGTGGAGCAAGTCCTCGCTGGTGGTGGCGTCGCGGAGGAGGGCGAGGGTTTTGGGGATGACCTGGGGCGAGCGGAGATAGACGAGTAGTTCGACGAGCATCTGGTTCACGCGTGAATCGGTGGCGGGGTAAAGCGGTTCGAGCCAATGCAGACCGGCCTGGCGTTGCGCTTCGTCGGGCGGGCCGAGGCGGATGAAGGTGAGGGCGAGGGCGCGGAGGGCGGTGATGCGCTGATCATCGGAGAGGGACAATTGCACCAGCAGCGGGTGATTGATTTGTGGGTTCGCGAGTGGTAAGGCGAAAAGTCGGCGGAGCACCTCGGGCTTGTCGGATGGATCGCCAAAACGCGCCACAAGGCGTGCGGTTGCGGCGACCCACTCTGGGGAAAGGGCGACCTTTAGCTCACGCCACTGGCGAAGGATTTCATCCGGGCGCTCTTCCATGATGGCTGTTGGGGTTGCACTCCGCTCAAGCTGAACCCTTCCCGTCGGAAGGATCCCATACCGGATCGCATCCCAAAACTCGCGGGAGTTCAAATTCCGGGGAAGGCCCGCCCAGAATTGTTTGATGGTTTGAGGAGGGATCGGGCTGAATGGGCCGAGTCCGTACTGTGAGTCATCCAACCAAACGAAACGGAACCCCTTTATCCGCTGGGCGTCGTAATCGACTCGATACAATCCTGACTGTGTCCCACGCCCGCCGGTCGTGAACCACATCGCGCCGTCGGGGCCGATGCAGGCGTCGGTGACATTCATGGGCCGGCCACCGATGAAGAGTTCGCTGGTGCCGGTGTAGCTCGTTCCGAATTTATCGGATTTCAACTGAACGGCGAGAATTCGTCCGTAGGCCCAGTCGCACACGTAGAGGGCGTTTTGATATTTCCACGGGAATTTCGCGCCGTAGCCAAAAATCACGCCTGTCGGCGAGGCGAGGCCGATGTCCAAGACGCTGGGCTGTGTGTCGGGATACCACGCGGGGAAACGGCTCGTGCCGCGTCGCCAGCCGAAGTCCGCACCGGGCAGGACGTGGAGGACGCGGTTGGGCATGTACCACGGCGTGCCGACATCCCATTCCATGTCGGCATCGAAGGTGAAGAGATCGCCGTGGTGGTTGAACGCGAGGTCGAGCGGATTGCGGAAACCGCCGGCGTAGAGCTGGACTTCGGAGCCGTCGGGTTTAACGCGGAGGATGTGGCCGGCGGGGAGCTGGACGTTGCCATCGAACATGCCGGCGTCCCACGGATTCGGGATGAGGCGGTCGTGCGCGTAGTTTCGCAGCGGGGAGTTGGTGGAGAGATTTTTCGGGAGCAGGACGTTGTTGCCGTGCGCGATCCAGAGCCAGCCGTCGGGGCCGAGCTTGAGATGATTGCGGCCGTGGCCGACGCCGCCCTCGGTGCGGAGGAGTTCGGTGATTTCATCGAACTGATCGTTGCCCTGCGTGTCGCGGAGGCGGAAGAGAGCCTTGGTATTATTGGCGTTCGCGAAGAGCGCGCCGTGGGCGTAGAGCAGGCCGCGGCATTCGAGGAGCGTGTCGTTGATGACTTCGACGCGGGTGACTTCGGGCGCGGGCGAGGAGGTGGGAGTGATCGTGGCGGCGGGTGGTTCGCGGCGCTGGCTGAGCGCGGGCGCGGCGAAGGTGAGGCGCAGCAGGCCGCGTTTTTCGCGGGCGAGCGTGAGGCGTCCGCGGGGATCGAAGGCGAGGGCAACCCAGGAGCCTTCGTTGGTGGTGGCGGAGCGGATGAGTTCGGCGCGGAAGCCGGGGAGGAGCGTGAAGGTCGCGGGATCAGTGGCGGCGGATTGGCTGCTGGCGAGGGCGAGTTTCCAACTGTTGTAGGCGTCGATGGCGCGCTTGGGATCGAAGGGATTGGTGGCGGGAGTGGCGTCCACGCGGCCGAGGCTGTGGGCGGGTTGCCAGCCGGTGGCGGCAAACGCGGGCGTGGTCCAGTCGGGCGTGGTGGTCGTGGAAGCGAGCCAGGTCGAATCGGAGAGGACGAAGTTTTTGCGGGCGAGATCCCCGTTGAGTTCGAGCAGGACGATGAGGGGCGCGGAGGATTTGGCGCGAATGGCGAGGAGGTTCTGGCCGGGGCGGACGAGCGCGGTGACGTCGAGGCTGCCCGCTTGATTGCGGCCCGTGAGTTGGCCGGCGGCGGTGCCGTTGAGGAAGACCTCGAGGGTGGTGTCGCTGGCGGCGAGGAGGATGGCTTTGAGCAGTTTGGTGTCGGAGGAAAAAGTTTTGCGAAAGAACGCCGGAGCGTTGGTGTCGCTGCCGATGGCGGCGGCTTGAATCCAGTCAGGGGCGGGCGGGGCGTTGACGATTTGCGCGAAGCTGCCGGGCGCGGCGTGGAGGGCGATGGCAGCGACGAGGGCGGTGGCGAAGAGGGCAGGGGATCGGTGGTGGAAAAGGGCGCGCGATTTCATGGGTGGAAGTGCGGGTGATTAATGAGCGCGGCGGCGGGGTTGGCAAGCGGGCAGAGCGGGAGGAATGCGGGACGTGTGGCGGACTCGGGGCCAAACTTGTGCGACTGGCGGTGGGAGGTCGTGGGCCGTTGTGAGCGGCAGCGTTTCTCCAAGTTCGTCGATGAAGTGCGCTATGGAGTGCGCCCGTCCTCGGGCGCTGCGAGGTGTGGTGGCAGTGGCGGGTTGAAAAATACGGCGGCGCTGCTGAGTTCGAGCGCTGCTGCGGCCGGGGACGACCGCACTCCGGGCTACTTCTTGGGGGCAGTCGGCGGCGGGTTGGTGGCGGCGGGCGGGGCGTTGGTGGTGCGGGGAGCGAGGGGGATTTTCACGGTTTCGGGCGGGGTGTTGGTCGGGGCGGGCATACCGAGCTTGGTGCGGAGCTGAGCTTTCAGCAGCGGGCTGCCGCCGCTTTTTTCATCCAAGATGCGGTCCAACACGGTGCGCTTGATTTCCAGATAAGGCGGCAGATCGACGCGGCCGGCATCCGCGTTGGCGATTTTCACCTGATACCGGTCCCAAGTTTTTCGGGCCATGCGTTCCAAGGCGACGGACTCGTCGTCCTCGTCGATGGCCAGGCTGTAGAAGGAACGTTGAAGGAAGCCTTCGAGGAGGCTCTTCGTTTTGTCGCGGCCGCCATCCAGCATTTCGGCGACGCGCGGGAGGACGAATTCGTCGAGGTTCAGGCCATTCTTGACGGCGTGTGGATACTGTTGGCGGAGGAAGTCGGGGTACTTGGCGGCGAGATATTCCAACCACTTCTTCGCGTCGGCCTCGCGGTTGTGGGTGTAAAGAGCGGTGATGACCTGGATGACAAAGTTGCGGTGGCCGTTGCTGATGTGGTCGCGGTTGGTGGCATCTTCGCGCATCATCTGTTCGTAGGCGAAGTTGGCCTTGGGGATGATTTCGAGGTTCGGGCCGAACTCGAAATATTTATCGAGCTTGTTCTCGACGAGGCGGCCGCGTTGGAAGGCGAGCTGCATGGACTGATAGATGACGCGGCGCAGGGTGATGATGTCGTTGGTGCGGGCGCGGTTGCCAATGCACTTCTCGAGGCCGAACGACGCCCAGTAGATCGCGTGAGATTCGGGCAGTCGCCATTCCAGCGGGCCGAAGGTTTCGTCCACTTTTTTCATGCGCTCGAGATCGAGCTTGAGTTTGTCGTGGAGGATTTTGGCACGGTCGCGGGCGTCGTCGGTCTGCGGCTTGAGCAGCTCGCGCCAGCCGTCGCGGGTGGGGCCGATGACCCTGGCCATTTCGCGCTGGAGCATCTGTTTGTAATAGACATGCGACTGGTCGAGGTTCGCGCCCATCTTGTGCTGATAAAACCAGGCCAGCTCGCGGTAGAGCAGCGGCTCCTCGGGGTTGTAGCGCATGCCCTCGTCGCGCAGGAGTTCGATGCCGCGCGAGACCCAGAGCCAGCGGTCCTTGGACTCGGGGAACTTCACGGAAATGTTGTAGGCCATGTTCCAGGCCTGATGCACCCAGACGGTCACGAAGTGCGGCTGGAGCTTGGTGATCCAGTCGGCCAACTGGACCATCTCGAAAAATTTCTCGTCCTGCTGTAGATCGCTGGCGCGCATCCAGAGGACGTTGGCGATCAGCCCGCGGAAGCCGCCGAGCGCCACAGTGACGAACGCCAGCGCGGGCGGCGCGTTTTCCAGCGGATCGAGGCGCGTGAGCTTCAGTTCGCTGCGCACCCCGTTCAATTGCCGCTGCGACAGGCCGACGACGACGAACATCAGCAACGCCAGCAGCACCAGCCCTGGTTTGTAGAGTTTGTCGAAGTTCATGGTGGGAAAAATGGGGGGCGCGCGGCGGGTGCGGTCAGTTGCGGGCCAGTGTCGTCGCCAGTTCGCGGCGGTTGAAGACCACGATGCCAAAGGCCGCCAGCACGCCGGTCACGAGCAGGAGGATTTGCGCGGCGGCCTGCCCGAGCATCACCCAGGTGACGCTGCGGCCCGTGCTCAGGGCGTCGATGGGCGAGAAGTCCAGCACCAGCTTGGTCAGGAACAGCAGCACCTTGAAAAAGGCGAGCATCAGCTTGTCCAAAACGGTCGGAGCGAAACCACCGGCTGAGCCGCCGAGATAGGAGCCTTCGCTCACGACGGTGGAGATCATCGTGCTGCCCAAGCCGATCACGAGCATCGAGAGCGAGAAGAATGCGGCGACCGGGAAGGTCATGAAGCTGGCCGCCGCCAGCCCGAGCGCGGCGAAGAAACCGAGCCACAGCAGGATGATGAGCAGCGCGCGCACGTAGTTCAGCGCGAAGCCGGACTCGGCGTAGAGCACTTCCATTCCTTCCTCCAGCGAGAAGACGAGGGCGTCGCGGTTTTCCGCCGGGTTCACGCAGTCAATCGTCAACACCCCCTTGGCATCCACGAGGTTCGGGTTGAGCGGGAGTTCGTGAAAGGTGGCGGTGGTCAGCGGCCGGCTGTGGCGGAGGCGGTTGGGGGACTCGGCCGGCCCGAACTCCCAAAACGTGGGATAGGTCAGCGGCTTGGTGCTGTATTGCGATGACATGAATTTCACCCGCACAAACAGGGGCTTGTCCTTGGGCAGGGGACCGGCAATACCGAGGTCGATGTTCCACCGGCGCAGGTAACCGGGGCGGATCACCTCGTTCAGCGACTTGATCTGGTCGCGCATCTGTTTACGGACCTCGGCGAGGTTGGCGTCAGCGGGCAGCGGACTTTTTGCGAGGCGGGCTTTGAGCTGGTTCTCGACTTCCGCGTCCAGGTTCGGCGGGCGTTCGCGGGCGCCCACCCGCGCGGTCAGCACCTCGGCGCGCAGGATTCGCTGTTGCTCCGCCGGGAGCTTGGCGGCGCGCCACTGGACCAGCGCGAAAATGGCCAGCCCTGCGAAGCTGAGCAGTGCGGCGTTGAGCGACATGATGCCGAGCCATTTGCCCACCCAGACCTCCCAGCGCGCGATCGGCTTCACGGTGACCATCTGCATCTGGCAATCCTCGACATCGCGGGCGAGCGTGGCGCAGGCCAGCCAGAGCGTGGCGAAACTGAGGATCGTGGTGACGAAACTGAGCGTGTAGGTGAGCAGAATCTGCGTCAGGCCGCGCGCGGTGCCGTCGTCTTTGATGATGAGCGGCAGGCCGATGACCGTGACGAGGAGCAGGCCGGTGAGCACCCAGATGAGGCGGTAGCGGAACGCGGCTTTCCACGTCAGGGCGGCGATGGCGAGGATGCGATTCATGGGGCGATGGCGGAGACGATCACGCGCCGGGCGCGCCGGGGTCCCTGGGTTTGCCGAGGAGCGACGAGAGTTTTTCGTTGGCCTTTTTCAATTCCGCTTCCGAGGTCGGCGCGGGTGTGGGCGTCACGGTCGGGGCCGCGGCGGGCGGGGCGGCCTTGGTCAGGCCCGCGAGCTTTTGTTCATCGACGGGAGCGGCGGCCGGAGGGGCCGGGGCGGCGGTGACAACGGGAGCTGCAGCACTGGCCGGGAGGCTCAATTTTTCCAGCAGCTTCTTCGACTGCGAGGTCGCGTCGCCGTCGCCTTTCAGATACGCGGCTACCTGGCTGCCGGAGGTCGCGCCGGAGGTCTGCGTCTCGCTCTGG
>BJHT01000370.1 GCA_014193395.1 Verrucomicrobiota bacterium
ACACGGACTTGGAGATCAACTGTCGCGCGCAGTTGTCCATCCTTGAGACCTGTCGGAAATACAATCCCGAGATCCAAATCGTCTTTGCCAGCACCCGCCAGCTCTATGGCAAGCCGGACTATCTGCCCGTGGACGAAAAACACCTGCTGCGACCCGTCGATGTCAATGGCATCAACAAGATGGCCGGTGAGTGGTATCACATTCTCTACAACAATGTGTATGGCCTCCGCGCCTGCGCCCTGCGACTGACCAACACCTACGGACCGCGGATGAGAGTCAAGGATGCCCGCCAGACCTTCCTCGGCATCTGGGTTCGTCGTCTGTTGGAGGGAGTTCCCTTTGAAGTCTGGGAAGGCACCCAGAAGCGGGATTTCACCTACGTAGATGACGCAGTGGACGCCTTGGTGCTGGCGGTGGTAAGTGATGCCGCCAACGGAAAGATTTTCAACCTCGGCGGCGAACCGGTGGTCACACTGACCGAACTGGCGACGCAACTCATCGCTGCGAACGGCGGCGGCACGTTTGAATCCAAGTCCTTCCCGGCGGAACGCAAGCGCATTGATATTGGCGATTACTACGCCGACTATCGCCTCATTCAGGACGTGCTCGGCTGGCGGCCGCAGGTTTCGCTGGGCGAAGGCCTGGAGCGGACGCTGGAATATTACCGGGAGAACCTGAAACACTACCTCTAACAAAGCTGTGACGACTCACATCCTTCAGAGCAGTCCGGGCGCAAACTATCTCGCCTACAAAGCTGAAATCGACGCGGCCATCGCGGAAGTACTCAGCAGCGGATGGTTCATCCTCGGTAAACAAACCACCGCGTTTGAAACCGAGTTCGCCCAATTCCTCGGTGCCGCGCACGCCATCGGCGTGGGCAACGGCACCGACGCCTTGGAAATCGCGTTGCGCGCCTGTGACATCGGCCCCGGCGATGCGGTCCTCACCGTCTCCCATACCGCCGTCGCGACGGCGGCTGCCGTCGAACTAACCGGCGCCACGCCGGTGTGGGTGGACATTGATCCAGTTACTTTCACGATGGCTCCCGAGCGGCTGGCGGAGACTATCGCCGAATACCAGTCAGCCGCGGCGGGAGCTAATCGCCCAAGTCTCAAGGCAATTATCCCGGTGCATCTCTACGGCCATCCGGTGGACCTCCCGGCCATTCTTGAGATTGCCCGGCAGCACGGCTTGCGAGTCATCGAGGATTGCGCCCAAGCGCACGGGGCCACGCTGAATGGCAAGACCGTCGGCACCTGGGGTGATCTTGCGGCGTTTAGTTTCTACCCTACCAAGAATCTCGGGGCGCTGGGCGACGGCGGGGCGGTGGTGACCCATGATCCCGCGCTCGCGGACAAGCTGCGCCTCCTGCGGGAATACGGCTGGCGGGAACGCTATGTCAGCCGGCTGCAAGGCATGAACAGCCGCCTTGATGAGATACAGTCCGCCATTCTCCGCGTGAAACTGCGGCACCTGGCGGCTGACAATGCCCGCCGCCGGGAGATAGCCCGGCAGTATGACCAGTCGCTCGCCGGCACCACGCTGCGCCTCCCGCGGATTTCCGCCAATGCCGAGTCAGTCTTCCACCAGTATGTGATTCGCACGACGCGGCGGGATGAATTGAAGACTCACTTACAGGCCAACGGGGTGGGCACGCTCATTCACTATCCCGTGCCGATTCATCAGCAACCGGCCTACGCTGGACGCTGCTTTCAGAGTCACCACGGTCTGCCCGAGACCGAACGGGCGGCGGGTGAGATACTGAGCCTGCCTATCCATCCGCAACTGACGGATGACCAAGGCAGTCGGGTTCGCGAGCAATTGCACGCCTGGGACCAATCATCGACGACTCGATTGTGATGCGCGTTTTCTGCACCTATTTCGATCACCACTATCTGCCGCGCGGACTGGCGTTGCACCAATCCCTGCAGGCGCATTGTCCGGCCTTCGAACTCTGGGTGCTGTGTCTCAGTGACCAATGCCACGAGACCTTGGTGCGCCTGGCGCTGCCGGGAATTAAACTGCTCACGCTGGCTGAGTTGGAAGCTTTCGAGCCGCGCCTGCGGGCCGCCAAACTGAATCGCTCGACGATCGAATACTACTTTACCTGCTCGCCCGTGTTGCCGCTGTGCGTGCTGGAGCGCGCGCCCGCCGCGCCGGAGGTGACCTATGTGGACGGGGACTTATTGCTCTTCCATCCGCTGGATGAGCTATGGGAAGAGATTGGCGACAGTTCCATCGCCATCACTCCGCACCGTTTTCCGCCGGCGTTGCGGGAGTCGGAACGCTACGGAGTCTTCAATGTCGGATGGCTTACGTTTCGGCGCGACGCCAACGCCCGGGCCTGTCTGGAATGGTGGCGGGACCGCTGTTTGGAATGGTGTTACGACCGGCTGGAGGAAGGCCGGTTCGCCGACCAGAAGTATCTCGATGTCTGGCCGGAGAAATTTGAGGGAGTGAAAGTTATCCAGCATCCCGGAGTTAATCTCGCCCCGTGGAACTTGGCGGGGCATCGCCTGGAGTGGCGGGATGGCCGGGTGCTGGTGGACGGGCGACCGCTCTTGGTCTTCCATTTTCACGGCCTCAAACAAATCACCGCGACCTACTTTGATCCGCAATGGCAGCGCTACGGGGTGCCACCCGATCCGGTGTTGACCGAGAGAATTTACCAGCCCTACCTGAAATTGCTGACTGCGTTGGCGGGTGGGGCGGGGTTGCAAGCCGGACAGGTCGGAGGGAACCCGCGCGTGGATGCGAAGGCCGGTCCTGCGCAGCAGCTTTCCCCGTGGCAACGATGGCGTGCCCGGCGCAAGATCGAGCGCCGCGCCCGGCGGGGGGAATTTCTTCGCTGCTAACCGAAGCTTCCGGGCATGGCTGCCTTTGTTCCAACATGAAAGTCTCATTCAACTCAGCAAGGGAGAAGCTTGCCACGGTGGCGAATCCTCGCGCCATGTCGCACGGAGGGAATTCGCATGAGTGACCGGCTGCCTATCGGTGTCATGTTGCCGGTGTTCAACGGCCGCGCTTACGTTCCGCGCCATCTGGCCGCGATGCGCGAGTGGGCCGGGTTGGTGGAAGAGATTGTCGTGGTGGACAGTTATTCGGATGACGGCACCCTCGAACTGCTCAAGGAAGAATTGCAGTGGCCGCAGGCCCGGTTTGTCAGTCATCCCCGCGGGCTTTATCAGTCGTGGAACTTTGGCATCAGCCAGATCACGGCAAAATACACGTACGTCTCGACAGTCGGCGACGTCATCACCCGCGCGGGACTGGAACATCTGTTCTCCGTGGCCGAACAATTCCAGAGCGACGTGGTGGTGAGTCGGCCGCGGTTTGCCACGCCGGAAGCGCAGCCCGTGCCCAGATGGCGCTGGCCGATTGACGACTTGATCCAATGGCAGTCCATCGAGCATCCGTCTGCCGTGGCCCCGGCGCATGTCTTCCTGCTGGCGGCGCTCGATGCGCCCAAAGGCCTCCTGGGCAGTTCCGCGAGCAATCTATACCGAACGGCCATGTTACATCGTTATCCGTTCCCGACGGAATACGGGCACGTGGGCGACACGGCGTGGGCCATCCGCCATGCTTTCGAGACCGCTTGGGCGGTCACCCCAGCGGTCGTCTCGGAGTTTCTGATCCACCAGAATGCCGGCATGATTGGCGATGACGAAAGCGCTGAGATCGTTGCGCGCTTGCTCGCGTTGGCGCGGAAAACCTGCCTTGCAGTCTCGCTTCCAGCGGGCAACGCCCCGACGCCAGTTGAACTGGCGTCGTTACTTGAATTGCTCGCTGTCGAAATCAAACGCCTTCGCCCCAAACAGCTCGCCTATGACCGGGAGCGCGATAAACCCTGGCCGTGGATAATGAATCCTGGTGCGTGGCGTGCCCGCCATGGGCGCAACCGGCAGCGGGAACGGATTGCCGCATTGAAAACCGCGGTCCGCATCCAATGCGGGTTGCAGCCTCCTGCGCGATGAAAGACGCCCCTGTAATCCTGGCCGATACCAGCCCTGGTTCGTGGCAGTTTCCCAACGGAGGCGAACATCGCACGCGCCAGATTCACGAACTGATCGGCAGTGCGGGCATCGAAATTCGCCCGATGGATCCGCCCGCTCCGTTGTCTAACCCACGGAAATACCTGCTCGGTTTGAAGTATTGGTTGCGGCATGGACAGGCTCATGGCAGCCCGCTCCGCCTTATCCGCCACCATGGCGCTGTCACCGCCAGATTGAGTTCAAGTCTGTCACATCATGACGGGGCGAAAGTCCTTGTCTGGGAGAACACCCATCGAAACAACCAGGCGACGCCTCAGCTCGCCCGCCACGCGGGTTACGCAGTGATGGCTCTGCCACAAAACCTCGAAAGCCTGGTGCGGAACACCGGCGTCATTCCCGCCAGCAAGACCGCCGCACGCCTCACGGGCGAGGTCTTGATGCTGGCCGGCGCGGAATCGATCCATTGCATTTCGCGGGAAGAGCAGTGGCTGCTCGCCGGCTTCGGAATCGCAGCGGACTACTTGCCTTACTACCCGCCAAAGGCCGTCGCGGATCATTTACTCGAAGTCCGGAGGCGGCGGGAGGGCACGGAGCCACAGCGATGGCTGATCCTCGGCTCCGTCGGCAATCCGCCCACCTTTGCGGGAGTCTCGGAATTGTTGCACCGGCTGAAATTGTTGCCCAACGGTCACCAGTTGCCCGTGGACATAGCCGGCTATGAAACCGAACGCCTTCGCGAGCAAGCCGAAGGCACCGAGTGGCGGGTGCATGGCGGAGTGGACCAGCAGACGCTCACAGAACTGCTCGTCACGGCGAAGGCGATGCTGGTCCATCAAATATCCGGTGCCGGCGCGCTGACCCGCATCCCGGAAATGCTGATGGCAGGCATTCCGGTCGTCGCCAACGCCATCGCTGCCCGCAGCGCGTTCAATTGGTCAGGGATGTACTGCTATGATTCGCCCCGCGAACTGGGTGTCTTGCTCCACCAAAATCTCGCCGCACCGGCCGCTCCCCGGCAACCCACGAACGCCGAACAACGCTTTATCGAATCGTTGCAGCAAATGATCGGGCGTCAACGAATTGGCTGAGCCGTGTTTCTCATGGTCATAACCACGAAGCGATGACCCATGCGCGAGATTACGAGCCGTGGCATGTGGATGGCCGGATTCAGAAGGGGCGGCAGTCACGGTGGGGGCGGCCTGGCGGGTGGCTGGATACCCGCCTAGGACATCCTGACCCGGCGGGAAATGGCATGAACTTGTTCTGACACCACACGGCCCGTTTGGTCCGCGCAAGTCGTTGAAAACCGGGGGGATTTCCGCCGGATGGTCTCAGGAATTTTCCTCCGAATCGGTTCCACTCCCCAGTGAGGTCAGGATGTCTGAGCCTGTCCTTGGGCGGCGGCTGGCGGGTGCGCAAGGTCAAGTTCCGCTGACCGCCCCGGGGAGCGGGCGTCCGGCGTGCCGGCCGGAGGGCGGCGCGGCCAGCGTCTGCGCGATGAAGCCTGCGAGGCGCACGGAGGCGTGCGACCAGGTGTAGTTCGCCATGATGCGTTCCCGCAGCGCGCGCCCCCGTTCCGCGAGCCCGGGACGCGGCTGGGCGGCGAGGGCGCGAAGCTGCCGGGCCAGGGCGCGGGAGAAATCCTGTGGGTCAAAATAATCGGCGGCCTCGCCCAGGACCTCGTCCGTGCCCGACAACCGGCTTGTCAAAATGGCCCGACCGGTCAGCGCGTAGCTGAAGAGTTTGGAGGGGAAATTGTTTTCATTGCCGCACCCGGCGGGCCGGGGATTGACGAGGACGTCCAAGTTTTGCGCCCAGGTCAGACAATCGGTCGGGCGCGGGAGGAGGCCGTCAAACTTGAGCCGCGGGTCGCTCGCGGCCAGCGCGCGCAGGTCCGCGGCCAGCTTCCCGTAGCCGCAGACGTGCAGGGTGGCGGGCAGATTGGCGGCCAGAAAAGTCCGGGCCAGTTCCATGACGCCGCTGTGGCCGGCCAGGGCGCCGAAGTAGCCGAAGCGGATCGGACCAACGTGACTCGGCGGCTGCCAGGGCGGCGCGTCCGCGGGATCGCAGGCGCCGGGCAGCCAGAGCCAGGGCGTTTTTCGCGGGGCGAAGAAGCGTTCCGTGTCGCGGCCGAGTCCGACGCACGCATCGAAAAAAGGGAGCATGACCTCATCGGGCCAGATCATGGGTTTGCACTGGTAGCGCAGGCGTTTCGTGAACGAGAGCCGCCGCCCCAGCGTGCTGCTGTCGGCCAGGAGCAGCACGGTCGCGGGCCGCGCGGGCTGGCGGTGCAGCCAGCGGATGAAGTCGTTGAAGACCGGCGGGAGATTGTAAACGAGGATGGCGTCCGGCTGCCAGCAGGCGCGCACCAATTCCTGATACCAGCGGCGCAAGCGGCGGGCCGACCGCCACCGGTGGAACAGTTCGGGGGCCTGGTCCACGAGCAGCAGTTGATGGGGCAGTCCGGGCGAGTGGTCGCGGGTTGGGGGAAGGTCGGCTTCGGCGGTCGGCAGCAGGCCGACGCTCTGGATTTCAAAATGCCGGCCCAGCGCGGTGATGAGCGCGGTCTCGAAGCCGTGCCCGGCCGGGATGACTTCCGGAAAGGCGGACGCCACCCCGGGCGGAAAAGCGAAGCCGAGGTAGAGCAGTCGTCGCATGTCAGGGGGCGGTGGCGGCCGAGGTTTGGGGGCAAGTTTCAGCCGAAGCGGTGCGGGGGAAATTCACGGGACACCGGGTGGCGGGGCGGGCGCGAACAGGGCCGGGTTTGGCAGGAGGATCTGGGGCAGG
>BJHT01000371.1 GCA_014193395.1 Verrucomicrobiota bacterium
TCAACCAGTCGAACTTGGAGCGTGTTCCGGTGATTGTTCCCCCCATCCCATTGCAGCGCGAATTCGCCCGGCGAGTGACGGCGGTGGAGGCGCTGAAGACGGCGCAGCGCGCGTCGCTGGCGGAGCTGGACGCGCTCTTCGCCACCCTCCAGCACCGCGCCTTCCGCGGGGAGTTGGGAGTCCCGCCTTCAGGCGGCAAGGCGCACGAAAGGAAAGGCGTATGAAAATTTTCCACCCGCGTGCAAGTGCGCATGCCTCACCGGCTGAAGCCGGGACTCCATACTGGGACCGCGCCTTTCGCGGGGAACTATAAGCCGACCATGCGCACCGCCGTTCCCGAGAAAATCCAGAAGATCATCGCCGACATCGACAAGCAGGGAAACGCGTCGCTGACGCGGCTGACGGTGTTGAAGAAATGGTTCGAGCATCCCGGCCGGCTCTCGGTCTTCGGCCTGTGGATCGCACGCCGCGCGGCGGGTCGCAAAGGCAAGACCAAGGGCGAGGCCGGTGCCCTCCTCGACGAAACGCGCGCCCTGCTTGGCACGGCGTCCACGCGGGAGAGCTACTTCCAGGCGATCGACCGGGAGGCCGCCATGGGCCTGCACGACCGGGCGCGGGCCTTTCACAACGAATACCAAAACCAACAATGGGGACCGGTGCGAGTCATCCACTGCTGGCCGCTGCTGCTGGTGGAGAAAGGGCTGGCGCTCCACACCGGCCTCACTCGTCACCCCAGCGACGGCTACAAGCTCGCCGCCGACTGGGCGCAGAACTACGACTCCAAATATGGCAGCGGCCTGAATGGCCCCAGCCGTGGCAAGCTCGATGAACTCGTGCAGTTCCTGTTCAACGTGGAAGCGGTGGAGGATCATCCGTGAAGCTGGCAAGGCGATTGAGGTTTCATACAATGGGCTTGTGGCTTCACGGGCCACGGACGAAACTTTGCTTGCGAAGAATATGCCCGGGGAACTGACAGAGCTCGAGTTTTCACTCGATGATGTAATCGGCGGCCGCCCGCTGACGCCGTGGACGGTGGACCTGCCGACCCTGCGTGGTTTTCTGGAAGAGGTGGAAAAACTCATCAAGGGCGACGTGGCTGGCGCGAGCCTCAGTGATTCGCGCCTGCGTCTGGAAGAGGGTTCGGTCAAGCTGGTGACACTCGTCGCTCATCTGCTGGCGGCGGATGTCCGCAGCGACCTCGCGAAACTTGAGGAGACGGGAGATTTGGACGCCATCCAGCCACGGCGGGCCGAGGTGGTCGAGCTGTGGCAGGCGCGGACGCGGCGTTTTTCCAGTCGCACGTATTCCATTCAAACCAGTTCCGCGCACCGCCCGCTACGGATTGCGAACACCAGCCAGTTTCAACACGGCAGCGAGAACGCCTGGGTGAGCGTGGAAAAGTATCTGACCGGAAAAGTGGTGAACGCGGGAGGCAAGCAAGACCCGAACGTGCATCTGGTGCTGGCGGATACTGGTGAATCGGTCCGCATCAGTGCAACGGAGCAACAATTGGGCGCGGAGAAGGAGAACCAGCTTTACAAGGACGTGACGCTGCGGGTGCAGGCGGAGCAGCATGTGCGGACCAAGGCGCTGCGCGAAGTTCGATTGATTCAATTTCTGGCGCAGGCAAGCGAAGCGGATGAGCGCGCGCTGGCCAATCTCTGGCAGAAGGGCCGCGAAGCATGGCGCGATGTAACCTCGGCGGCGGGCTGGGTGGAATCACTCCGAGGGAACCAGTGACGCCATGCTCCAAGTCTCGCTCGACACCAGTTTCCTGATTACGTTCGCCGACCCGGGGCGGGGGAATCACGCGGTGGCGGTGGACTACTTCCGGCATTGCCTCACGCAGCGCATTCCCATGTGGCTTTCCGCCGTGGCCGCCGGTGAATTTGAAGTGGGACAACCGGTCAGTGATCTGCCACTCCAGAATTTTCGCATCCAGCCTTACAATCTTCCACATGCGATCCGAGCCGCTGCTTTGTTCCGAGCCGTTCGCGAGGACCAAGCGCCGCCGGTTGAAGACCGCCGCCCGATCATCATCAACGATCTGAAGATTCTGGCGCAGGCGGAGGAGGAAAACATTCCGGTCATTCTCACCGAAGACCGCAACACGTTGTCACGACTGACAGAGCGACTGCGCCAGCGCGGACAGGTCCAAGTCCGGGTGCTGTTGCTCACCGAAGGGTTCACTCCGGGACGATTGGAGACGCCGGCACAGGATGAGTTCCGGTTGCCGCCGAGTACCACATAGATCATGCCTCAATTCGAGTTCCTCCGCGCCGAATGGCCCGACTTGCACGATGCGGCGAGCAAGGCGGAGGCGCTGGCATATCCTGATGCGAGAACGGCGTGCTTTCACGCGCGGCGCGGGTTGGAGGTGATGGTGCATTGGCTCTACCAGCACGATGCCGCGCTCAAGCTGCCGTATCAGGACAATCTGAGCGCGCTCCTGCACGAGCCGACGTTCAAAACCACGGCGGGCGCGGCGGTCTTTGCGAAAACGGTGCTGATCAATCGCCTCGGTAATTCCGCCGTGCATGGGCATCGTCCCGTGCAGCAGTTCGACGCACTGACGGCGGTGCGTGAGCTTTTCCACGTCGCCTACTGGCTGGCCCACACCTACGCGCGCGGGACGAAGCCAGCGCCCGGCCTGGCCTTCGATCCCAACGCGCTGCCGAAAACCACACCGCTGCCCAAGCAGACCAGCGAGCAGCTTCAACGGCTGGAGACGGAACTGCGCGAGCGGGACGAGAAGCTCTCGGCGCTGCTGGCGGACAAGACGGCGCGGGATGCCGAGTTGACGCAGTTGCGGGCCGAAATTGCGAAAGCGAAGCTGGCCAACACCGCGCAGGCCGACACGCACAACTATTCCGAAGCCGAGACGCGGAGCTACTTCATCGACCTGCTGCTGCGGGAGGCGGGCTGGGTCTTCACGAAACCGGGCAGAGATACCGAATTCCCGGTCACTGGAATGCCCAACAACGAGGGCAAGGGATTCGTGGATTACGTGCTGTGGGGCGATGACGGCCTCCCGCTCGCCTTGGTGGAGGCAAAGCGCACCAGACGCGACCCGCGTACGGGACAGCAGCAGGCCAAGCTGTATGCGGACTGCCTGGAGAGGATGTTCGGTCGGCGGCCCGTCATCTTTTACTCGAACGGCTACGAGCATTGGCTGTGGGATGATGCGAACCATCCGCCGCGGCCGGTGCAGGGATTTTACAAGAAGGCGGAGTTGGAGCTGCTGATTCAGCGCCGCACCACGCGCAAGAAGCTGGCGGAAGCGAAGATCAACGAGGGGATAGCCGGCCGGTATTACCAATTGCGTTGCATCCGGCGCATCGGCGAGGCGTTTGACGTGGACCGCGATCGGAAGACGCTGGTCGTGCAGGCCACCGGCGGCGGCAAGACGCGCATGGCAGTCGCCTTGTGCGAATTGCTCATGCGCTGCAACTGGGTGAAGCGTGCGCTCTTCCTCTGCGACCGCGTGGCGCTGGTCGATCAAGCCATCAACAAAGGGTTCAAACCGTTTTTGCCGGAATCGTCGCCCGTAAATCTCCTTACCGAGAAGGACGCCGAAGGCCGCGTGTTCGTCTCCACCTACCCGACGATGATGGGCTTGATTGACGAGACGAAGGACGGGCAGCGGCGGTTCGGCGTCGGGCATTTCGACCTGATCATCATTGATGAAGCGCACCGGTCGGTTTACCAAAAGTATCGCGCCATCTTCGATTACTTCGATTCGCTGCTGGTGGGCCTGACGGCGACGCCACGCGAAGAGATTGACCGGGACACCTACGGCCTGTTCGACCTTGAAAGGGGCGTGCCAACGGATGCCTACGACCTGAAGGATGCGGTGGCGGACAAGTTCCTCGTGCCGTCGAAGTGCGTGTCGGTGCCGCTCAAGTTCCAGCGCGAGGGCATCAAATACGAGAACCTGTCCGAGGAAGAAAAGGAGCAGTGGGACGCGAAGGAATGGAGCGACGACGGCAGCATGCCGAATTTCGTCGAGGCCGAGGCGGTGAACAAGTGGCTCTTCAACATTGATACCGTGGACAAGGTGCTGGAGCACCTCATGACGCGCGGGCAGAAGGTGGCGGGGGGCGACCGGATCGGAAAGACGATCATCTTCGCGAAGAATCAGGCGCACGCCGATTTCATCCAAGAGCGATTCGACAAAAACTATCCCCATCTTGCCGGAAAGTTCGCGCGCACGATCACTTTCAAGACGGAATACGCAAAGCGCCTGATTGATGATTTCTCGCAGAAGAACAAGGCCCCGCACATCGCCATCTCCGTGGACATGCTAGACACGGGCATTGACGTGCCGGAAGTGGTGAACCTCGTGTTCTTCAAGCTGGTGCGGTCGAAGACGAAGTTCTGGCAGATGGTGGGGCGCGGCACGCGGCTGTGCCCCGACCTGTTTGCGCCGGGCAAGCACAAGGAGTTCTTCTACATCTTCGACTACTGCCAGAACCTGGAGTTCTTCAGCCAGAACCCGGAGACGACCGAGGGCGCGCTGGGCGAATCTCTTGGCAAGCGGCTGTTCAAGACGCGGCTGGAGTTGCTCGGCGAACTGGACCGGAAGATGTCTGGTTTCGCGAAGGACGGGCCGGACAAGGAGGCCGACTTGCGGCGCGCGGTGGCGGCGATGCTGCAAGGCGAAGTCGCCGCGATGAACGTGGAGAACTTCGTGGTGCGCACGAAACGCCGGCTGGTGGAGAAATACCGTAAGCCGGAAGCGTGGGGTGAACTGACGCTGGATGCGCTTTCAGAATTGGCGCAAGAGGTCGCCGGGTTGCCGTCTGAACTGGAAGCAGAGGACGAGGAGGCGAAACGCTTCGACCTGCTCTTGCTGAATCTGCAACTCGCGGTCTTGCGAGCCGAACCCGCCTTCAAGCGTTTGAGCGATCAGGTGAAGGCCATCGCCGGATTGCTGGAGGAGAAATCAAGCATCCCGCTGGTGCAGGAGCAGATGC
Organism: Verrucomicrobiota bacterium; assembly: GCA_014193395.1. GTDB lineage: Bacteria > Verrucomicrobiota > Verrucomicrobiia > Limisphaerales > BJHT01 > BJHT01. Next base: position 4,977 of record BJHT01000371.1, read on the forward strand.
CATTGATTCAGGACCTCCAGACCGAAGAATGGTGGCAGGACGTAACCGTGCCGATGCTGGAAAACGTCCGCCGTCGGCTGCGCGCCCTCGTGAAGCTCATCGAGAAGGCACAGCGCAAACCCATCTACACTGACTTTGAGGACGAACTGGGGAGCGAGTCCTCCATCGAGCTGCCGGGCTTCGCCTCGCCTGACAGCTTCGAGCGTTTCCGCGCCAAGACCCGCCAGTTCCTGCGCGAGCACGAGAATGATCTGGTGATTCACAAGCTGCGGATGAACGAGCCGCTCACGGCAAGCGACCTTCAAGAGCTGGAGCGGATGCTGGCTGCGAGCGGGTTGGCCAAGCCGGAGCACCTGGCGAAAGCGAAGACGGAAAGCAACGGGTTGGGACTGTTTGTGCGCTCGCTGGTGGGCTTGGATCGTGAGGCGGCGAAGAAGGCGCTGGCCGGTTTCATGGCGGGCAAGGCTCTCGGCGCAAACCAGATCGAGTTCGTGAACTTGATCGTGGAACACCTGACGGAGAAAGGCGTGATGGAGGCGGAGCTGCTCTATGAGTCGCCCTTCACGGATTTGAACCCGCGCGGACCGGAGGGGGTGTTTGAATCGGCGCAGGTGGATGAGTTGGTGGGATTGCTGGCCCAAGTCCGTGAGCGGGCGGTGGCGTGAAGCGGGGGACCGCAGCGGACATCCGACCATGAAATTCACCGTTGATCGGCCGGGGTTGGTGCAGATGGTGAAGCAGGTGGGGAAGAAGTCGCCGCCGCAGACGAGGAGCGACCCGAAGCTGCGGCTGTTCGCCTGCGCGGCCCGGGTGTTTGTGGAGTCCAATGGCGTGGTGGCGGGGACGGAGGGGCTCGTTTTCGAGGACGGCCAGTGCGTGGTCTCGCGCAAGCTCTTCGGCCAGATTCTGGGCACCTACAAGGGTAAAAAGCATCTGACCATCGAGGCGGATGCGCGGGGGCTGCGGATTGAGCGGTTTACCATGGGGGTGCAGGCTTATTCGGCCCAGGTGGTCCCGCCGGCGCACTTTCAGGTTTTCACGCCCAAGAACATTGCTGATCTGCTGCCGGAAGCGGGATCGGGGGCTGGGGGTGAAGGGGAGGACACCGAGGCTGGGAGCTGGAACCTTGGGCCGTATAAGGATGACTGCGGGCCGCAGTATGGTGGGGAAGGTCTTCCTGATGGCGCGGCGGGGGATGCCGGGAGTGGGGCGGTGGGGCGGCAAGGGGAACCGAGTGACGGCGGCGACTGGGTGTTGGGAGTGGTGGTGTTGGTGCGGAGAATCATCCAGTTGCCGGGGATCTCGGCGCGGCAGGCGCTGGGATTGCAGCGGCTTTTGTTCGGGTTGGAAAGCCTGCCGACGGTCAGCCCGGGCATTGCGGTGGAAATCAACGTGGGAGAGCGGCTGGGTGCGTCGGCGCCGGGGCCGGACCTGTGGCTGGTGCAACTGAATCCGGGCCGGTTCTGCGTTTCCCGGTGCGTCCAAGGTCGCAGGGTCGAGTGTGTGTTTCAGTCGTGGGCGGTTGGGCAGCGTTTTCCGCTCGAAGTGGATGCTGCTACCGGGGACAGGCTCAGGGCATGGGTGGAAGGCCTGGAGCGGCTGCTTGGTCACTACCACCCACAGGAAGGCGTGCTGCACGTTTACGATGCGACTTGAACTTCTGAAGGCGGTGGGCTGGCGGGCGGTCGGGTAAACGGGGTGGGTATCGACGGGTCGCTCTGCGGCGGGGTGGGGCCGGTGGATGAACGGTTGGGGCAGGGGTTCTGTAGCTACACTTCCGGCGCCCCTTGGGTTGGTGCCG
>BJHT01000372.1:0-2547 GCA_014193395.1 Verrucomicrobiota bacterium
ACAGCTACCGCCACGTGCTCTACCAGACCCGCGCGCGGACCTTCACCTACTGCGCGTTGAATCCCAACGGCGCCCTCTTCATCCGCCAGTCTCACGAATACGTGACCAACCGCCCCACCTTCGCCACGGACCGCGTTGGCGACGTGCTCATCACCGGCGGCCGCCGCCGCTTCGTCGCCTCGGACATCCCGCCGTCGAACATGCTCACCAAGCCGGAGGATGAGGCGGTGGAAAAGCCCGCTGTGCCCGCGGTCGTCCCAAGCCAGAAGCCGACCACGCCGTGAGGGGGAGAGGGGACAGGAAGTAAGGGGCGGGAGACAGGAGACAGAAATCAGGAGACAGGAATCAGGGACTAGAAGTCAGGAGGCAGGAGTCACGAATCACGGATCGCGAATCTCCGCTCCCTGCCGTTTCACTTGCATTTGCACGGCTCGTACCGCACCGTCGCGGAATGAAAATTTGCTCCTCTCCTCCCGATAGTCCCGGTCGGTGGCGACAGGCCGCCTTCACGCTCATCGAGTTGCTCGTCGTCATCGCCATCATTGGCATCCTCGCCTCGATGCTGCTGCCAGCCCTCGGCAGCGCCAAGGAGCGGGGCAAAATGACCAAGTGCCTGAATAACACCCGCCAGCTCGGCATGGCCTGCGTCATCTACGCCAGCGACTACCCGACATTCCCGCTGCACGAAACGGCCTTCTCGACACCGTATCCGGCAACGCCCATCGCCAATCAATCCCGCTATGCCGCAGTGTATTACTCGACCAAATGGCTGGATTTCATCGACCCCTATCTCGGCAGCAATGCCACGGTCGCCCTGTGCGCGAGCGATCCCGGCAAGCTCCCCACCGACGCCACGACCTTCAAGATCACCGGCCCGCCGATCACATACGGCCTGAATGTTTACTCCTTCTCCATCGGCACGCTGCCGAATCCGTCGCGGCCCGACGACATTCTGTCGCCCGCCGACAAGATTTTCCTCGGCGACACCGTGGGCAGCGTGGGCTTGTGCCACATCGGGCTGTGGGCCTTCGCCGCCTCGGGCACCCAACGCCACGGCCCCGGCATCGGCGCGAACTACGCCTATTTCGACGGCCATTCCGAATACGTGAAAAAGAAAGCCGCGTGGGATCCCGCCGCCGGCAACTGGCAAAACGCGGCTTTTGTCGCCGCCAACGCACCAGAGTGGGCCGCATGGATACGCTAACTTTTCACCGCCTCGTCGCCACGGCCCGAAGCGGCGCGCCCGCCCTGCCCCTCGCGATGGCAGTCTTCCTCACCGCGTGCGGCCGCGAGCCAGCACCGACCACCGCCGCCCCCCCAGCGAGCGCCGCGCCCGCGGCGGAAGTCTCCATCCTCCCAACTTCCCCGGCCCCCGCGGCCGAAATCTCCGCTACTCCGAGCGTGACCGAAACCGCGATCCCCGGTCAGGCCCTGCCCCAGCCCACGACCGAGATGATGCTGCAATTCGAGGCCCGCTTCGGCCGCCCGCCGACCAACTACTCCGAGCTGCGGCGCCTCAACCAACCGGCCCCCAAACCCGCGCCACGCTAGCCGGCCATCCCCCAAAAACCGGCCCGTGCCCCGCCATGACCCCCGAACTGCGCAACTTCTTCCGGCAACTGCTCCATCAGGCAATCCACTCGGGCATCCAGAGCGCCTTTTGGAAAATGCCGCTCGTCTGGGTGCTCGTGCTGGTGGCCGCGCTCATCGGCGTCGCGGTTTATTTCAAATTGTACTGAGGTCGCGCCCACGCCGTCCGCAGGAGCGCGGGCGCCAGTCCGCAAGTTTCCGTTCCGTGTAGGAGACGACGTGAGGAGAACCCGAGCGCCGAAACGGCGCAGCATGGGGCCATCGTACCCGATAAAGGGAGGGGGGTACGTTGGCAGACTCTAACCTCCCCATGTCCGACGCTGCGGCCGCAATGAACGGCGCGCCACGTCGTGCGCGCGCCACAACAAAAACGCCGCGCCCTATTCCCCGCGCTCGATGGCCATCGCGATGCCCATGCCGCCGCCGACGCAGAGGGCGGCGATGCCGCGTTTGAAATCTTTGTCTTCCAAAATGTGGAGCAGCGTCACGAGCACGCGCGCGCCGCTTGCGCCGAGCGGATGGCCGAGCGCAATCGCGCCGCCGCGCTGATTGAGCTGCTCGGGATCGAGGCCGAGTTCCTGCGCGCAGGCGAGGGTTTGCACGGCGAAAGCTTCGTTGATCTCCACCGCATCCACTGTGTCCAACTGCCAGCCGGTTTCCTCGCACAGCCGCCGGATCGCGCCGACGGGGCCAAGGCCCATCAGCGCCGGGTCACAGCCCAGTGCGGTCGTGGCGACGATGCGAGCGCGGGAAACCAGGCCGTGCCGTTGCAACGCCGCCGCACTGGCTACGAGCACGAGGGCCGCGCCGTCATTGATCCCCGAGGAGTTGCCGGGCGTCACGGTGCCGGTGGAACGAAAGGCCGGCTTGAGCTTCGCAAGCTTCTCGAGGGTTGCGTCGGCGCGCGGATGCTCGTCGTGCTCGATCACGCCATCGGCCCCGCGGACCGCGATGATT
>BJHT01000372.1:2557-6773 GCA_014193395.1 Verrucomicrobiota bacterium
CGGCGATGCGCTCGGCGGTTTCGCCCATGCCGAGTTTCACGACGGGATCAAACAAGCCGTCGGCGTTGAGGGCGTCCACGAGCGCGCCATCGCCCAGCTTGCGGCCCCAGCGCAGGTCGGGCGCGTAGTGCGGCGCGCGGCTCATGGATTCAACCCCGCCCGCGAGCACGAGCTGCGCTTCGCCCTCGGTCACCGCCGTTGCCGCGAGCGCGATAGCCTTCAAGCCGGACGCGCACGCCATGTTGACCGTGAAGGCCGGCGACGCCTGCGGCAGCCCAAGTCGCAAGCCCACCTGCCGCGCGACATTCATCCCCGCGCCCGCCGGCAGCACCTGCCCGAGGATCACTTGCTCGACCGCCGCTCGGAGCGGTTCGGGCACGATCGCCTCCGCGACTTGCAGCGCCAGATCGGTCGCGGCGAGCGATTTGAGACCGCCGCCGAAGCGCCCGACGGGCGAGCGCCGCGCGGCGACGAGATGGATGGGGTGTGGGTATTTCATGGGTGGGGTGGAGGGTTGGAAGGTGGGTGAAAGAATGTCAGGCGCGGCGGAGAAGTTCGAGCGCGCCCGTCAGGCGTGGCCGCGCCGGGCCTTCTCTGCGTCCCTTCCGATCTCTGCGGTGTTCTGTCTTGCTGCCCTTCCGGCGGGGGCGGCTGCGAAACAGAACACCGCAGAGATCGGAAGGAACGCAGAGGGCCGCGGACCGTCGAGTGACCCGGCGAGGCCTGATCTCTGCACCGTGCCGAACGGCGGAGGCGGAGACGGAGACTTCGGTACGGACAGCACGAACTTGCACGAGGAGTGATACGCCCCATTTCTCCGCGCCTTCTCTGCGTCCCTTCCCCTCTCTGCGGTGTTCTGTCCCGTCGCCACTCCGGCAGAAAAGGCAGCAAGACATTATACCGCAGAGATGGGAAGGAACGCAGAGGACCGCGGGCCGTCGAGCGACACCGCAAGCTCGGAACTCCCGCACATTTTGCGCGCTGCTTCACAAGCTCTCAAAACACTCCCCCGCCATCACCCCGGGCGCGCCGATCATCGGCCGAAATGCCATCCCCGGCAGAATGTCCCGCGCCACGTCGATTCCCGGCGCGACCTCGATCAGCGCCAGTCCCTGCGCGGTCAGCTCGAACACCGCGCGCTCGGTCACGTAGAGCACCCGCTGCCCGCGCGCGACCGCCGACGGCCCGTGAAAACACACCTGCTGCACGCGCTCCACGAACTTGATCGCCCCGCCCTCGCGCACGATCCGCAGCCGCCCGTCCTGCACCGCGACCTCCATGTCGCCCGCGCGAAACGTGCAGCAAAACACGACCCGCTTGGCGTTTTGCGAAATGTTCACAAACCCGCCCACGCCCGCAAATCGCCCCGCGCAGGTGCTCACATTCACGCTCCCCTCGGCATCGACCTCGAGCGCGCCGAGCGCCGTCACGTCCAATCCGCCGCCGTCGTAAAAATCAAACTGCGACGGCTGATCGATCACCGCCTCGGGAAAATGGCTGCTGCCGAAACTCAGCCCGCCCGCGGGCAGTCCGCCCGTCGGCCCGCTCTCGAGTGTGAGCGTGAATTCCTCCAACCGCCCCGTCTCCGCCGCCACCGCCGCCACCGCCTCGGGCACGCCGATGCCGAGATTCACGATGTTGCCCGGATGGATTTCGCGCAGCGCCCGCCGCCCGATAATTTTGCGTTCGGAAAACGCCATGCGCGCCACCGCCGGACGCTCCGCGCGACTCGTGACATAGGCCGCGTTGAATTGCTCGCTGAACGTCTGCGGATGCTGCGCCGCGCTGCCCACCACCACGAAATCCACCAGCGTTCCCGGCACGCGAATCGCCTTCGGATCAGCGTTGCGCTCGACCAACCGCTCGACCTGCGCAATGACGATCCCGCCGTGATTGCGCGCCGCCTGCGCGATCGGCAGCACCTCGCCGATCAAACTCTCGCGTTCCATGCTGAGATTGCCGCGCGCATCGGCGCTGGTGGCGCGGATCAACGCGACGTGAATGGGAAACGTGCGGAACCGCAGCCACGTCTCGCCATCCAGCGTGAGGCGCTCGACCAACGGCTCGGTCGTGCGCGCGTTCAGGCGACCGCCGCCATTCTCGGGATCGACAAACGTGTGCAAGCCCACCTTGGTGATGACCCCCGCGCGCTTCGCCGCGATCTCGCGGAACAGCACGCACACCACGCCCTGCGGAATGTTGTAAGCCTCGATCTGGTTTTCCAACGCGAGCCGCCCGAGCTTCGGCGCGAGGTTCCAATGCCCGCCCACCACGCGCTTCACCATGCCCGCGTGCGCGAGATGATTCAGGCCGCGCTCGGCGCGATCACCCTGCCCCGCCGCATAAACGAGCGTGAGTCCGCGCGGCGTTTGCGTTGCGAGAAAACGCTCCTCCAGCGCCACCGTCAGCGCCTCGGGATGCCCCGCGCCGACGAAGCCGCTGATCGCGACCGTTGCGCCATCGGGAATCGCCGCGACGGCTTCAGCAGCGGAAACAATGCGGGCGGCACCTCTCATAAGAATCGCGTGTCCACTCTCACTGCGCCGCATCCCGACTTGTAGGAGACGACGTAAGGAGACTCTGACCTTTTCCGCGCGAGGGGCGTGATTGGGCAGAAGGAGGTTAGAACCCGCCAACGCACCTCCGTCCGCCTACCGACAACACTTGCCCCACGCTGCTCTGTCTCGGCGTCCGCGCCCTCTTCATGTCGGCGACTAAAGCGGTCCGGCAAACGCGTCGGGACCAACCTGAAGCTCGACCTCAATCCCCGAAATGGATTTGGCAAAGGAATGGAGGCAAAGGAATGGGGACAAAAAGTCTCCCTGACCCCATTCCTTTGCCTCCATTCCTTTGCCAAAAATTCCGCTGCCCGACTCCCGAACGCCCGTCGGCACCTCCCTTTGTAGGAGACGACGTAAGGAGACTCTGACCTTTTCTGTGCGAGGGACGTCGCTGGAAAAAAGGAGGTTAGAGTCTCCTCACGTCGTCTCCTACAAGGATGGGCGGCGGGCGCGACGCCCGCGCTCCGTTTCAGAATTGCACCCGCGCACCTCATCCGCGCCAGCCTCCGTTCACCTCGATCGTCTGCCCGGTCACATACGACGCCAGCGGCGAGCACAGGAACAACGCCACGTTCGCAACCTCCGCCGGTGCGCCCAATCGCCCGAGCGGAATGTTCTTCAACATCTCCGCGCGCACATTCTCGGGGATCGTCGCCGCCATCGCCGTGTCGATCACGCCGGGCGCGATGGCATTGGCGCGGATGCCGCGGCGCGCGCCCTCGCGGCTGAGCACGCGCATCATTGCCTGCACGCCCGCCTTGGCCGCGGCGTAATTGGCCTGCCCGTAAAACCCCTGGATCGCCGCGATGCTCCCCATGCTCACAATCGCCCCGCCCTCGCGCATCACTTCGAGGCCGAATTTGCAGCAGTGAAAGACGCCCGAGAGATTCACCTCGATCACCGACTGCCACTCGTCGGCCGACATCTTCGCAATCGTCCGGTCGCGCAGGATCGCCGCGTTGTTGATGAGAAAATCAATCCCGCCCCACCGCTCCTTCGCCGCGTGCATCATGCGCTGCACGGCCTCGGGATCGGCGACGTTCGCCGCCGCGACCGCCGCGCTGTCCGGGCGCAGGGCGTTCAACTCCGCCGCCACCGCCCCCGCATCCGCCGCCGTGGAACCCACGTCGGGATGATTCAAAATCACGCCGGCCCCCGCCGCATGAAATGTCCGCGCCATCTGCGCGCCAATGCCTTGGGACGCGCCCGTGATGAGGGCGACTTTGCCGGAGAGATTGATCACTGTGCTCATGTGGCCGGAGCTTGAACCAGCGCCCTGAGGTTTCACAAACTTTTCCATTCTCCGCCTCGGTTTCTCATTAGCACCCGGCTTCATCCGGGTGTTTGCGGAGAGTGAAGCGGGCAGCCGTTTCAACGGCTTTGGCGGATTATCCCGAGGCGTCCATCGCCGCCGAAAAACCGCTAAAGCGGTTGTGAGGATTTGTGGCTCCGAACACCCGGCTGAAGCTGGGTGCTAATGTAGTGTTCACTAAATAAGTGGTCATAACGACTCTTCCATCTGTTTTTTCATGGCCGCGCGCGCCCGGCGGATCTTGGCCAGGATTTCTTCCCCCTGCTTCTTCCAGACGTACCGCTTGGGGGCCAGGTTGCGCGCGACCAGGTAATCGTTGATCGCCGTTTCTAACTCCGCCACG
>BJHT01000373.1 GCA_014193395.1 Verrucomicrobiota bacterium
GGTCTCGAGCTGGCGGATGCCGAGGGAGATCTTCTGCTCGTCGCGATTGACGCCGAGCACGACGGCTTCGACTTCCTGACCGGGCTTGAGCACGTCCGACGGCTTGGCGACGCGCTTGGTCCAGGAGAGTTCGGTGACGTGGATGAGGCCCTCGATGCCGGGCTCGAGTTCGACGAAGGCGCCGTAGCCGACGAGGTTGACGACCTTGCCCTTGACCTTGGTGCCGATGGGGAACTTCTGCGCGATGCTGTCCCACGGATTGGCGGACTTCTGCTTGAGGCCGAGGCTGACGCGTTCCTTCTCACGGTTGACGTCGAGCACGACGACATCGAGTTCCTGGCCGACCTTGAGCATTTCGGACGGATGATTGATCCGCGCCCAGCTCATGTCGGTGATGTGCAGGAGGCCGTCGAGGCCGTTCAAGTCGATGAACGCGCCGAAGTCGGTGAGGTTCTTGACCGTGCCCTTGCGGATGTCGCCCGGGGTCATCTCGGAGAGGAGCTTGCCGCGGCGTTCGTTGCGCTCCTGCTCGACCAGTTCGCGGCGGGAGAGGACGATGTTCTGGCGGTCCTGGTTGATCTTGACGACCTTGAACTCGTAGGAGTTCCCCATGTACTGCTGGAGATTGCGCGGCGGGATGATGTCGATCTGCGAGGAGGGCAGGAACGCCTCGACGCCGATGTTGACGATGAGGCCGCCTTTGACCACGGCCTTGACCTTGCCCATGATCGTGCCGCCTTCCTTGCAGATGGAGAGAATCTTGTCCCAGTTCTGCTTGAACTCGGCCTTCTCCTTGGAAAGCACGACGTTGCCTTCCTTGTCTTCAAGCTTCTCGATGAGGACATCGAACTTGTCGCCAACCTTGACGGCCTTGATGTCTTCAAATTCCACGCCGGAGATGGCGCCTTCACTCTTGTAACCAATGTCCACGAGGACTTCCTTGGGACGGACTTCCAGAACAGTACCGGTGACGATTTCGCCAGCCGCAAAGCGCATGACGCTTTGCTTCATGGCTTCTTCCATGGTGAGCATAACAGGGACGGTGATGATGACTGCGGGAGGCTTGCGCGGCGCGACGAGCGCCTCAGAAGACTCCATTGCCTAACGACAGCGACCGACGTTGCTGTGACAACGGAGGTTGATGGTTTGGTTAAGCGTTAACGGTTTTTTCTCAGCCTTAATGAACATCCGCACACGCGGCGTTCAGGCAGGCCGCACGGTAGGGGGCGGTCGGGGCGTAGCAAGGGGAAAGTGGGGGGAAATGCGGGCATTCGGCCGACGCCTTGCCGCGCGTCGAGTAAGCGGCAGCGCCGCTCATTTTTCCCATCTGTGGTCGTCCTGAATTTGTGGGAGATCCCGACCCGATTGCCGATCTTCGGGCGGCGATTTGAGATTTGAAATCTGAAATCCCTCGCGCTCAGCAGACATACGAGAGTTGTTCCTAGGCGCGGGCGCGGACGCGCGAGGCGGTGCCGGAGTGCGGCCGTCCCCGGCCGCAGCGACGTCCGCACGCACGGAAGCTATCGGATCAACCAGCACCTCACCGCGCTCCACGTTGCTGCGCCCGGGACGGGCGCACTCCGACGTAGGTTTCACGCCGCGCGGCATCCGAGACGCAGTGCCGGAGTGCGGCCGTCCTCGACCGCAGCGGCGTCCGCACGCACGGAAGCTATCGGATCAGCCGGCACCTCACCGCGCTCCACGTTGCTGCGCCCGGGGACGGGCGCACTCCGACGATGGTTCCACGCCGCGCGGCTTCCGAGACGCGAACCGAATTCATTTCTTCCACCAACATCGGGATCGCTTGCGAATGCGTCGTTGGCTCTCGGCCCGCTTGTGTCCGTCGGAGCGGCTGCTACTTTCGTCGCGCTCCCCGGTTCGTCGCGTGGCCACGCCGCGGCTGGCAGTGGCCGGTGGGTGGTCCAGTGTGGCGGAAACGGCGGCGATTGGTGAATGGCTTATGAATGCGAACGACTCTTTCGGGCAATGGAATCGGGTCTCGTGGCAGTTCTCGTGGCGGCGCGCGGTGCGTCTGGTGACGCTCGTCGGCGCGGTGATTCTCGGCGGCAATCTGCCGGCGTTCAGCGCGCCGGGCGTGGTTCTGTGGGACACGGACACGCCGCTGCCGGACGCCGCCGCGCTGGCGAACCGCGCCGGCTGGAAAGCCGTGCCGACGGAGCTGTTTGCATTTGAGGCCAGCCCGGCCAAGGCGATTTCCGATCCCGGCTACTGGGGGCGCGAACACGCGTTCAAAGGCGATGCAGTGGTCGAGAACCCGGGCCTGCTCGCCGTGTTTTCCGCCGCGCGCGGCAGCCTGACGATCTACGCGAAAACCGCCGCCGAGCAGTCCGCGACCCCCAACCCCGCCCCAGCAGCGGCAGCGCCCGCGCCCGGCCGCAAGATCGCCGAGATCGTCCCGTTCGCGTCCGCCGCAGGTGCGAACGCAGGCAAGAGCCGCGTCGCCATCATTCGCAATGCCGGTGACGAAGTCGTGCTGGAGGTCACCTACGCCAGTGCGGGCGCAAACGCGGGCGCAGGCGCGGCCGCAGGCAAAGGCGCGCCGGGCGAATCTGCGCTGTTTTCATTTGGCCGGAACGAGATCGTCGAACTCAAGCCGACGGGCGCGTTGAAAGGCCTGCGGGTACTGACTTCCCTCGATTACGGCGTGCTGCCCAGCTTCATCGGCGATGATCTCCTCTACGATCCGGCGGCGTTCCCAGAGGCCAAGGCCCTGGCCATTCCGTCCGAGAATATGTTCGTCGGCCTGCCACCGGGCGAAGACCGGATGCTCGTCGTGACGTGGCCGAAGGGACAGCAGCAGGTGCGGCTCGGCCTCGCCGACGCCGTCGGCCGGCGGCGCATCGAGTCGCTCGAATTGCAGGGCGACGGGCAGAGCTTTTTCCTCGCGTCGCTCACGGCCCCCGGCATCTGGCACCGCGAGCCGCTGAAGCTCAATTTTCTGGAGAAAGACGTGACGCTCGAGTGGAAGCGGCCGTTTCCGGCGAAGTGGAAAACGCAGTTGTCCGAGGCGGGCACGCGCACCACGTATGCGTTCCGGCAGGCCAAGGGCACGGTCTGGCGCGGGGTTCCGGGCAGCTATGATTTTCCCGCGTGGTTCGACGGCGAGACGGCGTTCCTGCGCCTCGGCAAGAAGGTGCCGCCGAAGGGCGATGCGCTGATTTATTTCCTCGAAGCCCGCGAGACGCCCGCGACCGTCACGACGCCGGTGGACATTCTCAAGGCCACGCTCGGTCGGCCGATGAGCGAGGCGATCCTCGATCCCGCCGGGCGCAAACTGCGCACGCATCACCGGCGCGGCGGCGAGAGCGTGCATCGCGCCTGCACCTGCGGCTACACCGAGGCCATCGAGGCGGTCTTCAAGGCGAAGGAGGAAACCAGCAAGCAGGCCTTCATCGCCGACGCCATCGAGGACATGATTTTCTTCGTGCGCTCGCACATGGACCGCATCAACGAGTACCGGTCCTTTGCCGACGAAATGACGAAGCACCTCCGCGCGCAAGGCCAGTCCGCGCCGGAGTTGAAACCGTTCCTCGAGAACCTCGAAGCAATCGTCCAGGTGATCCCGCAGGAGTACGAAGTGCAGAAGGAAAACATGAAATCGCTCGACCACGCCGCCGACCTCGCGAAGCAGACGATGGCGCTCGCGAGCAAGGTCGATCCCGACAATTTGAAAACCTACGCGGCGCTTCTGAAAGCGTGGCGCGGCATGGGCGGCGCCGGCGACTACGTGCTCGCGCAATGCCACACCGTTACGCGGAAACTCTTTCAGGAAGCCGGCTACGCCTGCGCCGAACTGCCCAAGGCGGTCGCCGCCGCCGAGGACATCCGCGCCCGCTGCCGCCAGGTGTTGCGTAATGCGGACGGCTACGAAATCTGGGCGGACTACTGAGCGGCGGCGAAAGCAAACCCAGCTACCACAATGACTATACAACTCTGGTCCCTCCGTTGGCCGGCCCTGCTCGGGGCCGCGATCATGCTCTCCGCGTGCGGCGAAAAACCCGCTGATTCCGGTGCTTCGGCGCCGCCCGTCGCCCCCGCAAAATCCGCCAATCCTGCCCCTCCGCCCGCGCCAACAACTGCCGCACCCGCCACGCCCACCGCCCCCGCCACATCCGCCGCCCTCGTCCCCATCCCCGCCGGCAAGTTTCTGATGGGCGACAAAGACGAGGTGGACGCCCCGCCGCACGAGGTCTCCGTGAGCGCCTTCCTGATGGACAAGTACCTCGTCACGCAGGACCAGTTTCAAAAATTGATGGGCACCAACCCCTCGCGTTGGAAAGGCGGACAGAACCCCGTCGAACAACTCCGCTGGTCCGACGCCGCCAAGTTCTGCAACAAGCGCTCCGAAGCCGAGGGCCTGAAACCCTGCTACGACCTCGCAACGCTCAAGTGCGACTTCACCGCCGACGGCTACCGCCTGCCCACCGAGGCCGAATGGGAATACGCCTGCCGCGCTGGCACCACGACGCCCTACTTCTTCGGCGCGTCCCCCGCCAAGGCCGGCGACTACGCCTGGCTCGACAAAAACGCCGGCGGCAAGCCGCATCCCGTCGGCCAGAAACAGCCGAACCCGTGGGGCCTCTACGACATCGTTGGCAACGTCTGGCACTGGTGCAACGACTTCTACGCCGTGGATTACTACACCACCGCGCCGAAGCAGGATCCGCCCGGACCCGCCGACGGGAAAAACAAAGTTCTGCGCGGCGGCGCGTGGCGGTTCAGCGCCGACAACTGCCGCTCCGGCTATCGCTACAACGAAAGCCCCGGCTCCGCCGATACATGCTTCGGCTACGACATCTACGGCTTCCGCTGCGTCCGCCGCGCCCCGGCGGCGGTCGCGGGAAAATGACCGCGCCCGTGCCGTGCCCGGCGCGCGGCGTTCACGCCGCTTCAACGCCCATACGTCGCACCCCGTTGGCACCCGCCCGGACCCGGCACACCGAAGCCGCCTCGTTGCCGCGCTCCGTTCCCTTCCGTCGGCCGCATTCGCATTACCATTAGCAGCCAGTGTACGCGTCGCGGCGGATGACCTTCGAGCCGACTGGCGATCCTGTCAGCGCTTGGGCTTCATGGCCGGGCTTCGGCCGGGAGCCGGTCCAGGACGAAATCGCAAATCGTCTGGGCGTGCTCGATGGCCGTCGCCACCTCCAAGTCCGACGGGAAGTGCACTCCCAAGGTATCGGGATAACGAAACGCAGTGGCGTACGGGTTCAGGGTGTCGGCCTGAACTTCAAGCGGCGCAAACGCGGATTCGAGTTCCGTGGCCAACTCGAGCAGGCGCTCCAGATCGTGGGTGCGCGCCAAGGGCTGATCGCGAAAGGCAAGGTAGCCTTTGAGCGCCTTCTCGGCGGCTTGCTGGCAGTGGTACACCGCCGTGTCCTTGGCCGGTTCGGCCAACCCCGCCAAGGCGCGGGCGGAGCGCAGGTCGCTTTCCGCTTTGACGAGCCAGGACCGCACCCATTGGCGTTTGGTGTCATCCATAGAGTTTGCGGCCCCGCTGAAACACGAGGTGATCGAGCGTCGAAGGCAGGGCGCGGAGGCGGTCGAATTCCGCGCGGGTCTTTACCAGCACATCCTTGGCCAGCCCCAGCCCGCGCAGGCAGCGATGCGCCCGCCGCATGCGCTGAACGGGCGGCTCATCGCTTTCCGGCACGACCACCAGCAGGTCGAGATCGCTGCCTTCATCGGGCGTGCCCCAAGCGTGCGAGCCGAACAACCAGATGCCCTCAGGCTGCAGTTCCTCCGATAAACGCCGCGTCACTTCGCTGAGCAATTCCGCGCTGAGTGTTTTCATGCGGTCAAAAGTAGCAGCCGGGGAAAAAAGGGGGAAGCCCGCGGCGCAACTCTTTCGTTCCCGGATAAAAGCCCGCCATTTCGGGTTGAACCAGCTTTCGCCCCGCGAGGATTTCATTGATTGAAGGCCCGCCGAGCGCGGTGCAAGCTTTCTGGCAGAATGAACTTTCGATTCAACCTCAGGAAGGCGACGGAGGTCGCGTGCCTGCTCCTGCAGCACGGCGGTGGACGCATGAACATCATGAAACTGGTGAAGCTCGTGTATCTGCTCGATCGCCTGTCGTTGGACCGGCGCGGGATTCCGGTCGCCGGCGGAGACCATCTCTCCATGCGCAACGGGCCGGTAACGAGCGAACTGCTCGACCTCATTAACGCGGGCCGTCTGGTTGGCGAGAGCGACACGCGGTGGGAACAATGCGTGAGCGACCGGAGGAATCACGACATTCAGTTGGAGCGAATGCCGGAGCGGGAACACCTGGCCGATGCCGAGGTGGCGCTGCTGGACGAGATCTGGGCGGAACACGGCGGCAAGGACCAGTGGGAACTCGTGGACTGGTGTCACGCCCACTGCGCCGAGTGGACGCCCATCGCCCGCGGGTGTGCGCCGATTGCGGTCGAGCGCATCGGCATGGTGCTGGCCAAGACTCCCGAACAGTTCCACCGGCTGACGCAGGAAGCCGTGGAACTGAACCAGCTCGACGAAATCTTCACGCCCGCATGATCCGCCTGGGCACCGCGCTCAAGAGTAAGGAACCGCCGCACCACCGCTGCCTGATCCTCTCCGATCCCGAGACCAACGGCGAGCAAGTCGCGTTGGTACGGTTGACGGCCGTGACGAACTGACCACCTCGCACCCGCCATGCTCTTCCACACCTGGCCCTTCTTCCTCTTCCTGCTGGTCGTGGTGCCGGGTTTTGTCCTGCTGCGCAAAACCCGGCTGTGGATTCCGTGG
>BJHT01000374.1 GCA_014193395.1 Verrucomicrobiota bacterium
GGAGGCGGCGGCGCGGGCGGCCATCTGCGCGGGGATGGACTTGGTGAGAAGCGGGATGATGCCGCTGCGCCGAATCTGGCCCCGCGTGATCGCGAGAGGGATTGCGGGAGTGGCGATGAACTGGATCGGGAGGATTTGTCGGCGGGTGGAATTCATGGCGGTGGCGGTTAGAAATTGGCGGCGAGGCGAGGGGCGGAAGGCGTAGTGACAACCGCGGCGACCGCGGGCTGGGGCGGGCGGGGTGCGACGGCGGGACGCGGCGCCTGGAGTTCGGCGCGGAGTTCAAACCGGAGGCTGGCGAAGCGGGCAGCCAGGCTTTCGGACGTGAGGGCGGCGGCGGGGAGTTCGGCGGCGGACCCCGCGGCGGCGGTCAGCAGGAGGGCCAGGATCAATCCGGGCCGGGTGATTTTCGCGTTGTCGCTCATGCCGGGGAGTAGAGCAGCGGCAGTGCCAGCACGGGCGCGGTGCGCGCGGGGATTTCTCTCCTAAAAAAATGTCCGAGGCCGAGGCGAAGTGTCCCGCCGTGTCCCGCGCTTAGACAGGCGTGGAGAAAATGCGTGGTCCGATGCCGTCCGTCGCGGTCCGGCGAGCTGCGAATGGTCCGCTGCGGGACCGTCGTCCGGTCCGAAATTGTGGTCCGCCGCGCGGCACGTCCGGGTCGAAGCAATGAAGGGTTGCATGGTGCAAGCGGGAGGGCGGGGAAGCGATCGAGGGAGCGGATCGCCAAGGCGGCAGGCGTGGAGGGAACGGGGGTGGGTCATGAGTTGACCCATCCCCGCGTTCTAGGAAACGAGTGGGAGTCGCGACGGCGCATTTTCCTCCCGTTACCCCGGCACCATCCCACGGGGCGCGCGCGTCAGCACCTCGCGAAAATCGGAATGGCACTCCGCACGGACACTAAAACTGCCAGGGTGCGGGGAATTGCGGGGGCGGCACTTGCTCGCGCCGTCGGGGCGCGCCGCAGGTGGACAGGGTGCGCCGCCCGTTTGCACCAAAAAAAACAACCAGGAAAGCGCGATCAAGCTCGCGCACGCCGCAAGCCAGGCGGCGCGGAATCAGGACGCGCCCCGTTGATCAAGGAGGAGGCCGGCGATGATTTCCTGCACGCTTTGCAGCGAGCACGGCTTGGTGAGCAGCGGACAGGCGGTGGCGTCGAGAAACTGGCGGGTGCCGTGGCCGACGGAAAAGCCGGTAAGAAACACCATGCGATGGGCCAGCTCGGGATGGTCGGCCACGGCGCGCCGGTAGAATTCCTGGCCGTCCATGCCGGGCATGCGGAGGTCGGAGACGACGACGTCGAAGCGTTCGAAGGCGAGGAGTTCCAGGGCCTCTTCGCCAGCATTGGCGGTGGCGGCCTGATAGCCATAGATGTCGAGCATGGAGCCGAGCATCTGGGTGAGCATGGTGTTGTCATCGAGCACGAGCACGCGCGGGGCGTGACTGGCGTAGGCGGTGTCCGGAGCAACGGGGGCAGAGCAGGTGGTCATGGGAATCGGGATTTTTCGGCCAGTACGTAGCTTGGAATCGGGCGCCGGTGCGTGGGGACGGTCTCACTTGGAGCGCCGGGGCGTGACGCTGGTTTTGTCGGGGCCGAAACGGACAGCGAGGATTTGCTGCGTCAGGCGGCTGGTCACCGGAGGAATGATGACGCGGACGCGGTGAACGATGCACGGGTTGACGTTTTGCTGGGGGAGGGTTTTACCGAGTGTGAACATAAGTTTTTGAACCGAGTTGGTGGTTGGTGATCGTGAACCGGAAAATTCACCGGCCCGGGTTCTGCGCCGCGGCGGCGGCCATCTGGGCGGGGACTGACTTGCGGAGCAGCGGCAGAGTTCCGTGGCTGCGAATGGGGCCGGCCTGCACGACGAGGCGAATGGCGGCGGCGGCGGGAGCGAAGTGGACCGGGAGGAGAATCTGTTTGTGCGATTTGTTCATGGCGGGTTGTGGCGGGTGAGGTGTGATTCGTGTGGGGCGGGGTGGATCAATAGTTGGTGGCGACGCGGCAAACGGGGATGGCGGCGCGGGCGGTGGCGGCGCGGGCAGCGGCGGAAGCCGGGATTGCGTTGGCGGCCACGGTGTGCTGGCCGTTGCGATGGACTGTTTGCAGCGTGCGCTCGTCGCCGTTGCGCCAGGAGAACTCGGAGACCGCGGTCCATTCCGTGTTGAACGAGCGGGCGACTTTGCGGGCAATGTCGGTGAGCGAGCCGTTGCAGGGCACCGCGGGACGGCTGGCGGCGCGGACGTTGAAGTCGAGATAGCTGCGGGTTTCCTCGATGTAGCAGACGGCGTGGAGGTAGCCGGGCATGCGAATCTCGATCAGATGCGGCGTGTAGCCTTTGGCGCGGAGGAGATCGGCGGCGAGGGTCGCGAAGTCATCGCAATCGCCGGCGCCGCGGGCGAGGAATTGGCGCGGTGCCTGAACCTCCGCGCGCAGTTCGAATTTGAAGTTGGCGAAGCGCGCGGCGAGGCGTTCCGGCGTGAGCGTGGCGTCGCGTTGAAGCTCCTCAAGGGTGAGGGCCGGCGCCGCGACCGCGGTGACGGCGGTGATGAAAAGCAGGGCCAGCGTCAGGATTGACCGGGTGATTTTTGCGTTGTCGCTCATGCCGGGCAATAGAGCAGCGGCAATGCCAGCGCGGGCGCGGTCGGCGCGGGGATTCGCGGTCAGGAAAAATGTCCCGTGCTGTGGCGAAGTGTCTGGGAGTGTCTTGGGATCGGACAGGCGGGCCGGACGTCAGCCGGCGCGCGTGGTCCGTCGGGGAAGCTTGGTCCGGCGCGGGACCGGTCCGTGGTCCGAATGGTGAAGGGCGGAAGGGGAGGTGGGAGGAACTGCGGAGCGCACGCGTCGGCCGCAGTCTTTGTCGGAGCCGACGTGCGGCGGCTCTGACCTTGTTATTTCCAACCACGCGCCTCGCGCGGAAATGGTAGGAGCCTCCTCCCGTCGGCTCCTACCAAGCGATTTACTTACAGACCGGTGGGATGATCGAGGAACACCCAGGGGACCTTGAATTTCGCGGCGAGGTGCTCAGCGAGGGCTTTCACGCCGAAGGTTTCGGTCGCGTAATGGCCGCCATAGAAAACGTTCAGGCCGAGGTCTTCGGCGAGCGCATAGGTCCAGTGCGGGCCTTCGCCGGTGATGAAGGTGTCCACGCCTTCGCCGGCTGCAATTTTCATGCTGCCGCCCGCACCGCCGGTCACGACGCCGATGCGCCGACAGATTTCGCCGCCGCCGGGGAGCAGTTTGGGAGTCGCTCCGAGGGCTTTGGCGAGGCGGGTGGTGAGTTCGATGCGGGAGAGGCGGGTGGTGCTTTGCAGGCCGATGAACTGGCCTTTCTCGAAGAAGAAGGGTTTCGTCCGGCGCAGGCCGAGCGCGGCGCACAGCCGGGCGTTGTTGCCGAGCTGCGGATGGGCGTCGAGCGGCAGATGCGAGCTGTAAACGGCGAGGTTGTTTTCGAGCAGGCAGCGTAGGAGTTCGCGACGCGGGCCGGTCCACGGATGGCTCGGGCCCCAGAAAAGTCCGTGATGAACGATAAGCAGATCGGCTCCCGCGGCGATGGCGAGTTTCACGGTGGCCAGCGAGGCATCGACGGCGGCGGCGATGCGCGTGACGGTGCCGTCGTTCTCGACCTGCAGGCCGTTGGCCGCGCCGTCCCAGTCCCGGAATTCAGCGGTGCGCAGGAGGCGGTCGCAGTGGGTGACCAGGGTGGGGAGCAGCATTTTCGGCATGGCGCGATGGAAACAGAATGCCGCGGTGGTGCAAGGGCAGCGCGCGGAAAAAAGCTCAAAGCTCAAAGCTCAAAGCTCAAAGCTCAAGGGAAACAGCAAGAAAAAAGCTCCAAATGGGCGTAGGACTCAAACCAACTCGCGCCATCATTCACCAAAAAAAATCCGAATGCCCCGCGAAACTCTTGGTGCTTGGTTCGTTCGGCAAACTTTGAACTTTGAACCTTGGACCTTGAACTCCCCTCCAGTCATTTCCCGAACCACTTCGGCAGAAACGTCGAGAGCACCGGCAGATAGGTGATGATGAACACGCCCACCATCTGCACCGCCAGCATGGGCAGGATGAAGCGATAGACTTCCGCCAGCGGTTTGTTGAAGCGGTAGGACGCGAGGAAAAGGTTCATCCCCATCGGCGGCATCATGTAGCCCAGTTCGAGATTGGCGAGGAACAGGATGCCGAGATGCACGGGGTCGATGCCATAGATTTTGGCCATCGGCACCATCAGCGGCACCACGACGATGATCGCGGAGAAGACATCCATCAGGCTGCCAACGAGGAAGAGGAAGAGCGTCAGGACCAGCAGAAACACGCCTTTGGAATGGATGTTGGCCGTCACCCACTCGACCGCCTTCGCGGCAAACTGTTCGTCCACGAGGTAGTTCGTGAAGCCCTGCGCCACGCCGAGAATCAACAACACGCCGCCGACCACCAGCCCCGCTTCGGTGAACACGCGGCCGAAATCCTTGCGCACATTCAGGTCGCGATAGATGAACACTTCGATGCAGAACGTGTAGATCGCCGTGAGCGCCGCGCTTTCCACCGGCGTCGCGAAACCACCCAGCAATCCGATCAGCGCCACCACGGGAATCAGCAGCTCCCATTTCGCCGCCCAGATTGCACTCCACGCTGCGGCGCGATCAAAGCGCGGACGCTCCACATCCAGCCGCGGCGCGAGCGCTATGCCCAACGCGGCCGTCATACCCACCAGCAGCAGTCCAGGGAGCAAGCCGCCGAGGAACATTTTGTCGAGCGACACGTCCTTCGCGATGATCGCGTAGAGGATCAGCGGCAGGCACGGCGGGAAGAGCAGCCCCAGCGCGCCGGCGCTCGTGAGGAAACCCAGCGCGTGCCGTTCAGAATATTTCGCCGCCAGCAACACCGGGATCAACGGTCCGCCGAGCGCCAGAATCGTCACGCCCGACGCGCCCGTGAAGGTCGTGAAAAACGCGCACACCAGGCAGGTGACAATCGCCGGACCGCCGCGAATCCCGGCGAACAACGAATGGAACACGCGCACGAATCGCTGCGATGCCCCGCTTTCCGCCAGCAGATAACCCGTGAGCGTGAAGAGCGGAATGGCGGGCAGCGAGGGATTGGTGACGAGCTTGTAGTGGCTGATGGTGATCGCGGAAACCGGCTGGCCCGCGCCCCAGAAAAGAATCACCGATGCGCCGCCCAAGGTCACAAACACCGGCGCGCCGAGCACCGTCGCCACGAGCAGAACGCACAGCGCGGGCACGACCAGCTTCTCGGGATCGACCGGCGGATGGAGCAGCAGCCACACCACCAGCCCCGTCGCGAGCAGTGCGCCGACGCGCGGCTTCCAGGTTTTCCCCGCAAGCCACAGCAGATACAGGGCGATCAGCACAAAGCCGACGGGCACGAGCAGTTCGCCCACCCACGCGGGCACGCCGTAAGCGATGATGCTGTCCGAGTTTCGCTCCTCGACCACCAGTTGCACGCCGCCGACTGCCAGGAAAATGGTGGCCACCACCGCGATCACGGAACTCACCAGCCGCGCCCAGTCCAGCCATCGCCCCTTGAGAAACGCATTCACCGCGGACATCGCCAGCAGCCGTCCATCGCGCGCCGCCAGCACGCCGCCGAGCATTCCCACGGCGAGCGTGAGATGCTGCACGATGGCCGCCGAGCCCGTCAGGCTCTCCTTGAAGAATTTGCGCAGGACAATCTCCACCACCGGCAGCACCGCCATGACCGCCATGCACAGGACCACCACCCAGTTCTGTCCGGTCACGGCCCAGGCGTGGAAACGCCCGCCCACTCCGCTGTTCTCCGGCCCCGTGCTGGTGCTGCTGAGAACCGGCGCGCTCATTTCGCGGCCGCACCCTGCTTGGCGCGGAACTCGGTGAGCAGGCGCTGCACCTCGTCAAACAGGTCCGCCGGCACGTTCTTGCCGCGGATTTTGGGATACACGGTTTCCGCAAATTTCCGCCACTCGCCGAGTTGATCCGGCGTGAGCGGCGTGACTTTCAAACCACGCTTCTGCATCGCCGCGATGGCCTCGTCGGCTTCGACACGGCTGCGTTTCCGGATGTCTGCGCCGGCCACCGCCGCCGCGGCGAGCAGCGCCTTGCGCTGGCCCTCGGGCACGGTGTCCCAAGCCTTCTTGGTGATCACCGTCGCGCCCACCAGCGGCGTCCAGTTCAGGTCGAGCACATGCGACGCCGGGCCGTAAAGCTGCGATGCCAGTGCCACGACGGGGATGGTTGGCACCACATCGATCAGGCCGGTTTGCAGGCCGGTGAGCACGTCGGTCTGCTCAAGCGCCACGGTGTCCACGCCGGTGGCCTTCATCACGTCGATCGTCCGCGTGTCGCCGACCCAGGCGAACATTTTCATTTTCAAAAACTCCGCCGGCAGCGTGCCAGCCCGTTTCGAGAAAAATTTCACCCAACCCGCATCGCCCCAGAACAACACGACGAAACCCTTGGCGAGCATCCGCTGCTCGATCATCGGCTTGAGCTGGTCCTGCACGAACTCGAACTCCTCGAACGAGCGGTAAATCATCGGCATCGCCTGCAACGCCGTCACCGAATCATCGATCTGCGCCAGCCCCGATCCCGAGATCAGCGCCGCCTGGATTTGCCCCACGCGCATCCGCCGCACCATGTCGGCCTCGCCGCCCATCGTGCCGTCGGTGTAGATCTCGGCGGTCGCCGCACCATTAAAAACATGCTTCCAGCTCTCGCCCATGCCCTGCACGCCCTTGTGCAGC
>BJHT01000375.1 GCA_014193395.1 Verrucomicrobiota bacterium
TGGGCGGAAGGCGGCACGGGCGGAAAAAATTAAGGCAGAAAAATGGGACGGGGAGGGATGTTTTTGGAATTACGGGTGGAGCCGGCGGTTAGCTGACGGTGGGCGCGTCGGCGCGGAAGACAGTGAGGGAGAGGGGGGCGAGGGTGAATTCGGCGGAGAAGGGCTGGTTGTGGCTGGGCTGCGCTTGGGCGGTGACGCCGCCGAGGTTACCGACGCCGCTGCCAGCGTAGATCGTGGCGTCGCTGTTGAGGAGTTCGCGCCAGTAGCCGGCGGCGGGGAGGCCCAGGCGGTAGTGATACCGCGCGGCGGGGGTGAGGTTGAGGATGACGAGGAGCCGGCTCGTGCCGTCGGGGTTCTGGCGGATGTAGGAGAGGATGCTTTGCTCGGTGTCGGAGCAGTCGATCCAGTAGAAGCCGCTGGTTTCAAAATCGCCCTGCCAGAGCGCGGGGTGTGACTGGTAGAGGCGGTTGAGGTCGGTGACGAAGCGCTGCGTGCCCGCGTGGTAGGGGCCGGTCGCGAGGAGCTCCCAGTCGAGCTGGGCGTTGGCGTTCCATTCGTTTCGCTGGCCGAATTCGCCGCCCATGATGAGCAGCTTTTTGCCGGGAAAGGTCCACTGGTAGCCGAGGAGCGCGCGGAGGTTGGCGAACTGCTGCCATTCGTCGCCGGGCATTTTGTTCACGAGCGAGCCTTTGCCGTACACGATTTCGTCGTGCGAAAGCGGGAGGACGAAGTTCTCGGTGTGCTGGTAGAGCGTGGCGAAGGTGAGGTCGTGCTGGTGGTATTTGCGATGGACCGGGTCGCGATGGAAGTAGTCGAGCGTGTCGTGCATCCAGCCCATGTTCCATTTGAGCGAGAAGCCGAGGCCGCCGAGATAGGGCGGGCGCGTGACGAGCGGCCAGGCGGTGGATTCCTCGGCGATGGTGAGGACGCCGGGATGCTCGGTGTGGACGAGGTGGTTGAATTTGCGGAAGAAATCGACGGCCTCGAGATTTTCGCGGCCGCCGTATTTGTTCGGAATCCACTCGCCGGCTTTGCGCGAGTAGTCGAGGTAGAGCATCGAGGCGACGGCGTCCACGCGGAGGCCGTCGATGTGATAGCGCTCGAGCCAGAAGAGGGCGTTGGCGGTGAGGAAATTGCTCACTTCATGGCGGCCGTAATTGAAGATGAGCGTGCCCCAGTCCTGGTGCGCGCCTTTGCGCGGGTCGGCGTGTTCGTAGAGCGCGGTGCCGTCGAATTGCGCGAGCGACCAGTCGTCGCGCGGGAAGTGCGCGGGCACCCAGTCCACGATGATGCCGATGCCGGCTTCGTGGAGGGCGTTGACGAGAAATTGAAAATCGTCGGGCGTGCCGAAGCGGTTGGTGGGCGAGTAGAAGCCGGTGACTTGATAGCCCCACGACGGGTAGTAGGCGTGCTCGGCGACGGGGAGAAATTCGACGTGCGTGAAGCCGAGTTCGCGGACGTGTTCGATCAGCGCGGGGGCGAGTTCGCGGTAGCTGAGGGATTCGGCGGCGTTCTTTTTTTTCCACGAGCCGAGGTGGACTTCGTAGATGCTGAGGGGCGCGCGCAGCGGGTCTTGCTGGCGGCGGCGCGCGAGCCAGGCCTGGTCGTTCCACTGGAATTTTTTCGTGTTCCAGACGATGGAGGCGTTCTTCGGCGCGGCCTCGAAAAAGAATCCGTAGGGATCGGTCTTGAGCACGATCTGCCCGTGGATATTGCGGATTTCGTATTTGTAATGGGCGCCTTCGCCGACACCGGGGAGGAAAATTTCCCAGACGCCGGACGAGCCGAGATTGCGCAGCGGATGAACGCGGCCGTCCCAATTATTGAATTCGCCGACGACGCTGACGCGCTGGGCGTCGGGGGCCCAGACGGCGAAGCTGGTGCCGTGGACGCCGTCCACTTCGCGCAGGTGCGCGCCGAGTTTGTCGTAGATGCGGTTTTCATTTCCCTGGCCGAACAGGAAGAGGTCGGTCTCGCCGAGGCTGGGGAAAAACGAATAGGGATCGCGCTGTTGGCGACGGTGCCCGTGCGCGTCGGTGACGGCGAGGTCGTAGGCGTAAACGTGCGTGGCGTCCTTGGTGGTGCCCTCGAACACGCCGGCGGGATGGATGCGCTTGAGCTTGAAGCGCGGCTTGCGCGCGTCGTGCGTCGGGACGACCTCGACGCTGCTGGCGTGCGGCGCGAGGGCGCGGGCGACCAGGCCGGAGCCGTCGCCGAGCGGGTGCATGCCCAGCAGTTGATGCGGGTGGCTGTGGCGGGCCTGAAGGAGGCTCTCGAGTTCCGAATTGCTCAGAATCATTGGGGGGAAGGATAGGAGGTGCAACGGGGGCGGAAAGGAATTAATCCGGGGCGGCGGGCCGAACGCGGAGGCGGCAGAAAAATGGCGGCAGAAAAATGCGGAAAGGAGAAGGGAGGATGCGGGGGAGGGGCAGAGATTTTTGAGAGAGTTGGGCCAGGGTAAAGATGTATTTTTAACCACGGATGCACACGGACGGACACGGATAAGAACTGCGCTTTGGCGAGCAGGATATCCGCTCAGTGGGTGAAGCAGACAGCCTGGTTTTCATCCGTGTTTATTGGTGATTTTCCGCAGCGGCTCAGTTCCGACTTTTGTTTTCAGGGTCCAGGAATGACGCGGTGGAGTTGGGCGGCGTGGATGGCGAGAGGGCCTTCGGTCCAGATGACGTAGGTGGCGAGGGACATTTTTTTCCCGGTGGGGAACTGGGCGCGGTTGCGGGCGGCGATTTGGTCGGCGGTCCAGTCGCGGTCGCGGAGGCGGTGGTGTTGGGTGGCGGGGGAGCAGGCGATGCAGACGGTGGCGTCGAGGCTGGTTTCGGCGGCGGTCTCGAAGAGGAGGGGGATGACAACGATGGCGGTGGGGCGGCCTTCGCTGCGCCAGATTTCAGTCTGCTGGATCCACACGGCGCGGATGCGAGGGTGGAGGATGGCTTCGAGTTGCTGGCGGGCGGCGGAGTCGGCGAAGACGAGGTCGGCAAGGCGGGCGCGGTCGAGATGGCCGTCGGGGGTGAGGATGGCGGGGCCGAAGCGGGCGGTGATTTCAGCGAGGGCGGGTTGGCCGGGGGCGACGATTTCGCGGGCGATGGTGTCGGTGTCGAGGACGGGGAGGCCGCGCTCGGCGAGGAGTTTGGCGGCAGTGGATTTGCCCATGCCGATGCCGCCCGTAAGGCCGAAAAGTTTCATGTTTCGGGGAAGTTCAAAGTTCAAGGTTTAAGGTTCAAAGTTCAGAGGGCCAAGCCCCGGTGTTGTTCCGGCGGTCTGAGTGGCGGGGCGGGCGGACTGGTTTGAAGCTTGGTCCCTTGGTGCTTCCCTTGAACTTTGAGCTTTAGCCTTTGAGCTTCCGGCGGAGCGCGGCTTTCCCGACGGCGGTCAGGCGGCGCTGCCGGCGGCCTTGGCGTGCAGGGGCAGGTACACGGTGAAGGTGGTGCCGGTGCCGCGGCGGGAGTGGAGCTGGATGGCACCGTGCGCGCCGCGGATGAGGCGGTGCACGATGGCTAGTCCGAGGCCGGTGCCCTGGCCGTGGGCTTTGGTGGTGAAGAATGGCTCGAAGAGGCGGGGGACGATTTCGGGGGGAATGCCGGGGCCGTCGTCCTGCACGGTGAGGGCGAGCAGCGGCTCCTGATTCACAAAATCATCGGCGGCGACGAAACGGTTTTCGGTCGTGTTGGCGAAGCAGCTCAAGGGCAGCGGTTCGGTGAGGCGGGTGCCGGTGATTTCAACGCGGTGCGGCACAGGGCTGCATTGGAGGGCGTTGACGGCGAGGTTGAGCAGGGTCTGGATGAGGTCGGTGCCGTTGATGGCGACCTGCACGTCTTCGGGAAGGGAACGGAGGATCAACTGGTGGCTGTTGGCGCTGGGATGGACGCGGAGAAGTTCGCCGAGATCGGTGAGGATTTGATTGATGCTGACGGTGACGCCTTCGGTGCCGCGGTTGCGGGCGAAGCTGAGATAGCGATGGCAGATATCGACGCATTTGTTGACCTGCCGGCTGACGAGGGCGAGCTGCTGGCGGACTTGGTCGAGGTTCTGGTCTTCGAGGGGTTCGGGCTGGCAGACCTTCTCGTTGATCATCTCGACGAAGCCGGCAATGACGGTGAGGGGGCTGTTGATGTCGTGGAGGACGCTGGCGTAAATCTCGCCCTTGGTGCGGGAGATTTCCTCGGAGAGGCGGTGGTCGTGAATTTCGGTCTGCAACTCGCGGAGTTTCCGGCTGGTGGTCTGGCGTTCTTCGTTGAGGGCGCTGCGGCCCATGGCGTTGGCGACGGCGGCGCGCAGGGTGGGGATGTCGAAGGGTTTGTTGAGGTAATCGCAGGCGCCGAGGCGGAGAGCCTGGCGGGCGGTGTCGAGGGTCTCGAAGGCGGTGAGCATGATGACCTCGATGCCGGGATTGATCTGCTTGAGATTTTTCAGGACCTCGATGCCGGACATGCCGGACATGCGGATGTCGAGGAGGGCGGCGGCGACGGGGTGCTGACGGGCGAGCTCAAGGGCCCGCGGGCCGGCGTCGGCGAGGAGGACGCGGTATTCGTCCTTGAAGACGATGCGGAGGGATTGTCGCGGTCCTTCTTCGTCATCGACGACGAGGAGGATGCGGCGGCTCTGCTCCTTTTCAGGGGCAGGCGAGGCCTTAGAACTTGTATCCGACGGAGAGAGCAAGGGCATGGCTCAGAAACTCGAAGGTGCCATTGGCGGAGGCGGGAATACCGGTGCCCGGGCCGGCGGTGTCGGCGAGGGTGTAGGTGTTGCCGGTGACGGTGCGGGCGGGGCCGTAGGCGAGCTGGTAGGCCAGATCCCAGCGCCATTTCTGATAGTTCCGGCCGCCGCCGATGCTGAAGATGTGGCGGTCAGAGTCGGGAACGATGGGATTGAGGGTCGCGTCGGGGACGGAGTTTTCGCTGTAGATGTAGCCGGCGCTGGCGTGCCAGCTTTTGTCGAAATAACGGGTGACGCCGAACTCGTAGAAGAAGCTGTTTTTCCAGTTGAAGGGGAGCGTGCTGACGGTGGAGCCGCCGGATCGGACATCGACCTGCTTCAGGCGCGACCAGTCGGTCCAGTCCACGTTGACCTCGAGATTCCACGCGGGGGTTGGTCGGTAGGACCAGCCGGCGATGAGGTGTTGGGGGAATTTGATCCGGGCGTCGGCGGGCATAGAGACGCGGGAGGTGAGGGTCGGATCGGGAGCGTCAAGAGAGCCTTGGAAATTGATGGCGGTGGCGCTGCGGTAGCTGAGCCCGAAGGCGTGTTTCGCGGTGGGTTTCCATTGCGCGCCAGCGACGAAACCGACGTCGGTGCCTTCGCCGCGGAGACGGGTTTGGTAGAGTGCCGGGAAGGGCGGTGGGGGGAAACCTCTGGGAAAAACCGTCTGCTGAAACTCCGTGTTCGCGTAGTTGATCGTCGGACCGGCGGCGAAGGAGAAGGTCTTGTGCAGTTTCCACGAGACGACCGGCGTGAAGGAGTAGTATGCCATCTCGCCCTTGGTGGCGCGGAAGGGGGCGGTGCTGTCGGGCCATTCGACGCCAAGGCCGTAGGGGGCGAAGACGCCGACGCCGAAGGTGACGGGCGCGGATTTCAGCGCGGTGGTGAAGTAGAAATCAGGGATGCCGTGGAGTTTGTATTTCGTCTTGGTCTGCGCACCGCCGGGACCGGGCGCGGTGTAGGTGGACTCGAGGCCGATGCCGTAGAAGTTGGCGCGGGCCTGTGTGCCGTCGAGCTGGCTGATGCCCGCCGGGTTGTAGTAGAGAGCCGATGGGTTGTCGGCGGTGGCGGCAAACGCGTTGCCACGGGCGGTGGCGGCGGCGTCTTGATCGGCGACGCGGAGTCCGAGGGCGAGGGCCGGGAGGGGGAGGCAAACTCCCGCGAGTACGGTCAATGAAACAGTGTTTTTCATAGGTTCGCTAATTACAAAAAATCAGCGCTGCCATGACGGGTACACAATCAGGAGCTGCGCAGTGGTACAGCACGGGGCGACGTCGGGGCAAGGATGAATCCGTCCCGCAACGGGATTTTGAACATCCGGTGAACCGCGTTCAGGACGCAGACTCGGACACTTCGACCGATTCGGACCAAGGCTGCTCATCCTGGCCGGCGGGTCCGGCGTCGAGCGGGAGAGTGATGCGGATGGTGCCGGACGTGCCCTCGGGCGAGGCGCAGATTTCGAGTTTGCCGGAATGGGACTCGATGATCTTGCGGGTGACAGTGAGGCCGAGGCCGACGCCAACGTTGCGCTGGGAATAAAACGGATCGGCGGCCTTGCGCGCGACGTCCGGCGAGATGCCCTCGCCGGCGTCGGTCAGTTCGAGACGGACCCACGGGGCACCAGCGGCATCGACTTCGGTGCGTTGGAGGATGCGGATTTCCGGGGCGTTGGGACGGGCCTGGCACGCGTTGAGGATGACCTCGGAGAGGGCGTGGCGGAGGCCGAGATGGTTGCCCAGCACGGTGAGATTTTTGCGGTCGGTCTGGTAGCTGAATTTGGCCGTGGCAGCGGGCAGGTGGCCCTGGGCGTCTTGAAAGGCTTCGGTGATCAGGCACTGCAACGGGATCTTGTCCCGCCGGTCGAGTTCGTCGCCGGCGAGGAAGAGCATCTGGCGGGAAAGACGGGTGATGCGTTTGACGCCGCCGCCCATCGCGCTGCTGAATTCCTCAATGAATTCGGGGTCGTGGGCGCGCTCGGCGAGCAGTTGCTGGTAGGTCGAGATGGGCACGACGGCATTA
>BJHT01000376.1 GCA_014193395.1 Verrucomicrobiota bacterium
TCCCGCGCTGCGCCGGACTCACCGCGCCCAGCGCCCGATACCGCGCGCGGAACTCGGCCGCCGCCGCGCCAGGATGCGTCCGCTGGCTCGCGTAATGCGTCCAGCCTTCGCGTTTCCCGCACCGCATCTTGGCGTCGAAATAAGGCAGATGCGCCGCGGCCCGCGCCACGCGCACCGCCACGGGATTGGCCGCATCCAGACTGAAAAACCACACGCCCGGCTTGCCCTCGGCGACGACATAGGTGCGCAGATTTAGTTCCGTGAAGGCCGACAACCATGGCAGCGCCGGGACGCCGCGCGGCGCGACATCCTCCATGCGAAACGGCACCACGCCGACCCACGCCTGGCCCTGGAACAAATCGAGTTCCAGCCCCGGCGGCAGGTGCGGTCGCAATGCGGACACGGGCACCGGCCAGTGCAGGAAGACGAGCTCGAGCCAGCGCATCCGCATCGCCCACGAGCGCGTGGGCGCAGGCCAAGGGCGGCTCTCAGTCGGCATGCGCATGGGATTTGCCTAAAGGTCGAAATTGAACCACAGCGGGACCTGGATGGACACGAATGAAATCCGCACCGCCGGACCGCCGGGCGGCGAACGAAGCCGGGCGGCCTGTGAGGTGCGGCGACCAGGCGCCTTGTCAAGGCAGTGACCAGTCCGGCACTATATACGGAAGCAAAGAGCCGTTGCCGTGTCGTCGCGGAGCGACAGTTTTGGAGTGCGGTGACTGGTCACCGCTTTTGCGCAGGCGACTGGTCGCCGTCGAAAACCGGCACAGCTCCGCTCACGCAGGCGCGCTGACGCTGGCGCGAGCCGCGAACGCCCCATCCCCTCCTCACGCGTCCCGCAGTTTGACGGCGACAAGTCGCCTCAAAAAAGCGGTGACAAGTCACCGCACTCCACATCCACCCGACCAGACCCAACCGATGCCGGGACAAGTCCCATTCGCCTGCCCCGATTATCCTGGTCGCCACCTTTGCCTTTGCGGCGAGTTCGCTCCTGCGCCAACCTCCGCGCCGCCGATGCAGCGAAATCACATCACCAAAACCAACCCGAACCTTGGGAACCGCCCCGCGTGGACGTTTCAACCCCGGCAAGCCGCCGCGTTCTTCCCGCGCACAGCACCCGTCCGTTCCCAGCCATGCCCGGCTTTTTCTCTCGGTGGCCGTGGCCTTGCCAACGCTGGTTCCTGGACTTCCGCGTCGGCCGCACCGGAAGTTTCGCATGTCTGAAATTCAATTGAACGAGTCGCTGTTCGCCACGGCGGCGGGCTGGGAGGCAATGAAACAGGCGCGGGCGTTGCTCGCGGCGGACAAGGTGCTCAGCTCGCACTGGGGTGCGCCGGTGCTCAAGGGCGTGGTGCAGGCGGACGCGAATTCGTATCGCTCGGGACTGGTGATCAAGAGCGCGTCGGACATGGAGAATCTCTGCACCTGCCGCGATTCGCGGCAGTGGGGGAAAATCTGCACGCACTCGGTGGCGGTGGGCTTGCACTGGCTGCGCGCAACGAATCCGGCGGCAGCGGCTTCGGGAAAACCAACTTCATCCGCAACGACGGCGACGAATGCAGGCGGCTCCGCGTTGAAGCAACCCAGCTCCCCTGCCCCGTCGAAACCCTCGGTGCGCCGCGTCCAGCGCGCGACCGGCGAGAGCGCAGGCGAGCCGGCGGAAATCTTCATCATTCTCCCGCCGAATCTGGAAGCCGCGCTGGCGAAGGGAAAGGTGATGGTTTTCTTCGAGGGCAAATGGCGCGGCGGGCGCAGTCCGCTGGCGAATCTCCCGGTGACGACAGCGTTCGCATTTTCGGCAGACGACACGCGCCTGCTCGACGTGATCGAGCGGCTCGCCGAGGGCGACACGCCGGGCGCGCTCATGCTCGAAGCGGCGCAATTCAGCGACCTGCTCGAAGTGCTGGCGGGGCATCCGCGCATCGCCATCGGGCGCACAACGGCGGTGACGGTGCGGGCGGAGCCGCGGCGCGTGCCGCTGGAGGCGTTTCTCGGGAGCAACGGCGAGATCACGCTGGCGCTCGGGCCGGGGTTCAAACCGCCGACGGTGGTCGCGGGCCGCGTGCTGTGGGCGGCGGGCGCGACGACGTTCGAGCCGCTGGGATTGCCGCCGGCGTGGAAGGATTTGTTGCGCAATGCGGCTCGTTTGCCGCGCAGCCGCGTGCCGCAGTTTCTCACGCAGGAACTGCCGCTGCTCGAAGCCGGATGCGACGTGACGCTGCATTTCCGGCTAGAAGAATTTGTCTTCGAGGCGATGACGCCGGAATTCCGGCTGTCGCTGAGCGGCGGGCTGACGCATCTGCTGGCGAAGCTCGAATGCGCCTACGGAGGCCGCGTGTTTGTCGCGGGCAGCAGCGCGGCGGACCAGGCTGGATGGCTGGCGGACCCGACGCAGCCAACGCGCTACACGACGCGCGATCTGCCGGCGGAACAGGCGGCGTTGCTGCGGTTGTTGCGCGCGGGTTTCGCGGGCAACGACGCGCAGGGCCGCATGGAATTGACGGGGCAAAATGCCGTGCTGGCGTTCTTCGCGCGGCTGTATCCGAAGCTGCAACGCGAGTGGAAGGTGACGCTCGAGGAGCGGCTCGAACGCACGACGACGAACCAGTTGGAACGCGTCGAGCCGCGCTTCGAGGTGACGCCGTCGGGCGAGCGGTGGTTTGACCTCGAGATGACCGTGCAGTCGGCGGGCGGCGAGAAGTTTTCCCCGGCGGACATCCAGCGGCTGATCCTGTCGGGGCAGAGCCACTCACGGTTGCGGAACGGGAAGATCGCGCTGATCGACACGGGCGCGGTGGAGGATTTTCAGGAGGCGCTGCGCGACTGCGCGCCGCAGCAGCACGCGAAGGGGTATCGCATCGACGCGGCGCAGGCGGGTTTTCTCGAGGCGACGATCCGGCAGAACGCGGATTGGAAATTGCAGACACCGGCGGCGTGGCGCGAGCGCTCGGCGCAATTGCGCGGCGAGGCCAAGCTCACGCCGCCGCCGCTCGGCGACCTCGAAACGGTGCTGCGTCCGTATCAGAAGCACGGCGTGGCGTGGCTGGGTTTTCTGCGAACGCACGGTTTCGGCGGCGTGCTGGCGGACGAGATGGGCCTGGGGAAAACCCTGCAAACACTGGCGTTTCTGCAATCGGTGAAGGACGCGGGCGGGGCGCGCGGGCCGTGCCTGATCGTGTGTCCGACGAGCCTGGTGTTCAACTGGGCGGCCGAGGCGAAGAAGTTCACTCCGCGGCTGCGCGTGCTGGCGTTGAGCGGGCCGCAGCGGCACGGGCTGTTCGAGCAGGTGGCGCAGAGCGATCTGGTGGTGACGAGCTACGCGCTGATCCGGCGCGATGCGGAGCGGTACGCAGGGATCGAGTTCGACACGGTGGTGCTCGACGAGGCGCAGCACATCAAGAACCGCCAGACGCAAAACGCGCAGGCGGTGAAGGCCGTCCGCTGCCAGCACCGCGTCGTGCTCACGGGCACGCCGCTGGAAAACTCCGTGCTCGATCTGTGGTCGATCTTTGATTTTTTGATGCCGGGTTATCTCGGCGCGGCGGCGGATTTTCGCGAGTGGTACGAGCAGCCGATCACGCGCGAGAAGAGCGCCGAGGCACAGGCGCGGCTGGCGCGGCGGCTGCGACCGTTTCTGTTGCGGCGCTTGAAAAAGGACGTGGCGGCGGACCTGCCGGCGCGGCTGGAGCAGGTGTCGTTCTGCGATTTAACGGAGGAGCAGGCGACGGTGTATCGGCAGATTCTGGACGCGAGCCGCAAGCAGGTGCTCGACGCGGTGGGCCAGCAGGGATTGGCGAAAAGCCGCATGGTCGTGCTCACGGCGCTGCTGCGGCTACGACAGGTGTGTTGCGATCTGCGCTTGCTGAAGCTCGACGCGGGCGACGATGCGAAGCCGGTGGCAGTGTCGGGCAAGGTGGAGATGTTCGGCGAGTTGCTGGAGGAGGTGATCGATGGCGGGCATCGCGTGCTCGTGTTCAGCCAGTTCACGACGATGCTGGGGTTGCTCAAGGAACGGCTCGTGGCGGAGGAGATCGAGTATTGCTACCTCGACGGCTCGACGACGAATCGCGCAGAGGTGGTGGGGAAATTTCAATCGAACGCGCAGATTCCGGTGTTTCTCATCAGCCTCAAGGCGGGCGGCGTGGGGCTGAATCTGACGGGCGCGGACACGGTGATTCATTTCGATCCGTGGTGGAATCCGGCGGTCGAGGATCAGGCCACGGACCGCGCGCATCGCATCGGCCAGACGCGCGTGGTGACCAGCTACAAGCTGATCACCCGCGGGACCGTGGAGGAAAAAATCCTGAGCCTGCAACAGCGCAAACGAGCCGTGATCCACGCGACGCTTGGCAGCGAGGTACAGCTTAGCGAGGCGCTGACGTGGGAAGAGATACAGGAACTGCTGGCGTGAGGGACGACCACGAAAGCGAGGGCACGGAATAGTGAGACCTGATTTTGAACCACTAACCGGCACTAATCAAAACCGAGCCGAGCTGCGCTCAGGATTGAAGTCGGGCTGGGTTTTTCATTAGTGCAGGTCAGTGGTTTAAGTCCGGCGGTCTTTCAGCACCTGACAGATTGGTTCGAGACGCATCTCCGCCCACGTCCGCGTGGTTCTTGGCGGCGATCCTCCGGGCCGCTTTTGGCTGGCAGGCGGGCCTGCACTTTCGCCAGCAATTCCATGACCCGCTGGAGCTGTCCGCGCAGTTTGGGCCAGTCTGAATCATCCAGATCGAAACCCGGATAGCGGTCGGTGAATTTGGCTTCGGCCAGACCGGTGCAGAGGGGCTGAATCAGTGGAACCAAATCCGAGTTTTTCTCCGCGAGCGTGGTGCCCAACACGAGCAGGTCGTGAGTTTTGACCAGCGGCCAACCCAGCCGGATGAGTTCGGCTTTGACGATTTTCTCCAACACTTCTGCGAGCTTGCTCCGACACATCGAGTAGGCGATCTCGCCGGCCACCAGGCTTTGGATCCCTTCCAAATCCTCGCGGGCGATGAACAGCCAGTCCGCCGGGTTGTTGCTGTCAGTCTTCCGCGACAATGGGTACTCCTTCCTGAAGAATGGTGTTGAAAAAGAAGTCGCCGCACGCGCGTTTCTCGCCCAGACGCGTCGGAGTGATGGGTATCAGCGTGAACGAAATCTTCGGGTGCATCGCCCATATGGCCCCGCGCCACTGCTCGGCAGCGACCAGTTGCCGCTCCGCGCCATCGGCCACCAGGCACAGGTCCACATCGCTGTCCGGGCGCGCCTCGCCGCGGGCGTGCGAGCCGAAGAGAATGACGCGGCGCAACGGCAGCGCGGCATGCATGGCCTCGAGGCATTTGCCCAGCGTCTCACGCTGCGCGTGCAACGAGGGCGGCAGATTTTCGAGGAGCAATTTCACGACGGCAGAATAGGTCTGCCGAGCCGCACGCCAAGCAGCGAACCGGCCGGGCATCGGCCCACGATGGGATGCTCCGCCGCTTCCTCCGCTGTCGGCCTCGGCACTTCACCGCCCGGTCGTCCGGCGGATTTTTTTGCCGCGCTGCATGCGTTCGCGCAGGAAATCGAAGAGCATCAGTTCCAGCGGCTGGTCGGTGGTGACGCGGCGGAAACCCGCGCCCAGCTTGTTGGCGATGGCTTCGACGGCCTGGTTGTGCGCGGTCAGTTTGCCGAGGTAATCCGCGCGGACCACGTCGGGGTCGATGTAGAGTTCGCGGCCGGATTCGACATCTTCGAAGACCATGGCCTTGTCGAAGCGGAAGCTCAGTTCCGCCGGGTCGAGGACTTGGAAGAGCATCACCTCGTGGCCCGAGGCGGTGAGCATGCCGAGGCTTTTTTCGAGGTTCGCCAGCGGCGCGAGGAAGTCCGACACCAGCACCATCAAGCCGCGCCGGGCGACCATCTCGACCACGCGTTTGAGGGGGGTGCTCAGGTCGGTGGCCTTGCCGCCGGGCGGGCGTTCGAGGGCCAGCATGAGATGCCGCAAATGCCCGGTGCGATGGCGCGCAGGCAAGTAATCCCGCACGCGCTCGTCGAACGTGAGCAGGCCGACGGCGTCGCCCTGCGCGTGCAGGAAATAGGCGAGCGTCGCGGCCAGCGTGTTCGCGTAAGCGGCCTTGGTGTGGCCGGCCGAGCCGTAGTCCATCGAGCGGCTGGCATCCACGAGCAGGTGACAGCGGAGGTTGGTTTCGTCCTCGAATTTCTTGATGTAATAGCGGTCGCTGCGCGCGAACAAACGCCAGTCGAGATAGCGCAAATCATCGCCCGGCGTGTATTGCCGGTACTCGGTGAATTCGACCGAGAAGCCGTGATACGGACTGCGGTGCATCCCGTTCCAGAAACCTTCGACCACGATGCGCGCCCGCATTTCGAGGCTCTTGATGGCCATCAACGTCTGCGGATCGATCAGCGAGGCGCGACTTGCGGTGGTGGCGAGGCGGGCTGGGGGGGCGGTGGTGGCCGGTGGCATGGTCGCGTTTTTTTCGGGCGTTGTGTGGACGCTAACAAGGCGACCGCGCGGGGGGAAGAAGTTCAAAGTTCAAAGTTTAAGTTTCAAAGTTTGCGGGAAACGAGAGGCGGAGGGGGGAAAAGCTCCAAGGCTAAAGCTCAAAGCTCAAGGGAAGGTTCAAGCGACAAGCTCCGGCCACGGTGCGCGGCCTCGGGACATATCTATCGCCGTGTCTGTTTTGGCGCT
>BJHT01000377.1 GCA_014193395.1 Verrucomicrobiota bacterium
GCGTGGCGGTGCAGAGCGATGGGAAGATCATCGTGGCGGGGTAGTCCTACAACGGCAGCAACGACGACTTTGCGCTGGTACGCTACGTGGACGATCCCCCTCCCCTGCCGCTGGAGCAGGCCCTGGACACGACGGGCCGGACCTGGACCACCGGCGGCGACGGCAACTGGGCCGGGCAGGTGGCGGTGACAACCGACGGCGTGGACGCGGCGCAGAGCGGGGCAATCACCCGCAACCAGACCAACTGGATGGAAACCACGGTGACCGGCCCCGGCACGCTCTCCTTCTGGTGGAAGGTCTCCTCGGAAAGCGGCCACGATTTCCTGGGCTTCTCCAGCAACGGCGTCGAGCAGAGCGGGAAGATCTCGGGCGAGGTGGACTGGACCCAGAAGAGCTACGAACTCACGGCCAGCGGACCGGTGATCGTACGGTGGAGCTATAGCAAGGATGGCGGCAATTCTAGCGGCGCCGATGCGGGCTGGGTGGACCAGGTGGCGTTCGTCCCGGCCCCGCCCGCCTCGGCCCCGCTGGCCACCACGGGGGCGGCGAGCGGTGTGGCGGGCACCGCCGCGGCCGTGGCGGGCACGGTGAGCGCCAACTGGGCGGATGCGACCGTGAGCTTTGAATACGGCGCCACCACCAGCTACGGCAGCGCGGTGGCGGTCATGCCCGCGACGGTAGCCGGCAGCCTCCCCACCGCAGTGAGCGCCACGCTCGTCGGCCTGCAGCCGCTGACGCCCTACCACTACCGGGTGAAGGCCGTGAACAACATCGGCACAACGTATGGCAGTGACGGGACGTTCACCACGCGGGCCACCCTCGCGGGGGATCTCGACCTGAGCTTTGGCACGGGTGGCAAGGTGACCACCCCCATCGGCAGCGGCGACGACCTCGGCAAGAGCGTGGCGGTGCAGAGCGATGGGAAGATCATCGTGGCGGGGTTTTCCTCGAATGGCGGCAACGACGACTTTGCGCTGGTGCGCTACACTGCGGCGGGGGCACTGGACCCGAGCTTCGGCACGGGCGGCAAGGTGACCACCGATTTCGGCAGCGGCACCGACCAAGGCTACAGCGTGGCGGTGCAGAGCGATGGGAAGATCATCGTGGCGGGGTATACCTACAACGGCAGCGACTACAACCTTGCGCTGGTGCGCTACACGACGGCGGGGGCGCTGGACCCGAGCTTTGGCACGGGCGGCAAGGTGACCACCCCCATCGGCAGCAGCACCGACGTCGGCGACAGCGTGGCGGTGCAGAGCGATGGGAAGATCCTCGTGGCGGGGTATTCCTACAACGGCAGCAGCATCGACTTTGCGCTGGTGCGCTACACGGCGGCGGGGGCGCTGGACCCGAGCTTTGGCACGGGCGGCAAGGTGACCACCGACTTCGGCGGCGGCCACGACTACGGCTACAGTGTGGCGGTGCAGAGCGATGGGAAGATCCTCGTGGCGGGGTTTTCCGGGAATTTCGACAGCTACAACTTTGCGCTGGTGCGCTACACAGCGGCCGGGGCGCTGGACCCGAGCTTTGGCACGGGCGGCAAGGTGACCACCGACTTCGGCAGCAGCACCGACTACGGCGTCAGCGTGGCGGTGCAGGGCGATGGGAAGATCATCGTGACAGGGTATTTCTCTAACGGCAGCAACGACGACTTGGCGCTGGCGCGCTACACGACGGCGGGGGCGCTGGACCCGGGCTTTGGCACGGGCGGCAAGGTGATCACCGCATTCGGCAGCGGCACCGACCAAGGCTACAGCGTGGCGGTGCAGGGCGATGGGAAGATCATCGTGGCGGGGTATACCGCGAATGGCAGCAACACCGACTTTGCGCTGGTGCGCTACACGGCGGCGGGGGCGCTGGACCCGAGCTTTGGCACGGGCGGCAAGGTGACCACCGACTTCGGCAGCGGCAACGACTACGGCCGCAGTGTGGCGGTGCAGAGCGATGGGAAGATCATCGTGGCGGGGGAGGCTTGGAATGGCAGCAACACCGACTTTGCGCTGGTGCGCTACGAGGGTGTGGCCGCCCCCGTCCTCACCGCGCAGCCGCAATCGCAGACCGTGCCGGCCGGAACCAACGTGACCTTCACCGCAAGCGCGACGGGGACCAGCCCGAGCTATTTCTGGCGCAAGGACGGGGCGTTCTTGCCCACCGCAACCAACCTCTCGCTCACCGTGTCCAACGTGACCCGCGCCGCCAGCGGGGATTATTCGGTGATCCTCACCAATGCCTCCGGCAGTGTGACCAGCGCGCCGGCCCTGCTGCGCGTGCTGGTCCCTCAACGCGTCGAGGGCGGCACCAACCTGCACCGCCTGCCCGACGGCCGCTTCCAACTCCACTTCCGCGACCCCGACGGCACCCTCGCCAGCGATCTGACCCGTCTCGAGATTCACTCCACCACCAACTTCACTGGTGCGGGCACCGTCTGGGTCACCAACACCACGGGCCTCTCGATCATCAACGGCCTCATCCGCTTCGAGGACGCCAGCAGCACCAACCTCCTCCGCCGCTTCTACCGCGTGATCGAGAAATGAGTTTTGCCCGGCCGCGTGGCCGGGCCACGGGTGGGAGTGTCACTGTGCGCCACTCCCACCCGTGTAGGTTTTTACCACGCCCCGGCTTGGTTCTGGCCGTCCCGGGGGGACGCCTGAGAATAGCCCAGCACTTGAGTGCTGGGTTAGGGGGGCGATTGAATCCGCAAGTCCCGTAGGGACGACCGAGTCGTAGGCAACCTTTTTCAGCCGTCCCTGTCGGGACTTGGCGCATCCACCCCGGACCCAGCACTCAAGTGCCGGGCTATTGTCAATCGCCCCTGTGGGGCGGCGGCGGGGCAGGGTGTTGTCTCAGCCTTGATGCCGCAGTGCGGCGAGGTCAGCCCTGTAGCGCAGGTTTCCAAACCTGCTGTATCGCCGACTTCCAAGTCGGCGGCGCCCCGACCAACTCGGGTGCTCAGAAAAGTCCACACGGCGCAGGTTTAGAAACCTGCGATACAGCAGGCTTGGAAGCCTGCGCTACGCCCGCCTCACGCCAGCGCCTGCGCAATCACCCTCCCCGCCACGTCGGTCAGCCGCTCGTCGCGGCCGCTGTGGCGGAAGGTGAGCCGCTCGTGATCGACACCCAGCAGATGCAGCATCGTGGCGTGGACATCGTGGACGTGCGTCTTGTCCACCGCCGCGCGCAGGCCGACCTCGTCGGTCGCGCCGATGACGGTGCCGCCTTTCACGCCGCCGCCCGCCAGCCACATCGCGAAGCCGTGCGGATTGTGGTCGCGGCCGTCGGTGCCTTCGCTCATCGGCATCCTGCCGAACTCGCCGCCCCACACGACCAGCGTGTCATCCAGCATTCCGCGTGATTTCAAATCGCGCAGCAACCCCGCCACCGGCAGGTCGCTCTGGGCGCACAGGCGCGAGTGGTTCTCGTTCATCTTCGAGTGGCCGTCCCAGCCGTTGGTGTCGCCGCAATACACCTGCACGAAGCGCACGCCGCGCTCGGCCATGCGCCGCGCCAGCAGACAGCGCAGGCCAAACTCCGCCGTCACCGGGTTGTCGAGACCGTAGAGTTTCCGCGTCCCCTCGCTCTCGCCGCCGACGTTCACAACGTCGTGCGCGTGGCTTTGCATGCGGAAGGCGAGCTCGTAACTCGCGATGCGCGCGGAGAGTTCGCCGTCGTGCTCGCTGGGTGCCAGCGCCTCGCGATTCAACTGGTTGATGAGGCCGACTGTCGCCTGCTGTTGCGCCGCGCTGATGCCCGCGGGCGTGTTCAAATGCAGGATCGGCGACGCCCCGCCGCGCAGCACCGTGCCCTGATACGCGGCCGGCAGAAAACCGTTGCCCCACGCGGGCGCGCCGCCTTTCACCCAGCCCGCCGGGTCGGGCATGACGACGAACGCGGGCATGTTTTGGTTCTCCGTGCCAAGCCCGTACGCGGCCCACGCGCCGAGGCTCGGCTTGCCCATGAGGATCGAGCCGGTGTTCATCAGGTACACCGATTCGGGATGCGTAACGCTGTCGCCGTAACAGCCGCGCAGCAGGCAGAGATCGTCCGCGCACGACGCGAGGTGCGGCAGCCAGTCGGAGATTTCCATGCCGCACTGCCCGTGCGCGTGGTAGGGCCGCAGCGAGGGCAACAGCTTGTTTTTCGCCACGTTGCGCCGCGTCTTGAAACTGCCGAACGACTCGGGAATCGGCTGGCCCGCGAGGCGCACCAGCTCGGGCTTCGGCTCCCACAAATCCACATGGCTCGGCCCGCCGGACATGAAGAGAAAGATGACGCGCTTGGCGCGCGGCGCGAAATGCGTGGGCTGCGGCGCGAGGGGGTTGGTGATGCGTGAAGCGTGATGCGTGAATGCGGGTGCGGTGTCCTGGGCGAGGAGGTCGTCCTGCTTCAGCAATGACGCGAGGGCGACCAGGCCGAGGCCGCCGCCGGCGCGTTCGAGGAATTGGCGGCGCGACGTGGGACGCGCGACGGACGCGCTAGGGCCGGGGCAATGAGCGGTCATTTCAGTAGGCATACACAAACTCGTTCAGATTAAACAACGCCCGGCAAAACTCCGTGAGCGGCGACCGCTGAAGAAACTCCGCCGCCACCGCCATCTCCCGCTCCGTCGGCGCGCGCCCGAGGATCAGCCGATATGCCAGCGTCACCCGCGCGCGCGGCTCCTTCGCCTCCCGCTCGAGTCGCGCCGTCACCGCGCGGCTGGCGGCGAGCACCTCGTCCGCATTCAGCAGCGTGAGCGACTGCGGCGCCGTGGTGCTGCGCCCGCGCTCGGGGCAGGTCAGGTTGCTGTCCGGCGCATCGAAAACTTCGAGGAAGGGAAAGCGCAGATTCCGTTTCGCGAAAATGTAGAGGCTGCGCCGGTCGTGCTCGCCTGCATCCGCCGACACGTTCCAACCGCGCGAGCCTTTGATCGCATCGGCGGGAATCGGCGGGAAAATGCCCGGCCCGCCGACCTTCGGATTCAACCGTCCGCTCACCGCGAGGAGGCTGTCGCGGATGATCTCGCCCTCGAGGCGGAGACGGTTCATGCGCCAGAGCAGCCGGTTCTCCGGATCGATGGTATTGTGCGAGGGTGTGAGCGTATGAGGGTGTGAGGGAGAACTCGCGCTCGTTCCCCCTCTCTCAGACCCTCGCACCCTCACACCCTCATACTCATGAGTCGTCGCCTGCCGATACGCCGCGCTCGTCACCACCAGCCGGTGCAGCTTCTTCAAACTCCACCCGCCCGCCACGAACTCGCTCGCCAGCCAGTCGAGCAGCTCGGGATGTGACGGCTTCGCGCCGCGCGTGCCGAACTCGCTCGGCGTCGCGACGAGGCCGCGCCCGAAATGATGCTGCCAGACGCGGTTCACGATCACGCGCGCGGTGAGCGGATTCTCCGGGCTGGCGATCCACCGCGCGAGCTGCGCACGCGGACCGCCGGTCGTGTCGGCCCGCGCGGAGACTCCGGCGAGCACCTGCGGAAAACCCGCCGCCACCAGCTCGCGCGGTTGGTTGTAATCACCGCGGTTCAGAATCCGCGCGCTCGCCGGAACCGCATTGCTGCTCGCCAACGTGAGCGCCGTCGGCAACTGCGCGGGCGTGGAAAATTTCTTCACCGCCTCCGCCAGTTCGCGCCGGCGCTCGCGGTCTGCGCCGCTCAACGCCGCGACCAGTTCCTTCTCCGTCACCGTCACCGCGGCGACCGTCTCGAACACCAGATTCGCCTGCGCCGCCGTGCGTTGTTCCGCCGGCGTGTTGTGCGCCTCGCGGACTTCCGCCGGCTGCTTCGCGAGCTTGGCGGCGCGCAGCTTTTCGCGATACGGCGCTTCGAGCGCCGCGAGTTCGCGCACCGCCGGCCGCGCCTGATTTTCCCGCACCGCCCGTTCGTTCGCGGCCCGTTCCTCCGCCGTCGGCACTGGCGTCTCGCGCTTGAACGCCGCCGGCATGAAGAACGCCTGCAACGCGAAATAATCCCGCTGCGCCAGCGGCTCGAACTTGTGGTCGTGACACCGCGCGCAGCCCAGTGTCAGCCCGAGAAAAACCGCCGCCGTCGCATCCGTCATGTCGTTGAGCGTGTTGAGGCGGCGCTGAATCTGGTCCGAACTGTCCGTCATGTCCGGGCCGATGAGATTGAACCCCGTGGCGATGAGCGCCTCGGGATCGCCCGGCCAGAGCTCATCCCCGGCAATCTGTTCGCTCACGAAGCGGTCGTAAGGCTTGTCCGCATTGAGCGAGCGCACCACGTAATCGCGGTAGCGCCACGCGTTCGGCCGCGTCACGTCGTGCTCGAAACCCTCCGTGTCCGCATAGCGCGCCAGGTCCAGCCAGTGCCGCCCCCAGCGCTCGCCGTAATGCGGCGACGCCAGCAACCGGTCCACCACCTTCGCCCACGCCTCCGCGGAAGTGTCCGCGAGAAACGCGTCCAGTTCCGCCAGCGTCGGCGGCAGGCCGGTCAGGTCCAGCGACACGCGCCGCAACTGCGCCTCCTTCGTGGCCGGTGGCGCGAACGCCAGCCCGGCCGCGTGCAACTTCGCCAACAAAAACGCGTCGATGGAATTGCGAATGCCGAATTGCGAATTGCGACTGGCGAATTCCGCCTGCCGAACCTCCGGCACCGGCGGACGCTTCACCGGCTGAAACGCCCAGTGCGCCCGATCCGCCGCACTCACCGCGAACTCCCCCCCCCCCCCCCCCCCCCCCCC
>BJHT01000378.1 GCA_014193395.1 Verrucomicrobiota bacterium
GCGCTCCGCACCTGTCTGCTCTCCGACCGCTTCGAAGATTTCTGGGCTTCCCGCTCGTAGGAAAAAGTGGGATCTCGTACACCCACCGGGGAGGGAGTGACGGGTGGCGGGTGATGCGTGATGCGTGATGCGTGATGCGTGGGGCGTGGTGAAGGGGTGCATTCGCCTGGCTCGTGTAGCGCAGACTTCCAAGTCTGCTGTATCGCGGGTTTCTAAACCCGCGGGGCGTCCAGCCGCCAAGAGCGCACCGGATAATTCAAACGCCCCAATCCCAGCGACGCCCGCCGATTTGGAAATCGGCGACACGGCAGGTTTGGAAACCTGCGCTACGGGGCAGCGCGCGGACGCGCCCGTGGCGACGGGGCGATTTCGCATGGCTCGTGTAGCGCAGACTTCCAAGTCTGCTGTATCGCGGGTTTCTAAACCCGCGGGGCGTCCAGCCGCCAAGAGCGCACCGGATAATTCAAACCCCCAATCCCATCGACGCCCGCCGATTTGGAAATCGGCGACACAGCAGGTTTGGAAACCTGCGGTACGGGCAGTGCGCGGACGCGCCCGTGACGACGGGCCGTCGTCACCCCGCAGTTCTTTCTTGCTCGCCGCCGCCGTTGCCGCAGCGTTCGCGCACGCCTGCCGCCCGTGTGACTGCTGCGTGCGTGGCGCAACAAAACCTGCTCTCTGCTGTCATCATGCGAACCTGTTTTTCTTCCTCGACCCGCTGGTCGCTGCTTTCCGTTCGTCTCGTCGCCGGCCTGCTCGCGGGGCTGGTGGCGTGGCTGCCTGCCCCCTCGGCGCGCGCGCAGAATCAGCCGACGGGCGTGATTCTCGGGTTGCTGCCGGAGACGGTGCCGGGCGTGGACGCGGGCGAACTGCTGCTTGCGGAACTGAACTGCGTCGGCTGTCACGCGGCGGCGAATCCCGTGAAGCAGCGGCTCGCGTCGAAGCGTCCGCCGACGCTGGGCGAGGGCGGGCTGCGGATCACGCCGCAGTATCTGCGCGATTTCCTGACGAACCCGCACGGGGACAAGCCGGGCACGACGATGCCGGATCTGCTGCACGGAATGGCCGCGGGCGAGAAGGCGGAGGCAGTCGAGGCGCTCACCCATTTCCTCACGTCGATCATGCCGGCACCGGCGGCCACGGCCGCGCCGACGGGGGATTTGTTCGTTGTGCAGCGGGGAAAACAATTGTTCCACTCAGTCGGGTGCGTGGCGTGTCATGCGCCGCAGGAAGCGCCGCCGGCCGCGGCCGGTGCCGCGCCGGATTTGGAGGCGCTGAAGTTGGTGTCGGTGCCGCTGGGCAATCAAGCGCGCAAGACCACGGTGTCGGAGTTGGCGAAGTTTCTGATGAACCCGCTCAAGGTGCGGCCTTCAGGGCGGATGCCGTCGCTGAATCTGAACGAGTCCGAGGCGACGGCGATTGCGATGTATTTGCAGCGCGCGCAACTGACGGCGACGGACGCGGGCGGCGCGCCGGTGCGGGCGGCGGGATTGAAGTATGAGTATTTCGAGGCGGGCGATGGCGCGAAGATCAAGTTCGACAAGGACAAGCCGGTGGCGAGCGGGTCGGTCGAGCGGTTCGTGCCGACGCCGGCGAAGCGGAAGGACAATTTCGGCCTCAAATTTTCGGGCGTGATCACGTTGGCGAAGGCGGGTGATTACACGTTTTACACGTCGTCCGATGACGGTTCGTTTCTCTACATCGGCGACACGAAGATTGTGGACAACGGCGGGGTGCATCCGCCGCAGGAACGCAAGGGGACGATCAAGCTGCCAGCGGGCGACCATCCGATTCTCGTGACGTTTTTCAATGGGGGCGCGGGTTTCGAGTTGAAGGTTTCCTACGAGGGGCCGGGTGTGGCGAAGCAGGAGATT
Organism: Verrucomicrobiota bacterium; assembly: GCA_014193395.1. Lineage (GTDB taxonomy): Bacteria > Verrucomicrobiota > Verrucomicrobiia > Limisphaerales > BJHT01 > BJHT01. Next base: position 1,875 of record BJHT01000378.1, read on the forward strand.
CCGACGAAGGTGTTGTCGCATCTCGGCCGGCCGATGCTGCCGCTGGGCGAGACGAAGTTCGCGGTGGAGGACGCGAAGGTGGCGCGTGGGAAGGAGTTGTTCGTCTCGCTGAACTGCCTCTCGTGCCATCAGGTCAAGGGCGTGCCGACGGACGGCCTGCTCGCAGCGCGCGATTTCGCGGCGCTCAATCCGGCGGCGGCGAAGAGCTGCGTGGCCGATCAGGTGCCAGCGGGATTGCCGCAGTTTTATCTCACGGCGAGCCAGCGCGCGGCGATTCGCGCGACGCTGGCGAAGCGGGCGGCGTTGAGCCAGCCGCTCGGGCACAAGGAGCAGGTCGGGCGGACGCTGGCGACGTTCAATTGTTTTGCGTGTCATGCGCGCGACGGGCAGGGCGGACCGGGGACGGCACGCGCGGATTATTTCGGCGTGAACGGCGAGGTGGACCTCGGCGACGAGGGCCGGATGCCGCCGACGTTGCACGCGGTGGGTGCGAAGCTGCAGGCGTCGTGGATGAAGACGGTGCTCACCGAGGCGGGCGCGGTGCGGCCCTACATGGCGACGCGGATGCCGCAGTTTGGCGCGGCGAACGTGGGGCATCTGCCGGCGGCGCTTGAGCTGGCGGACGCGCCGGCGGATGCGCCGCCGCAGCCGAACGGGTTCGCGCCCGGCGCGGCGGAGGCGGCGAAGCACGGGCGGCGGCTCGTGGGAACGACGGGGCTGTCGTGCATCGCGTGTCACAATTTTGCGGGGAACAAATCGCTCGGCGTGCCCGCGCTCGATCTGGCGACGACGGGGCAGCGGTTGAAGTGGGATTGGTTCCGCCGGTATCTGCTCGATCCCGCATCGCTGCGGCCGGGGACGCGGATGCCGCCGTTCTGGCCGGAGGGCAAGGCGGTGAACAAGGACGTGCTCGCGGGCAACACGGAGAAGCAGATCGACGCGCTGTGGATGTATCTGGCGCGGAAAAATTTCACCGACCTGCCGGTGGGATTGGTGCAGGGGAAGATGGAAATTCAGGCGACGAACGAGGCGGTGATTTACCGGAACTTCATCGACGGCGCGGGTTCGCGCGCGATCGGCGTGGGCTACCCCGAGAAGGCGAATCTGGCGTTCGACGCGAACGACGTGCGGCTGGCGTTGATCTGGCAGGGGGCGTTCATCGACGCGGCGCGACATCGCACGGGGCGCGGCGTGGGTTTTGAAAAACCGCTCGGCGGGAATGTGCTGAAGCTGCCGGCGGGGCCGGAGTTCGCGGTGCTCGCGGACGAGAAGGCGGCGTGGCCGACGGACGCGGGCAAGAAGGCGGAGTTCCAGATGCGCGGCTACCGGCTGGATGAACAACAGCGGCCGACGTTCCGCTATTCGTTCAAGACGGTGGAGATCGAGGATTTCCCGACGGCGGTGGCGGGCGAGGAGGATCCGTTCCTCCAACGCACGCTGACGCTCAAGGCGGCGACGCCGGTGGACAATCTGTGGTTCCGCGCGGCGGTGGGCGCGAAGATCGTGGCGCAGGCGGACGGCAGCTTCCTGGTGGATGAACGGCTGAAGCTGCGCGTGACGGGTGAGGGCAAGGCGGTGCTGCGCGAAGTGGGCGGGAAACAGGAAGTGATCGTGCCGGTGAAGTTCAACGGCGGCGCGGCGAAGCTGGTCGAGGAATTCAAGTGGTAAGGATTTTCATGAAGACAACGAAAACGAAAATCGGGGTGAAGCTGGTGCTCGCGCTGGTCGCAGCGGTCGCGGGCGGCGTCGTGGATCAGGCCCGCGCGGCGGAGACTGCGCCGCCGGAGAGCGACTATTATCAGATCGTCACGCTGCCGATTCCAAAGGGGATCACGCTGGAGGCGAGCGCGCTGCAATTGATGCCGGACGGCAAGCTCGCGGTGGCGACGCGCATCGGCGAGATCTACATGGTCGAGGGCGCGTTCGCGAATCCGCCGGAGAACGTGAAGTTCAATCTGTATGCGAGCGGGCTGCACGAGATTCTCGGGCTGACGATCCGCGACGGCTGGCTGTATTGCGTGCAGCGCTGCGAGGTCACGCGCATGAAGGACACGAAGGGCAAGGGCCGCGCGGATGTGTTCGAGACCATCGCGGATCCGTGGGGGATCAACGGGGATTATCACGAGTACGCGTTCGGCTCGAAGTTCGACAAGGACGGCAACATCTGGACGGTGCTGTGCCTGACCGGTTCCTTCACGAGCGAGAATCCGTATCGCGGCTGGAGCCTGCGCGTCTCGCACGATGGCAAGGTGATCCCGACGTGCAGCGGCGTGCGGTCGCCCGGCGGCATCGGCGCGAATGCGGTGGGCGACATGTTTTACACGGACAACCAGGGGCCGTGGAACGGCGCGTGCGCGCTGAAGCATCTGGAGCCGGGGACGTTTCAGGGAAATCCGCAGGGCAACAAATGGTACATGCTCACCGACGCGCTCGGGAAGCAGCCGGAAGAACCCAAGAGCGGCAGCCGGATGCACATCGAGGCGAAGAAGATTCCGCAGCTCATGCCGCCGCCGGTGATTTTTCCGTATCGCAAGATGGGGCAGTCCGCGAGCGGCATCGCGTGTGACACGACGGGCGGGAAATTCGGCATTTTCCAGAACCAACTTTTCGTCGGCGACCAGACGCACAGCACCGTGATGCGCGTGCAGTTGGAGAAGGTGAACGGTCGTTACCAAGGTGCGTGCTATCCCTTCCGCGCGGGCTTTGACTCCGGCTGCCTGAGCTTGGAGATGACGCCCGATGGCTCGCTGTTTGTCGGCGGCACGGACCGTGGTTGGGGCGCGCGCGGCGGCAAGCCCTTCGCCTTGCAACGGCTCGTGTGGACGGGGAAGAAGCCGTTCGAGATTTCCGAGATGCGCGCGCGGCCGGATGGGTTCGAGCTGGCCTTCACGTCGGCGGTCGATGCGGGTTCGGCGAGTTCCCCGGCGAGTTATCAGATGGAGACCTACACCTACATTTACCAAAGCAGCTACGGCAGCCCCGAGGTGGACGGGACCAAGCCGACTATCAAATCCGCGACCGTCGCCGCAGATGGCCTGAGCGTGCGCCTGGTGGTCGATGGCTTGCAGGAAGGGCATGTACATGAGTTGCACGTCCCCGGCGTGCGCTCGGCGGATGGCAAGCCGCTGGTGCATGATGCGGCGTATTACACGCTGAACCAGATCCCCAAGTAGGACCGGGTACTTGCGGGGCGCGGGCGTCTCGCAAGCAGCGGCATTGAGGGCACGAAGCGGCCGGATAATTCCGTACGCTTTGTCTCGGGCCGGACCGCCAGTGATGCGATCCTAGAGGTGTGAAGGTCACCCGGGCGGCGGGGCTGGCATCAACACCGAGCAGGGCCTCTGGTCGCGGTGCTGGAACGCTGTACAGCTGGCCGGCGAATTCCGACGCGGTGGTCCGGGCTTGCGTTCTCCGGGCATGGCGGCACCGGGGTGATCGGGCTGGCGGGACCGCTGCAAGCAGGGCCGAATTTGGCAGGGGAATTTGGGGCAAGGGAATGGGGGTGGGGCTGGCTGGCCGGTCGCGTGAATGTGAAACCCGCGCAATAAAAAAGCCCGGCCAAACCGCAACGCGCGGGAGGGCCGGGCTGGTCTGATTTTTCTTCGCGCGTTACTTCACATTGAAGCGGTGGACGCGGCCGAACTTGTTGTACTCGGAGACAAAGATGTCGCCGGCGGCGTTGAACGCGACACCGTGCGGGGCGGTGACGAAGCCGGGACGCCACTTGGCGGGTTCGAGATTGTTGTTGCCGGTTTCGCCCGGGGTGGTGTTGAGGCCGAGGCGGGCGACAAGCTTGCCTTCCTTGTCGAGAACGCTGACGGCCCCGCGGATTTCGCCGACGAGCGCGTAGTCGCCCTGCACGGCGATGGCGGCGGGGGCGAGGAGGTCCTTGGCGACGACGCCGAGAAATTCGCCGTCGGTGGAGAGGTGGACGACGCGCAGAGCTTCACGGTCGCAGCAGATGATGCGGACGGGCGTGAAGCGGGTGTCCACGGCGATTTTGTGGAGCGTCGTGAAGTTGTAGGGGGCCTTCTTGCCGCCGAAGGATTTGAGGTATTTGCCGGTCTTGTCGAAGCGGTGGACGTAGCTGCTGGCGTAGCCGTCGGTGACGTACCAGTCGCCGTCGGGGGCGACGTCCATGCCGGTCATGGCGACGCGGGTTTTGCCGTCTTTGTTCTTCACCTTGAAGTCGTCGGGGATGACGGAGGACGGGATGTTCAAGACCTCTTTGCCGTCGAGGGTGAGCTTGAGGATGTTGCCGCCGCCGAGGCGGGGGCCGTAGATGAATTCGCCGTCGGCCTGTTTCTTGATGACAAAGCCGTGGAAATCAGCCGGGGCGTTGGGGACGTTGCGGAGCCACTTGCCGTCCGCGCCATAGACCTGCAAGCCGGCCTTCGGGTCCATGGTGCTGACATATACTTCGCCCGCGGAACTGACGGCGACGTCGCCATGCTGATTGCCGAGCTGGGTGCGGCCCTCGGGCAGTTTCAGCCAGTCGGGGACGGTTTGGTATTCGACGGCAGCGGCCTGGTTTAACAGGGCGGCGATGGTGAGCAGGAGCGGAAGTCTTAGGCGCATGTGAATGAATGGTTGTGGTTTTGGATTGCGGGTTGCGAGGGGACAACAAAACGGGACCGTTTGTCAACGTTGGCGCGTGACGTGGGTGTACGAGATAAAAGTGGGTTTTGTGGTTTTCCTTTGGTTTTGACCGCAGATTTGTAGTATTATGGCTACAATATGAAAACCAAAATCCCCGCTTACCCAAAACTCGAACAGCAACGCCAGGGC
>BJHT01000379.1 GCA_014193395.1 Verrucomicrobiota bacterium
CGCCGCCGGTGACGGGCTCGCCAACGCCAACCCCATCATCAAGTTCGTCAATCTCGTCCTCTTCCAAGCCATCAAGGACCGCGCCAGCGACATTCACTTCGAGCCGTTCGAGGACGAGTTCAAGATCCGCTACCGCGTGGACGGCGCGCTCTACGAGATGGCTCCACCGCCCAAGTATCTGGCGGTGCCCGTGTCGTCGCGGTTGAAGGTCATGGCTAACCTCAACATTTCCGAAAAACGTCTGCCGCAGGACGGTCGTATCTCGACCAGCGTCGGCGGGCGGCCCATCGACTTCCGCGTTTCCACCTTGCCCACGCGCTTCGGCGAGTCGGTCGTGTTGCGCGTTCTGGATCGCGGCGCGATCAAGCTGGACCTTGAGGCCTTGGGTATTCCCAAGGATGTGTACGAAGCGATGGGTTCGATCATCGAACAGCCCAACGGCATCTTCGTTGTCACCGGACCGACCGGCTCGGGCAAGACTACGACGCTCTACGCCTGCCTGCGCCGCATCAATTCCATCGAAGTGAAACTCCTCACCGCCGAGGACCCCGTGGAATATGACATCGAGGGCATCATGCAGGTGCCGGTCAACGAGGCCCTCGGCATGACCTTCAGCAAGGCCCTGCGCGCCTTTTTGCGGCAGGATCCCGATATCATCATGATCGGGGAAATGCGCGACCTGGAGACGGCGCAGATTTCCATTCAGGCCTCGCTCACCGGCCACTTCGTCTTGACCACGCTCCACACCAACGACGCCTGCGGGGCCGTGACCCGCCTCGTGGACATGGGGGTGGAGCCGTTCCTTATTTCCTCCAGCTTGATGGGCGTGGTCGCCCAGCGCCTGGTGCGGACCATCTGCAAGCAGTGCCGTTCGCCCTACGAGCCGACCGAAGCGCAGTTGTCGATGCTTAATCTCTCGCTCCACGACATCGGCGACAAATCCTTCTTCTACGGCCGTGGCTGCGAAAACTGCAACGACACCGGCTACCGCGGGCGCAAAGGCATCTACGAACTTCTCCGTATCAACGACGACGTACGCATCTTGATTAACGAGCGCGCGCCGGGCATGGTCATCAAGCAGAAGGCCATGGAAAAAGGCATGCGTTCCATCCGGCAGGACGGCCTGCAGTCCATTTACGACGGCCAGACGACCATCGAAGAAGTCATCAAATACACCTAACCGAGAGGCCCGTTATGCCAAAGTTTCAATACGTCGCGATGGATGCCAAGGGCAAGGAGACCAAGGGCACCATTGATGTCGCCAATCAGAACGAGGCCATCGGGCGCATCAAGGAAATGGGCCTCTTCCCCACCAAGGTGGTGGAAGCCGAAAAACCCAAGGCTGGCAAAGGCGGCAAAGAGGGCGAAAAAGCCGTCGCCCCCAAGGAAAAAGGTGCGGCCAAGCCCAAGGGCAAGGGACTCAACCTCTCCCTCAACATCAAGATCCCCGGCATCGGGGGGAAGGTAAAAGCCAAGACCCTGTCCACTTTCACCCGCCAGTTGGCCACGCTCGTGGACGCCGGCCTCCCCCTGCTGCGCGGATTGCGCGTGCTCCAAAAGCAGGAAAAGGATCCGACGCTCAAGGAAATTGTCGGCAAACTGGCCGGCTCGATCGAAGGCGGCAGCACCTTCTCCGAAGCGCTCGGCGGCCACCCCAAAACATTCGACCGGCTCTTCGTCAACATGGTGAAAGCCGGCGAACTGGGCGGCGTGTTGGAAGTCGTCCTCAACCGTCTCGCCGAGTTTCAGGAAAAAGCCGAGAAAATCAAAGGCAAGGTCAAGGCGGCGTTGTTCTACCCCATGGCCGTCCTCTTTGTGGCCGTGGTCATCGTTGGCGTCCTCATGACCTTCGTCGTTCCGAAATTTGAGGAAATCTTCAAGGACATGTTGAACGGCGAACCGATGCCCGGCTTCACGCAGTTGGTGCTCGGCATCTCCAACTTCATCAAGAACAACATCCTCGCCACCGTGGGAATCGTCGTTGGCATCGTCGTTACAATCAAACTCATCCTCAAAACTAAGAAGGGGAGTTACTTCAAGGACAAGATGCTGCTCACCATGCCCGGCCTCGGCCCGGTGGTCAGCAAGGTCGCCATCGCCCGCTTCTCGCGCACGCTCGGCACGCTGGTGAGCAGCGGTGTTCCCATTCTACAGTCCCTCAACATCGTCAAGGAAACCGCCGGCAACATCATCGTCACCAACGCCGTCACCGCCATTCAGGACGCCGTGAAGGAAGGCGAACCCATCGTCTCGCCGATGGAATCCTCCCGCGTCTTCCCGCCCATGGTCATCAGCATGGTGGACGTCGGCGAGCAAACCGGTGCCCTCCCCGAAATGTTGATGAAGGTCGCCGACAACTACGAAGAAGAAGTCGATAACGCCGTCGGTGCCATGACCTCGCTGCTCGAACCCGTCATGATCGTCTTCCTTGCCGTCGTCGTCGGCAGCATCGTCATCGCGATGTTCCTGCCCCTCATCGTCATGATGGAAAAGATGGGCGACACCGAAAAATAATCGGCCCCGTCGGGCAACCGCAGCGACGAGGCGTCGGACGGCCAGACCGTCCGGCGCCTCCGCAGTTTTCGGGACGACCGCCCCCCCCGGCACGAGCAAACCTCGAGCCGGCAGACGCGGTGAATCTCGAAAAAAGCGGAACCCGCGAAAGGCGCGAAAACAAAGGGCAGAATCGTGGTGTGTCAGGTTCCCGTTCCCTCTCCGGTGTGTCGCCTCACTCCGATTCCGCACGGCCTTCTCCTTACGTGGTTTTCGTTTATTTCGTGGTTCCACCTTTTTTTCCGGTGAAAAATTTCCTTGCCCCAAATTCCCCTGCCAATCCGTTTTCCCGTTCCGTGCGCGGCGTTTCGGGGCCAGGAATTTTCGTCCGTGAAAAACGCCCCGCGCAACCCTCGACACTCCTCGTCCGCTTGTACCTCCTGCGCTTCGTTACCGCTCTCTGCCTCCTGCTCGCGCCCGCACTCCCACACGTCGCCGCTGCTCAATCAAGCGCCCCTCCTTTGCTCCCCGCCTGGTCCGCCAGCCGCGATGCGCGTCTCGAAATGCGCGACGGTCAGTGCATCCTCACCTCCCTCGGCGGCGACCCTTTTATCCACGCCCGCCTTGTCCCCGCAGGCCGCCCGCCCTTCGTCGCCGAACTCCGCCTGCGCTCCACCAGCGCCGGCCCCGGTCAGTTCTTCTGGAGCACTTCGGCGCGTGACGGCTTCGCGCCCCGCGACAGCGTCACCTTCCCCGTCGAGCACGACAACCTCTGGCACGACTACTCGGTAAAACTGCCCGCCACCAACGCCCTCACCGCCCTGCGCTGGGATCCGTCCACTGCACCCGGAGAAATCCACCTCGCCCGCCTCGCCCTGCGCGACGCCGACGGCAAGCTCGTCACCGAATGGCGCTACGCTCCCGGCCCCGAGCCAGCGCCGCTCTTCGGCCACTCCGTCACCCGCGCCCCGGCGGGCGCGTCGGAAATCGTCCTCACCACCACCGCGCGCCTCGCCGGCGCGATCCATTCCCTCACCTTCAACGGCATGGAATTCATCGACAGCGTCGATCACGGACGACAACTCCAGTCCGCGTCGTCCTTCGACAATTCGCCGACTGCCAACGCCGAGACCTTCAACCCCACCGAAGCCGGCTCCCGCCGCGACGGTGCCGGCCCGCGCTCCACGAGCAAACTCCTCGAACTCCGCAGCGCGAACAACGAACTCTTCACCCGCACCCAGATGGCCTACTGGCTCGCCCCCGGCGAACGCTCCGCCGGCCAGCTCGCCCGCAACACCAACATCCTCTCCGCGCACCTCCTCACCAAGCGCGTCCGCCTCGGCCACGATCGCTTTCCGCAAATGCTCGACTACCAAGTCACCTTCACCGTGCCCGCCGGCGAGCTGCATCGCACCGCGCAATTCGAAGCCCTCACGGGTTACATGCCCGCGGCCTTCGAGCGCTTCTGGCAGTTCAATGTCACCACCAAAAAGCTCGAACCCCTCACCGACGGCCCCGGCGAAATCCCGCGCCCCGTCGTTCTCGCCACCGCCAGCGGCAGCCACGCCATGGGCATCTACGCGCCGCCGCAGCCGCGCGCCGGCCAGACTGGACCGACTTACGGCCGCTGGCGATTCGGCCCGGAGAAAGTGGTGAAATGGAACTGTGTCTTCCGTCTCCGCTCCCCTGACTCGCTCCCCGCCGGCGACTACACCTATCAACTCCTCGTCCCCCTCGGCACCCTCGCCGAAGTCGAAGCCATGCTCGCCGCACTTTCTGCTGCGGAAAAGTAGCCGTCGCGCCGCGAGCACGACCGCCACGCGACGATCCCGGAGTGTGGCCGTCCCCGGCCACAGCGACGCCCGCACGCGCAAACGCGTTGGAATTCACCCGCACCTTACTGCGCTACACCTTGTCGCGTACGGCGACACTGCTCGTTCCACGGATCGCCGCAGTTGCACCGCGATCGTCGCGCGGAGCGACGGCCCCGCGAAGACGTTCAGCGAGGCCGGGCGGCACCCTTTCCTCCGCGCGTATTTTCGGATCGAACCGCCACCCGCGACCCTCTGCGTTTCTTCCCATCTCTGCGGTGTTCTGCTCGGCCTTCGCCCCGCCGCGGCGGGACGTCTGGCCGGCAGCCCGCTCAAAACACCGCAGAGATGGGAAGAAAGGCAGAGAAGCCCCGGGGCCGCATTGGAAAGCGGCGGTGATCGCCACGTGACGCCCCGTTTGCCCGCCGTCGCCGGCAAGCTATCGTTCGACGATTCGCCCAAAGAGCAGCAGCGACCGGCGCTCCCCCGCCTTGGTCCGCGGCGTACAAAACTCCAAGCCCGACCCCGATTCGATCCTTCCCCCCACATCCACGTGCATCGCCGCTCAGCGTCGAAGCTTGCCCCTCCCCCCGAAACCGCACACGCTCCCGTCATGACTAGACGACTCCTTACCGTTTCCGCCCTGGTCCTGCTCGCCGCCGGCCTCACCGGCTGCCTCGACTGGGTGCAGCAAACCGCCACCTACCAGCACGACCCGAAGACCGACACCGTGCGCATCTTTCAGACCTACCACGGCCTCTTTGGCAGCGACGAACCCGGCGAAATCACCCGCAACGAAATCGAACAACTCGATTCCGTTTTCAAAAGTCAGCGCACCTTTTTCTTCGCCAACTGGATCACCGAATACTCCCGCACCAAAGTCGAGGAAGCCCTCACCAATTCCCTCGCCGCCACACCCGACGCCACCGGGGCCGAACTCGCCCGCCAGACCGCCCAAAAGCAGAACCTCGAGGCGCTGCTGAAACTTCTCCTCGCCAACGTCCGCGTCGAAAACGGCGCCTTCTATCTCGACGCCGACAAACGCCTCTGCGGCGTTCAGCGCGTGACCCTCACCCGCTTCTCGCAGTTGCTCCCCGCCGCCAACCGCGTGCTCCGCGACCTCATCATCGAAGAAGCCGCCAAGCCCGACGGAGCGGACGAACGCAAGGCCCGCCTTAACCGCTGGCTCGAGCGCAAGCAGGATGTCCTCACGGTCGCCGGCAACCGCCTGCTGATCCGCGGTCCCGCGTCCCGCGCGGAATACGACAAGGCCGTCGCCGACGAGCCGAAATACCAGAAGCTCCTCGCCGAATTCCGCGCCGGCGGCGGCGAAATCCGTCACGAGAACGACGAGGCCATCGTCCGCATCGGCACCGAATCCGACCCGCGCGTGAGCGTGCGCCTCTCCGTCGCCGAGAAACCCTACCGCACCAACCTCGTGAACTACCTCACCGGCAAACAACCCATTCGCCCGACCTTTGCGCCCGAAGCTGCCGCGATCGAATTCCTCAACGCCGCACCGCCCGGCCCCGGACGTTGATGGCACCGCAATCGGTCCCGCCGGTAAACCAATCACCCGCGCCGGGCCGCGCCCCGGTTCCTGCTCCCCTTCCTGTGCCGCAGTGGAAACGTAAATTCCGTGGCAGCGTGATCGCCTTCATCGGCTTCCTGCTCTCGCCGCTGTCGTGGTGGAACGATCTTTTCGTAAACATCCCGCTGGCGTGGGCCTTCGCGTGGCTCGTGAGCTTCTTCCACCGGCCCGCCTTCACCGCCAGTTTCGTGCTCGGCTATTGGCTCACCAACGTCCTCGGCTTCGTGCTCCTCCACAAAGGCGGCGCACAGGCCCTCACCGGCGAAGCCCAGCCCTACACCCGCAAAGCCATCCTCCGCGACCTCGCCATCTCTCTCGCCTACACCGCCCTGATCGTGCTCCTCATCCACTCCGGCTGGCTCAAACCCCTGCCCGAATACCTGCCCTCCCGCTGACCGCCACCGCAGCGCGGCGCGCTCGTCTTGGCAGGCCCGCGGGCGGTCCCCGCCCGCAGCGGCTCCTCACTCGCGGGAGCGCCAAAAAATCCTCACCCTCCTCGTCCTCACGCCCGCAACGAACCGAGGACCGGTCGCGCTCCATCGGCGCGCGCCCCCCGCCACCATCACGCGCCGATGTGGAAGTCAGTGCTCCTCCCTCTCCCCATTTTTTTCTGCCCCCATTTTTCTGCCGGACTCCCCCCCCCCCTTCACCCGGTTCCACTCCCCCCCCCCCCCCCCCCCCCCCCCCCCCCCCCCCCCTCCCCCCCCCCCCCCCCCCCCCCCCCCCCCCC
>BJHT01000380.1 GCA_014193395.1 Verrucomicrobiota bacterium
CTGTTTCCGGGTTGTCGTGGAGCGACGGTTTTGGAGTGCGGTGACTTGTCATCGCTTTTGCGCAGGCGACTTGTCGCCGTCGAGCTTTGGGGCGGCTCCGGTCACGCGGGCGGGCTGGCGCTGGCGCGAGCCGTGAACGCTCCATTTCGGCTTCACGCGTCCCGCAATTTGACGGCGACAAGTCGCCTTGCGAAAGCGGTGACAAGTCACCGCACTCCACAGTCGCGCTCCTCTGGTTGCGGCTCTCCGTCATTGGCAACCTTTGATCGAAGTCCTCGGCTACCGGCAACCGTCGCTCCGCGAGAATCCCCTTGCTGTTGCTGCGATCCGCATGATGGGCAGCGTCCCCGGCCGCAGTGGCGGTGGCACGCTCGGGGTGGTCGGATGGGCGAGCATCGCACTGCGCTCCACCTTGCTGCGCCCGGGGACGGGCGCACTCCGGCCGCGCTCTGGAGCAGCGCGTGAATTCAGGGCCGCGCGCGCGGCGGCGTGGCGCTGGCGCTGCGTCCGAGGGCCGTGTGGAGGTGGGCTTGCGCGGTGGTTTCGTGCGGGAAGCCAGTCGATTGGTGGAAGAACAGACTGCTGTCCGGGGCCAGCTTGGCGCGCGCGCCGCCGAAGGGCGGGGCCGAGCCGGCTGAGCCGCCACCGGTCGGAGGTGGCGTGCCGGCGTCGCGCAAAACCTCGAGCAGGGCGTCGCGGGCTTTGACGTGCCGGCTCCACACGGCCTGATGGTGGGAGAGGCATCTCTGCATGATGGCCTGCGCGAGTGATTTGACGGCGTCGGGGTTCACGCCGACGAAGGTGGCGATGGCGTTCAGGTTGTGGGGCAGCCAGAGGAGCAGGCGTTTTTCGAATTCCTGGCCGTCGGCGAGGGTGTGGCTGATGGCTTGCGTGACGGCTTTGGTCACGCGTTTTTCGCGGAGGAAATGGCGGTAAACCAAGGTGCTGCCGTAGGGCGGAACGTAGTGCCGGTCGCCGTCGGGCTGGGGAATGAAGCGCAGTTCGCGGCTGGTGTATTGCGAGAGCGCGGAGGTTTCATCGACGATGGCGTCGCTGATGAACTTGACGATGGGCGCGGGGTCGCCGCCGGTGTCGCGGATCATGTGGACGATGGCGGCCAGCGCTTGCGCGCCGTCTTCTTCTTCGCGCGGGAAGAGCTGGCGCTTCCACATGGATTGCACGCCGAACCAGACCTCGGCGGTGCGGAGGCAACTGTAGATTTTCAGGATGTCGGACTTGGAGAGGCGGCAGGGGCGGGCCTTGAAATAATCTTCGAGGGGCGCGCGGAAGACGCCGGGATGATCCTGATTGCAGAGGAGGAAGAGGAGTTCGTCGAGCAGCGGATGGGAGCGGATGTGCTCGATGTCGAGGATCTCGATGGCGGAGTTGATGGTGTCGTTGAAGTTCGGCAGCAGTTCTTCTTCCTTGGCGGAGAGCTTCACCTTGGTCGAGGTGCGGATGAGGGTCTGGAGCACGCGGGAATCGAGCGAGCGCCAGTTGAGGCTGGTGATCTGCGCGATCTTGCTGGCGATGGCCATCTCGGTGCTGGCGCCTTCAGCGCTGAGGAAGCCGCCGTAGTCGTGGACGAGGCAGAGGAGATGCAGAAGTTTGCGGGCTTCCTCGGACATGCTGAGCTTCTGGCTGCACTGGTTGGCGATGTAGGTCACGTCCATGAGGTGCGTCACCAGGTCGGGCTCGTGGCGTTTGCGGATGAGGACGTTGACATCGTGGTCGGAGAATTCCGTGTGACCGGTGAACACCACGCGCAGGCGTTCGGGCGTGCGCTCGACGCGGACATCGGCGCAATGGATTGCGAGCGCCAGGCCGTGCGTGGAGGTCGAGGAGGATTTGCCGGAGCAGCCGCGGGTCATCTGGCTGGCCAGGGCGTTTTGCGACGCCGGGCCGCCGGCGATGAACGGGCGGAACTGATCGACGCCGAGGAACATCCGGTACATTTCCGGCAGCGTGTCCACCTTCGTCAGGGGCAGGACGACGGCGGTGTTGGTGACCCGGTTGTCGATGATGAGATGGTCGGTTAGGCCGACGACCTCGATGGGTTTCTGGTCGGAGATGACGATGTTGCGCGCGGCGCGGAGGAAGGTGACATCGACGCCGCGGCCGAGCGAAACGTTGCCGTGGCCGCGGTCCGGCTCGGCGCCCATGAAGAAGCGGCGCAGGTCGTGGCCGGGCGCGCCGACATCGACGAAGCGGATGTTCGGCGGGTAGGGCGAGACGGCGAGGTTGAACTTGCGGTTCTCGAGAATTTTCCGCGACAGGTCGCCGGTGACGCCGGCGAGTTCTTTGAGGATGGCGCGCAGGTAGCCGAGGCGCGCGACGACGCAGCCGCTGTCCCAGGTGAACTTTTCACCGGCGGCGAGTTTGAGGGCTTCCTTGGGTTTTTCGATGAAACGATCGACCGCATAAACGCCGGGGATGACTTCGTTGTCGGTGCGGAAGACGGCGTGGCCGTAGCGCGAGTCGAGTTCGTCAGTCGGCACGCCGAGGCTGAGCACGAGGCCGTCCTCGCTGACGTGCGCGGCGAGCGCGGCGCGCAGCAGGGCGGCGCGGAAGGACTCGATGGGGCGGATCAAATTGTCGGCCATCGAGAGCAGGAGGATTTCCTTGCCGGCCTTGCCGATCTGCGCGAGGGCGAAGCGCAGTGCGCCCAGCGTGCCCTCGGGCTTGGGTTCTTCGATGATGTTTTCCGGCGGGATGCCGAGCGCGGCCATCTGCTCGCGGGCGAGCGGAACACCATTGCCGGTGGTGAGGATGAAGATGTTGTTGGGCAGCGCGCAGCCCGCGAGCGTGAAACGCGAGACGGTTTCCTCGAGGAGGCTGCGGTCGCCGAGAAAGCCGCGGAACAAGGGCTTGGGATTGCTTTCGCACGAGATCGGCCAGCAGCGCGAGCCGATGCCGCCGGCGAGGACGAGGACGGTGCTGTTGCGGCAGACCCACGCGGCGCAGTACTCGAGGAGCGCGCTGAAGGCGAAGTTGTTCGTCCAGTAGCTGACGGTTTTGGAGGGCGTCTGGTATTCGTAGAAGCCGTAGCGATAAAAGCCGTCGCGCGGGTCTTTCATCGACAGCACGCGGCCGGCGAGTTCGCTGAGGGGTTTCCACCACGAGTCGTCGCCGTGATTGCACTCGATGAGGCGCGCGCCGAGGCGCAGCACCTGCGAGAGCGCGTCGGTGCGGAAGGGGGAGGCCTTCTTGATCGTGGGGCCGAATTCCTGCGGGATGACGCCGCGCTGGCACAGGCTCAGCGCCCAGTCGGTGGCTTTGCGCGCGGACTCGATGAAGCGTTCTTCGCCGAGCACCTGACCGGTGCGCAACACGCCTTCCGCCGAGTAGCAGTGCGGGTGGAGCTGGGTGTTGCCGTCTTTGTCGGTGGCGAAACGGCCGTCGGCCAATTGTCGCGTGAGGGCGAATTCGCACAGCCGGCGTGCGGCGGCGGCGTGTTTGGCGTCCTGCGAGAAGAGGAAAAGTTCGGAGAGCGCCTCGGCGATTTTCGCGTGGAAGCTGCCGCGGATTTGCGACCAGCGCGGATTTTTGAAGCGCAGTTCTTTTTGTCCGAGACGCGGATTGAAGATGGCCGGGACGGAGCCTTTGTCACTGACCAGCGCGGCCAGGCGGTCGCCCAGCGCGAGCGAGCCGGCGACGAGCTGATCGACTGAGATGAGGCCGAGCAGTTCGGGGCGCTGCGCGAGATGATGGAGCAAGGCGGGATCGCGCGTGGCTTCGCAGAGCGCGGCCAGACCGTTGAGGCAGATGCCGCTGTCGAAGGAGAAAATGTTGCCATGCGCGAAGGAATAGAGCGCGCGGTCGGGGTCTTCGTCGTGCTCGAAATAATGGCGCGTGCGCATCCAGCCTTCGGGGCTGGCGGCGAAGTTGAGGAGCCACGCGCCGGCGCGCCAGGCGTGTTCGAAGTGCCCGATGTCGGCGGTCATTTTGTAGAGGGTCATCAGCTCGCGGATGGCGTAGCCGGTGACCTCGGTGAAAAGAAACGCAGGGGTGCCGTCGTCGCGCTGGGCTTCGACCACGGCGCCGGTGGTCGGGTCGAAGAAGCGCGGGAGATTCCGTACGTAATCGGCGAGGAGGTTGCTGAGGAAACGCGGGCCGGGCGCGGCGGCGCGGAGGTCGGACTTGGGGGTGGGGGCGATGGGTTTGGCCATAAATCAATTTTGAATTAGGAGCAGCGTGGGACGATGGGTCGGCCACGGGGAAAGCGAGTGATGAGGGCGCCGGGCGGCGCGGCATTTTTTCCAATGCAGGCGCGCGGCGGGGCGCGGGCGCGGGCCGGTGGCGTTGGGCGAGACCGGGGGAACGACGTTCACAGAAAGCGCTGGTAGAGCTTGACGTATTCCTTGGCGGCGTTTTGCCAGGTGAAACCGCTGGCCCACACTTTGCCTTTGGCGATGCGGCTGGCGCGGGCGTCGGCGGGTTCGTCAAGCGCGTCGCGCAGGCCTTGGGCAATGCTGTCCACGGAGAGGGGATCGACGAGGAAGGCGTTGCCGCCGGCGACTTCGGGCAGGGCGGTGGCGGTGGAAGTAACCACGGGCGCGCCCGCGGCCATGGCCTCGATGACGGGGAGGCCGAAGCCCTCGGAGGACGAGGGATAAGCGCACACGGCGCAGGTGGCGTAGGCTTTGGCGAGGTCTTCGTCGCTGACGTAGCCGAGGAGTTTCACGCCGGGCGCGGTGAGTTTGGCGGCGAGTTCGGGTTGATCGCGGAACATGCCTTGGGGGCGGCCGGCGAGATGGAGTTCCAGATTCGGACGCTCGGCGCGGAGGCGGGCGAAGGCTTCGAGGAGGCGCGGCAGGCCTTTGTGCGGCTGCCAGAGATTGATGCCGAAAATGAGGTTGGGATTGCGCGGGAGGTTTTGGGCCTGGGCCTGGCCGGCCATGGGCTTGATCGCATTATAGACGCGGCTGATTCGTTCGCGCGGGACGTGGAGGTGCTGCTGGATGGTGCGGACAACGTAGTCGGAAACGGCGACAAGATGATCGGCCCGGCGGAAGGCCGGCCCGCAGACGTGCCGCAGGAAAAACAGGAAGGGGAGGCTGAAACCATCGGGATAATCGTAAAATCCAACGTCGTGCATCGTCACGAGATGCCGGATGCCGAACCGAAAGCGCGGGCACGTCGTGAGCGGATGATGCACCAGCGTGCAACCGCGGCGACGGGCGTCGGACGAGATCGTGAATTGTTCCCACATCTGCGCCTTCGCGCGGCCCCAGTCGCTGAAAGGAACCTCGATGAATTCGACGCCCGGCTGGTTTTTCCACGGAGCCAGGCCGGGGAAGCGCGAGTCCGCGTAGATGACGAGATCGAAGTTGCGGGGCTCGCGGAGGAGGGCGTCGTAGAGGTGGAAGGCCACGGTCTGCGTGCCTGTGGGCTTCAAGGTGCCGGAAAAGCGGCCGTTCAGGGCGACCCGTTTGCGGGCGGACGCGGACGCGGCAGGTGGTTGGCTATGGCTCATGTAGAGGTTGGTTATCTCATCCCGGCCTAGTTGGCGCGGTGGGGGATCCTACCACGAATTTCGACCGCTGCGGCACAGATAATTGCGGAGCGTAGGAAACCGATGCTCGCATGGGAAGCGCAACCTTTGTGGGCGGGTTGGGTGGTGAACGCAAAAAGTTCAGCATGGAAACGGCGGACGACGGGAGGCACGAAAGCCGGGGACGGCTAAAAAAGGGCCGAACGATGGTTCGGCTTGCATCTGATTACCTGCCCCTCCGATGCCGGCTTCCCAAGCCGCAGCGCCCTCCGTGTTCATGTTTTTCCGGTGTTTTCCGGAAGGAAAGACCGGCGGGCTGCTCGGAAAGGCTGCGCCGGTTACCAGAGGAACGACTTCTGTTCGGCCAGCAGATTACTGCCGTCCCACAGGGTGATGCGCCAGGCGCTGAGTTCACCGAGGGTGCAATATTCGTCTTTGGAGAGCGAGAGGGCCGACCAGTTTTCCCACCAGAAGCCGGGTTTTACCGCCCGTTCCACCGTCTTGAATTCGTTTGGGCGGCTCTTGGTGCCGAGGATTTCGGCGCGCAATTTCCACTCGGCCGCTTTGACGGAACCGGGCTTCCACTGGATGTCGAACCGCAGGGCGGAGATTTGCTCCGGGTGTTTGCGGAGTTGGGTCTGGTAGGCGTCTCGTTCGTAGAGGCTGGGGGACAGGGTGTGGTGGCCCGCCTGATCGAGGAAATGGGGGAGAACTTTGATGATTTTCGGACTGCTCGCGGCATCCGGAGTGAGGGATGTGGCGAAGAGCAATGCGACGGCAAACAGCGAAGCGCGAAACATGGCGTCGAGAGTGGAGACTTTTGGCGGAGAACTCAATTTTCTTTTCAATTCGTCGATAACAGGCTGGCGCGGGGCGGTGGAATCAAGTCCGGTCAGCAACGGCGCAGGCACTGAAAACGCCAGGCAGGCGCTTGGAGATCAGCAGTGAAAAACCTGCCGGTTTTTTTGGGGCGGCGGTGTTTCAGAATTGTATTGGGTGTACGAGATAAAAGTGGGGGCTACGAGCGGGAAGCCCAGAAATCTTCGAAGCGGTCGGAGAGCAGACAGGTGCGGAGCGCGAGGATGGCGTTGGCACCGCGGACCGACCACCGCATGCCGG